>SYOX01000270.1 GCA_005804885.1 Pseudomonadota bacterium
GCTTGACCCGCAGCTCCAGGGGCCCCTCGCCGCTCTCCTCGAGGAAGAGCGGGCCGCCGTCGGCCAGTTCGAAGCGGCCCGGCTTGGTGTGGTCGGCGCCGGGGAAGGCGCCCTTCTCGTAGCCGAACAACTCCGACTCCATCAGGTCCTTGGGGATGGCGGCGCAGTTGATCTTGATGAAGGGCGAGTCCGCTCTGCCGCTGGTGGTGTGCAGGGCCTTGGCGACGAGCTCCTTGCCGGTGCCCGACTCGCCGGTGATCAAGACCGTCGAGGGGTGTGAGGCGACCTTCTCGATGATGGTGAAGATCTCCAGCATCCTCGGAGATCCCCCGATGATCCCGAAGCGCGCGGGCGTCCCTTCACCCTCGATGGGGCCGACCTGGGGGTGGAGGTTGACCTCGTTGAGCGCCCTGGTGCGCGTGGCCTTGTCCACGGCGCGCTTGAGCGACTCCTGCTCGTAGGGCTTGGTAATGTAGTCAAAAGCCCCGCTCTTGAGCGCGTCGACGGCCCCGCCGATGGTGCCGTGGGCGGTGATGATGATGACGGGGGTGTCGGGGTAGTGCTCGTTGACGTGCGACAGGAGCTGGAGGCCGTCGACCCTGGGCATCTTCAGATCGGTGATGACGACGTCGAAGGGCCTGAGCTTGAGCTCGGCCATCGCCTCGCCGCCGTCGGCCGCGGTGCGGACGTTGTGCCCGTCGCGCTTGAGCAGCGCGGCGAGCACGCGGCGGATGTTGAGCTCATCGTCGACAACGAGGATCTGGGACATGGATCTGCTCGCGCTCGTGGGCATCAGCGCCCATCCCTACCCATACCCCATCTGGTCGGCCCCGGTCGAGCCTCAGATCTCGCCGTAGGCGCGGTCGACGAGGCTGCGGGCGACGGACTGGATGCCGGTGTGCTCGTAGTAGTTGGTGGTCATGTCGATGGTGGCGGCCACGACGTCCAGGCCCTTGTCGCCGACGTCGATGACCTGCCGGATGCGCTTGTCGACGCTCTCGCGGGTGATGCCCCGTTCGGCGGCGAAGCCGTGGAGGTAGTCGCCGGCTTGATCGATGGTGCGCCGGATCAGGCCGTGCTTCTCGCCGGCGGTGTCGCCGGGCAGGAAGGCCGCGATGCTCTTGAAGAGCTTGTTGTTGGTCAGCGCGTCGGTGTCGATCTTGTGGACCCCGTCGTACATCATGCGGGCGAAGTCCGGCCCGAGCGGGATGATGCCCTCGGCGGTCACCAGCGTGGCGATGCGCATCTGATCCTCCTTGCCGTACTCGCGCAGGGACTTGACGAAGTCCATGACGCTGTCGCCCGGCAGGCCGTTGATCAGGCAGAAGGTGGACAGCTCGGCGACGAGCTTGAGGCAGGCGTCGACGGCCTGGGCGTTGTCGGCCTTGGGCGTGAAGCGGTCCAGGAAGCTCAGGAAGCTGTATTGCTGGGCGGCGGTGTTGGCCAGCGCGGCGGCCCCGACGATCTTGTCCACGTCGTCGACGAGGCGGAAGATCTGCACGGCCCGGTGGTACTTCTCGTTCGGGTCCATGTAGAGCTCGATGACGCGGTCGCGGACCTGGCCGATGAGGTCCTCGTCCTCCTCCTCGGTCACCAGCGCGATCATGTCGTCGAGGTTCGTGACGTTGATCCAGGCTCCGGGGACGATGTAGTCAAAGAGGGTCAGCATCCGAACGGTGAGGTTGGACTCAGGGAGCTGGGCAAGCTCCTTGTCGATGGGGGGATAGCTCACGGCGAGTCTCCTGTCGGGTGCAGGGGGTGACCTTGAGGTCTGGCCTCCGAGGCCCCTGTCGGGTCGATGGGATCAGGGAGAGGGGGTTGGGCTCGCTCCCGTGGGCAGACGTTCGCACCGGCCGCCCGCCCGTGTCAAGGGAGCCTTGTCAGGCAAGGGCGCAGGGCGTAGGCTGCGGGCGCAGAAGATCAATTGAGCCACGAAGGGATCGATCGGGGAGGGGAGATGGGTCAGCGGCCGAAGCTCTACGACTTCAACGCCGAGCGCGAATCGATCATCGAGACGGTCTGCCGCCGGACGGTGGCCGAGAAGGTCATGGAGGCCAACGAGGGGCGCGGCGCACAGCTGGAGTACATCCTCAACGAGGCGGCCTTCCACGAGATCGAGCGGCTGGTCAAGTACGGCGCCGACGAGGCGGTCGGCGAGGTGGGCAACCTGGGCTTCTGGAGGTCGGTGGCGCGGCGCGTCGGGACGGCCGGCGAGGGCGAGAAGCGGCGGCTGCTGGAGGACATCGTGCGCTCCTACGGCCAGGACGTGGCCGGGAACTTCGACCCCAGGGTCTACGAGGTGTCCAACAAGGTCCTGCCGGTGGCCCTCTCGTTGCTTTTCAGCGCGCAGGGGGGCTCCGGAGGGGTGCGCTTTCGCAAGTTGAGCGATCGGATCGTCTTCGAGGGCGATCTCGGGCTCCTGCGATCGCTGGCGAGCAAGGGGACCTTCATCGTGGCCCCGACGCACCTGAGCAACCTGGACAGCCCCGTGATCGGCTGGGCGCTGGCCGAGGCCGGGCTGCCCCCTGTGACCTATGGGGCGGGCAAGAACCTCTTCACCAACGCGCTCTTGAGCTTCTTCATGCACAACCTGGGGGCCTACAAGGTCGACAGGCGCATCGCGCACAACCTCTACAAGGACTGCCTCAAGAATTACAGCGAGGAGCTCCTGATGAGGGGCTACCACTCGCTCTTCTTCCCAGGCGGGACGCGCAGCCGCTCCGGCCACGTCGAGTCGCACCTGAAGCTGGGGCTGCTCGGGACGGGCCTGACCGCGGCGGTGCGGAAGCTCGAGATGGGGCGCCGGGACAAGACCTTCATCGTGCCCATGACGCTCAACTTCAGCCTCGTGCTGGAGGCCGACGGGCTGATCAACGACTACATGCGCACGGTCGGCAGGCAGTACTACCTGCTGCCGGACGATCCCTTCGACTCGCCGATGGAGGTGGCCCGCTTCGTCACGAAGCTCGCGGCGTTGGAGACCTCGATGGTGATCCGCTTCGGGGAGCCGATGGACATCCTCGGGCACAGGGTCGACGCGGAGGGCCAGTCGTACGACGCGCGCGGCCGACGGGTCGATCCCGAGCGCTTCTTCGAGGTGCGGCCGGGGGTGATCGGGCACGACGCCGCGAGGGATCGCGAGTACACGCGCCAGACGGGCCAGGCTCTGGTCGAGGCGCTGCACCGCAACACGGTCATCATGCCGACCCAGTTCGTCTCCTACCTGCTCTTCGAGGCGGCCTGTCGGCGCTTCCCGAAGCTGGATCTGGCCCGCGTGCTGCGCTTCGGGCGCGATCTGCACGTCCCCTGGGACGAGGTCAACGCGGAGGGCGCCAAGGTGCTCCAGCAGCTCATCGAGGCCCAGGCGCAGGGCAAGATCCGGCTCCTGGGGCCGCTGACGAGCCGGACGGTGCCCGAGATCGTGGACCTGGGGCTGGCGGATCTGGGCAAGTACCACGCGGTGACGGCGGCCGAGCCGACCGGCCAGGGTGTGCGGCTCAACAACATGAATTTGCTTTGCTATTACGGCAATCGGCTGCGCTGCGTCCTGTGAGGGCGGGGCGATCGAGCCTTGGGGAGGACCATGGCGCACGAAGTGGGGCTGACGGGCCTCGGGGATCGGGTCGAGACGCTGGCGCAGATGCTGGCGCGGGCCGAGCGCAAGGCGCTCGTCTGGCCCGGAGAGGTGTCCAGGCGGACGCGGGCCTATCGGGACGCCCGGGACACGCTCAAGGGATACGGGGCGGAGATCGCGGCGGAGCCGCAGGAGCTGGCCGAGCGGGCGAGGCTGATCGTGGTGGCCTCGGGGGCGCGGAGGCTGCGATCCGTCGCCGCCCGGCTCGGCGAGCACCTCCAAGGGCACCATCGGATCGTGCACACGGCCCACGGGCTGGAGCCTGAGACGGGGCTCAGGGGCAGCGAGGTGCTGCTGGAGGAGACGCCGACGCGGCAGGTCGGGGCGCTGGTGGGGCCGACGTGGAGCTCGGCGCACCTGGCCGGCAAGCCGACGGCGGCGGTGGTCTCGAGCCGCTTCCCGGCCGTGATCGCCGAGGTCCAGGGGGCCTTCGGCGGCCCGATGTCGCGGGTCTACGGCAACCCCGATCTGGTGGGGGTGGAGGTCGCGGGCGCGACGGCGGATCTGATCGCGGTGGCGGTGGGGATCGGCGACGCGCTGGATCTGGGCGAGGGGCTTCGCGGGACGATCTTCGCGCGGGGTCTGGCCGAGATGGGGCGGCTGGGCGTGGCGCTGGGCGGCCAGCAGCAGACCGCCTCGGGGATGGCCGGGCTCGGGTACCTGATCGCCCAGACCTCGGGCGAGGGCCGCGATCCCTACAAGGCGGGCCGGGCGCTGGCCTCGGGCAAGAAGCTCGGGGACATGGAGGCGCTCTTCGGGGATCGGGTCGAGGAGCTGGCGATGTCGGGTGCGGCGGTGCTGGCGCGGGCCGAGGGCAAGAGGGTCGAGGCTCACATCACGGCTCAGGTCCACAGGCTGCTGACGGGGGAGGGGACGGCGGCCGAGGCGCTGCTGTCGCTGCTGTCGCTGTCCCAGATGATGGAGTGATCTGCTTGCGGCTACAAGATGATGGAGCAGGTCGTCCCGGGGCGTGGGCGCTGGTGTTGGGCCTGCTTGGGGCGAGCGCCTGCGCGGGCGTCGGGGTGTCGTCGCCGACGGAGTCGAGCTTGAGCCGGCAGTCATCGGCGGTGGCCCACGTCTTCTACGCCGAGCCGGAGAGCCCGGAGAGCCGCGTGGCCAGCGGGACGGGCTTCCTGGTGGATGAGAGCGGGTTGATGGTGACGGCGGCCCACGTCATCGCGGACGGGACCTTGATCGACGTGCGCTTTGGCGGCTTCGAGGGGAGGGAGGGGCCCTTTTTGCCGGCGCGGGTGTTGACGGTGGACACGGAGCGGGACGTGGCGCTGTTGATGATCGACGCGAAGTCGGCGGCGGATCAGGGGGGTGGGATCGCGCTGGCGCGGAGGTCGCCGGGGATCGGGGCGGCGGTGTCGGTGATGGGGTTTCCGGAGTCGAACGTGGTCGGCGCGGAGATGCGGCGCTCGACGGGGGCGATCTCGGCGCTCAGGCTCAACCCGCTCAACCGGGAGGACACCGAGACGCGGATGTTGGAGCTGGAGGCGAAGATCGAGCCGGGGAACTCGGGCTCTCCGGTCTTTGACAGCGCGTCGAGGGTGATCGGGGTGGTGTCGAGCCGCTGGGAGACGACGGACTCCTACGCGCTGGCGGCCCCGGTGGAGGTGATCAGGTCGTTGATGGACGAGCGGCTGGAGGACGATCTGGAGAAGCTCCGCGAGGAGCTGGCCGAGGCGCCAGAGGCGATCGAGGCCGAGGCGACCGAGGCGCTGGCGCTGGCGAGCGCCTTCGAGGGGCTCTTCGAGGAGGGCAGCGAGGGGGCCGACAGGGTGCTGGCGCTCAAGGAGGGGATGGCGCAGGTGGGCACGCTCTGCGAGGAGGTCGAGGGGGGTCGGGCGGAGGGTGCGCTGGGGACATCCTGGCGCCAGGTGCAGGTGATGCGGCACCTGATGGGGGTCTACAGAGCGGATGTGGCGGCGTTGAGGTCGTCCCAGTGGGCCTTGGAGCAGTCGGGTGGGCGTTGAGGTCGGGCGGCCGTGATTTTTTGTTGAGAAAGAGGTTGACGCCCGCCTCGAAGGTGGCTATTTACACCCTCCCCGGCGTACGGAGGCCCTGAGAGGGGTTGACCGGCGAGGGGAAAAGGGATGCGGGTCAAAAAAGTTGTTGACACCGCCCCTGGGCTCGGTTAGGTTCTCCCTCCGCTGACAAGCAAGGGAGAAAATCCCAGGGCTTGAGCGAGTGAGGGTGTAACCCTCGGTCTTTGAAAACTGAAGAGAAGAGAGTGAGTGAACGCCGACATCTTTAGATGTCGGCAGTGTGGCGATCACGCTCAATCGAGCGCGCATGCCCGCCTCCGAGTTGGACTTGAGGTCTTGCAAGGGGGAGGGCGTGGAC
>SYOX01000271.1 GCA_005804885.1 Pseudomonadota bacterium
CGCAGGCGTTGTACGAGACGATCTGGGCGACGCGGACCATCCGGATGGTCTGGCGGTAGAAGACCCCGAAGCGCCCCACCGGGATGAAGCCCGAGTAGCTCGTCAGCGTCGTCGACGAGGACGACTCGCTCCAGGTGTTCTGCTCGTCCTCGGTCTGGCCCTGGCTGATGCGCTGGTCGGTGGTGGCGGCGCCGCCGAAGGCGTAGGTGCGGCTGTTGCTGCGAGAGGTCGAGTCGGTGATCGAGCGCGAGTTGGAGGTGGAGTTGTTCAGCGTGTAGGACTCGGACACCGAGTTGGAGGAGCCGCGGTTGCTGGTGGCGCCCCAGCTGCGCGAGTCCGTCGTGGAGCCGCCCTGGCCGGTGTCGTAGGCGTAGCTGCCGGTGGCGGTGGTGGAGGCCTTGACCTTGCCCTCGGCCACGAGCGGGATGCTGGCGCCGCCCTCGGCCCCGACCATGACGCTGAGCGAGCCGCCGACGGTGTGGCTGGAGCTCCAGTTCTCGGCGTCGGAGGTGCCGAAGGTGAAGTTGTTGGACTCGGACTCGTTGTGGGACTGGCCCCTCTGCAGCGTGCTGCCCTCCGAGCGGGTGTCGGTGCTGCCGATGGTGGAGGACGTGGCCAGCGTCTCGCCGGTCTGGTAGCCCTCGGTCCAGTCCTGGGTCTGGGAGACGCCGCGCGAGTCGGTCCAGCTCTGGGAGAGCCGCACGGCGACGCTGCGCTGGACCGACTGGGTGGTCGACTCGCTGTAGGTGGCCCGGTTGCCGATCGAGCCCGGGATGCAGGCCGTGACCGGCTCGGGCTCGTAGCGCTCGGCGACCTGGAGGGCGCCCTTGTACTCAAGCTCGATGGGGCGGTGGATGTCGAAGGGCAGCATCGCCTCGACCACGTTGCCGCTGGCCGCGTCGGTGGCCCGCACGATGATCGCCGCGATGTAGAACTTCAGGTCCGAGGGCACGTCCTGAAAGACGATCTCCTCCTCGAAGCCCAGCGTCGCCTCGGGGCCGGTGGCCGCCCTTCGGAAGGTCGTCGGGGTGCGCAGGTCCGCCGTGCTCTGCAAGCTGGTGATCTGAAAGGTGAAGTCGGTGGGCGTAAAGCCCATCGCGCGCACCTTGATCTGATAGGGCAGTCCCCCGAAGCCGCTCAAGGCCGGGATGCCGCAGTCGGCGCCCTCGGGCTGGACCGTGATGAACTCGATGGAGGGCTCGATGCCGAAGCTCGCCGCGACCTTGGCGCCCAGCAGGGTCTGGCCGTCCTTGCGCTCGGTGACGCCCTGGATCGTGCCCTCGAAGGTGCCGGGGCGCCCCTCGATCATGAAGGGGTGGCGGAAGGGGCCAAAGCGGTTCCACTGCACCGTCTGGAGGCCGTCCTCGCCCTCCTCGACCATGAAGACGGGGACCTCGACCTCGACCGGCTCGGGGAAGCCCGTCCGCGACGAGAAGCTGCCCTGGATCAGCAGGAAGTTGCGCCCGTCCTCATCCGGCAGGAAGTTTCGCCCCTTGATCGCAAAGACCTCCCCGATGGCCAGCGAGCCCTTCTGGAGCCCCTGGATCGCGGGCGCCTCCGGGTTGATGACCTCCACGGGCGTGTCCACGCACCCCGCGCCGATCATCACCACGGACACCAGCGCCGCCGCCGCCCACCCATTTGTCCTCAATCGTCTCATCTGTGCTCCCTCCTGAGTCTCGCGTGCGCGAGCCGAGGCGAACCTAGCACAACACCTCCGAGGCTACAACCGAGGGCGTCGCTCGCCCCCTCGCGCGCAGGTTCACTCGGTGAAGGTTGCGATGCCCCACAGGTTACGATCGTGCCGACGGCGTCTCATGCCGACGGCGTCTCGTGCCGACGGCGTCTCGCCCCAGGCTCGCGCCTGGGGCTACAGATCCAGAGATGCCCCTTCGGGGCTCACGACAGGGTCAATGCCTGCGCAGCGCCCTTTCACACGCCACAACGGACGCGATGGATTGAGGGTTCTGGTGTCGAGGGCCACGCTGCCACGCAGGTTGACGCCCTGTCGCCAGCCCCGCAGGGGCATCCCTTCTCTGTAGCCCCAGGCGCGCGCCTGGGACGGCGGGCTCAGTAAGGGATCTCGACGTGGTCGCGGTGCTGTCCGAGGCCTGGGGTGTCGCGGATCTCGGACCAGACGTCCCGGAACAGGAGGGGTGAGGAGGCCAGCGTCTGGCGCACCTCCTCGGGGACAGGCGAGTTGCGCCAGAGGTCGACCATGAAGGTCCGCGCCTTGAGGTAGGTCAGGTAGCGCTCCAGGTGCGCGTCGGGCAGGGCGTAGGTGATAAAGATGGCAGCTCGCTCCTTCTCCAGGCCGCGCATCAGAGCGCCGGGCAGCCTGGCGCCAAGCCGCGGGGGGAGGTGCAGGCCGATGGGAAACTTGAGCAGGTAGCCGTTGGCGCTGTGGCTGGTTCGCAGGTTCCAGACCACGACGTCGCCGGTCGCGGTGTTGGCGTAGACGGTGCGACCCTTGCGCAGCGAGATGTGCTGGTGGGAGCCGGCGCGCAGGTTGAGGCCGCCCGAGTGGGCCGTGTGGTCCTGAAGGTAGATCCCCAGGCGGATCAGCGTATAGCGGCCCTGCCAGTCGGGCGCCGCGGCGTCCCAGCGGTCGGCGTTGTCCTTATGGTAGCCTCGCCCCAGCTCCCCGAGCGTGACCGAGCTGAAGCCAAAGTAGACCGGCGTGGCGCCCAGCAGATCGCGGGCGATGTTCAGCATCCCAGGGTGGGTGACGACCCCGGAGAGCGAGGGGTGGGAGAGCAGATCGCCCTTGTGATCGGGGTGGGCCAGAGCGTCCTGGCGGAGGCGGTGGATCTCGTCCGGGGTGAAGACGGCGCGGACCATGTCAAAGCCGCGCTCCCAGAAGGCGTCCACGTCGACGCGGCCAGGCGACTCAGACATGACGACGTGCCCCTGCGGCTTCCTTGAAGCGCCACGCGAAGTACTGCGCGATGGCGGGATCGTCGGCGGTGTCGGGCAGCTCGCCCATGGAGACGCTGTGCACCAGCTCAAAGCCCAGGCCCGTGAAGATGGCCCGGATGTCGTGGGGGTACTGGCGGTGGGAGGCGTGGCGCTCGGGCTCGATGGTCAGGAGGCTCCGGGCGACGCGAGCCATGTTCTCAAACACCGAGGTGCTGTCCGGGTGGATGTGCTCAAGGACCGCCATGGTGAAGACCAGATCGAAGCGCTTGTCCTCAAAGCCCGGCAGCACCTCCTCGGCCGCGCCGACCTTGACGGAGGCGTCGACGAGCTGGGGGTAGGTCTCGCGCAGGAGGCGGGCGGCGTGGGGGCTGATCTCGATGCCCGTCAGGTTTCGGTAGCCGCTGTCGTGGAGGAAGGCGAGGTTGCGGCCCACGTTGCAGCCCACCTCCAGGATCGCCGCGTCCTTGGGGAGGTCCTTGATGAGGGACACCAGCGCGCGGCTGCGGTGGACGGGCGCGATGTAGGCGCTCGGGACGTTGCCGTCGGGCGCTGGCTGGCGCCAGAAGTCGTGGAGGTCGGGCCTCGCGTCGATGAGGCGCCGGGCCTGGCGGTCCTTGACCAGCGCGACGGCCTTTTTCAAGAAGCCGCTGGGTTGTTTCTTGTTCATCCTGAGTCCTCTCCCTTCATTACGCCGCGCGAGGTCGATGAACCCGTCGAAATCGTCCCGAGCGATGAGAAGAGAAGGTACAGCCAGCGCGCCGCTCGAAGCAAGAACCGCGGACGGGAACGCCCTGGGCGCGGGCAGGTTCGCTCGGTGAAGTCACTCCAGCCCCGCACTCCACGCCCTGTGCCGCACACTCCACCCCCTGTCCGCCGCACTCCACCCCTGTCCCCCTCCGAAGGGCACTGCCCTCGTTCCACGAGGGAGGCAGTGCCTCTCGGGGGGACGCTTGAATTACGGGTGTCGGTGGTTCGTACTCCACCCCCTGTCCCCCTCCTCGCTGCGCAAGGAGGGGGAACACTCGTATTACGGGCAAGGTGGATCTGGGACGCTTGAATTACGGGCAAGGTGGATCGGGTCCCGCCGCGCCGACATCACGATTGTCCCCGACGGGGTCTCGCCCCAGACGGCCAGTGATCCCGGCAAAGGCTCCTGCGGCCCCCCCTGATTCATCGTGCCCTCTCGACGAGCATGTCCCGCGCAGGCGTGGGGGGACGACGAGGCGTGTGTTGAAGGCGTCTGCCGTTGTTGACGGGGTCGGCGCCAGGGGCGCGAGCGATCTTGCGGGCCTCAGGAGGGGGGCGGGTGCGCGGGGCTGCGGCGCCGCGGTGGGCGCGGTGGGGAGGGCGTCGCGCCTCAGAGGCCCCGGCCGCCGACGAGGAGGAAGGACTCGCTGGAGCTGTAGCCGTAGACCGACGACCAGAAGGGCTCGTCGGAGGTCAGCGTGTGTGCGCCAGGGTCCGTGGGGATCTGCGCGGCGACGAAGCCGCTGTCGTGGATGGGCTCCCAGTCTTCGATGGGCTCCAGATCGAAGAGGACCTCGTTGCCGGCGCGGGTGACGACGCTGGTGAAGCTCGAGGGGAAGTCGTCGGGCATGAAGATGTCGTTGCGCGTCAGCCAGGCGTCCAGCGAGGGCACGACCATCATGGAGGGATCGGAGCGGTCGCCGCCGCCGGTGATGTAATGGCCGACGAGGACGGGGGCCGAGGAGAGGACCTGGAAGCCCTGGTTGGACTGGAAGGTGAGCTTCTGGCCGCGCGCGAGCGTCAGGGTGTCGATGCCAGCCTGCGGGGGGAGGAGCTGGACCTCGGTCAGATCCTGGCTGGCGACGATCTGGAAGAGGTCGGGCTGGTCGCCGCGCAGGGCGAGCTGGGAGATGACGTGCTGGCTGCCCCAGGTGTCCACGGAGGGCATCATCTCCTCAAGGTGATCGCAGAAGTTGACGCCGAGCGGGATGTTGGCGCACTCGTGGCCCGAGAAGACCAGGACGGGTCGGTTGCTGGTGACGACCGAGCCGGTCAGATCGGCGCCCTCGGGCCCCTCGGTCTCCAGGTTCAGGAATTGGCCGCGCTCCAGCGTGAAGGTGCGAAGCTCCCCGACGTCGATCGCGGCCACCGACCTCGTGTTGACGCGGTCGGTGCCGGCGATGATGCGGGCCGTGGGGGTGACGGAGACGATGGTGGGATCGTCGTCGACGGCCACGATGGTGATGAAGCCTCGGATGGTGAACTGTTGTGAGCGGTGTTGCCAGCTCAGGACGATGAACTCGGTCCCGGCGGCACCCTGGGGGAAGAGCAAGGAGCCGTCGGTGGTGAAGGTGCCGCCGCGCAGGGGGTTGAGCTGGGTGGCCGAGGCGGGCGAGGAGGTCTGGATGAAGAAGGACTGATCGCCGAGCATCGTGCCGGCGACGTAGCTCGTGTCGAGCAGGGCGGTGTTGGTGTTCAGGTCGACGAAGGTGGCGTTGAACTCCAGAACGCCGAGCCCCCGTGGGGCGATCTGGGTGGGCCAGGGGGTGATCTGGAGCGGCTGCCCATTCCCGCGCTCGACAGCGATTTGCGAGGGCGAGGCGTCGGCGTTGATGAGCGAGACCCCGTGGGGCGCCAGCAGGCCCCCGTCGAAGTTGTCGAGATCGATGCTCCAGAAGCGGCAGCCCTGGTGGGATCGGGGCTCAAGCTGCCAGCTCCCGCCTTCGCAGACCTCGACCCGGTCGTCCTCGGCGCAGCGGGCCTGGCCGGGCTCGCAGGCGACGCAGGCGCCCTCGTCGCACGACAGGCCCTCCAGAGCGCAGTCTCGCCCGCCTTCCCCCACGCCGCTCCCGCGCTCGTCGCACAGGCCGGCGATCTGGCCTTCGCACGTCGGTTCTTGCGGGGTGCAGACGTCGGGTTGGCAGATGCCCGCGTCGCAGAAGGCCCCCTGTCCGCAGGGCGTCTGCGTCAGCGTCCGGCGATCGTCCTGGCACTCAAAGGCCACCTCGTTCTGGCAGAAGCGCTCGCCGGGCTCGCACTCGTCGGAGCATTGGCCCAGGCGGCAGATCTGCCCCAGCGAGGCGCAGTTCGTCGATCCGGGGGCCAGCGCGCTCCCGCGCTCATTGCAGATCCCTGCGCGGCCCCCGAGGCAGGTGGGCTGGTCGGGTTGGCAGAAGTGC
Organism: Pseudomonadota bacterium; assembly: GCA_005804885.1. Classification (GTDB taxonomy): domain Bacteria; phylum Myxococcota_A; class Bradymonadia; order Bradymonadales; genus SYOX01. The sequence goes on from SYOX01000271.1 coordinate 6,066, forward strand.
GGGGCGCAGCGAGGTTGCGGGCCAGCGTCGTCGCAGAAGGCGCCGCTTGCCTGACAGTCGCGCTCGATCTCGGCCGTCCCCAGGTCATTGCAGGTCGCGAGGCGATCGCCCCGACAGCGGGTCGCGTCTGGCTCGCAGATCAGGGGATGGCAGGCGCCGTCGAGGCAGAGCGAATCCGGCCCGCAGGGCTCGGAGATGATCTCAAGGCCGTCCGGGCTGCAGGACTCGACGGCGCCGTCGACGCAGCGCAGGCGGTCCGGCTCGCAGACCCGCAGGCGGCAGGCGGCCTCGGCGCACGCGCACCCGAGGGGGTTGTCGAGGCACTCGGGTGTCTCGTCGCAGACGATCGTCTGCGCGCTCAGGCCCAGCGCATCGCAGGTCGTCAGCGCGCCATCCTGACAGGCCACCTGGTTCGGGGTGCAGACTTGAGGGGTGCAGACGCCCTCGACGCAGCTCTGGTCCTGGCGGCAGGGCAGCGTGTCGCTGCGCGTCCCGGTCTCGTCGCACGAGAAGGCGCTCCGGTCGTCGATGCAGCCGACCTCGAAGGGGGTGCAGATCAGGGGCAGGCAAGCGGCGCCCTCATCGCTCTGGACGCATCGCTCGGCCTCGGCGCAGGGGGTCGAGGTCTGGGAGGCGCCGTCGGGGGCGCACGTCAGCAGGGTGTTGTCCTGGCAGGTGCGCTCGTCAGGCTGGCAGAAGGGATCGACGAGCGAGACGCAGGTCCCGTCGACGCACCCAAAGCCGCCCTGGCAGTCGATGTCTTCGACGCACTCGGCCTCGACGCAGCGGTGGGATGCGGCGTCGCAGCGCAGGCCCGGCGTGCAGTGGTCGCGCTCAAGGCACTCGACGCAGGTGTTTTGATCGAGGAGGCAGAAGCCCACCGTGCAAGGGCTGTCCTGGGCGCAGAACTGCAGGCAGCGGCCTTGTCGGCAGACCTCGCCGCCGCGACAGTCGGCGTTGTCGTCGCACGCCTCGGGTTCGGGCTCGGGCTCAGGCGCGGGTTCGGGCTCAGGCTCCGGGTTCGGCTCGGGTTCGGCGTCCTGATCGCCGGGGTTGGCGGGCGGGGCGTCGTCGTCGCAGGCCAAGATCCCGAGACATGACGCGCAGATGACGGCGAGCGCCATCGTGTTGAGGGCCTTCATGCTGCCTCCCACTGGTGCCTCCTGGGCGAGCTGGCGAAGATCCGCCGTTGGGACAGTTCTTCAGCGCTGGAATGGTCGAGAGTCTATCGAGAGCGGCCGCGCGGTTCAACGCTGGAGAGCGTCGGGGCGGCGAGGTCTGGAGCGGGGAGGGGTCATTGGGGGTCGAAGTGGTAGCCGAAGCGGAGGCTGCCGGCGAAGTTGAGGCGATCGGTGTCGGAGGGGCCGGCGCTCAGGTCGGCGCCGAGCCAGAAGCCGCCGTCCAGGCGCCTGTCGAAGCGGACGAAGCCCGACGTGATCTCGCCGGCAGGGACGCCGCCGCCGACGCGGGGGCCGAGGGCCAGGCGCAGGTCGTCGCTGACGTGGCCGACGCCGCCTTCGAGGGCGAAGGTGGCGTTGGGATCGATGTCCAGGGGCAGGGCGGTGGCGAAGAGGTGGAGGGAGTGGGTGCCGACCCAGAAGTGGGTCGAGGGGGCCGGCAGGATTTCGAAGCTGCGCGAGCCGTCGTCGTCGATCAGGGCCAGGACGGGGCCGATCTCGAGGCCGAGGTGCTCGGTTTCGAAGCCGAGGCGGCCGACGAACTGGGTGACGCTGGTGACGTCGCCGACCTCAGTGGGCTCGCAGTCGGCGGGGTTGGCGTTGGGGACGGCGCAGTCGGCCGGATCGGCGACGAAGCCGCTGGTGACGCGACCCCGGTTGAAGCGGGCGCCGCCGGAGACGCGCAGCCAGTCGTCGCGGTGGGTGACCTGGGTGCCGACGGCGACGTCCTCGACGGTATAATTTATCGGCGTGGCGCAGCCGCCCTGGTAGTTGTGTCGCCCGACGCCGGCCATGCCCCCGACCCGCGTGCCTTCGTCGGCGGGCTGGGAGAAGGCCACGGCGGGGAAGAGGAGCAGGAAAACCCAGACCCAGCGGTAGTGTGTCTTCATGAGAGGGTGCCTCGATGGTGTCATCCACGTTGACGCGCGGTTCATGTTGTCCCGAGGTCGCATTCGGGTCAAGCTCTCCGTCGGGCGCAGGATGAGGTATCCTGCGCCTGGACAAGAGAGGGGTCGTTCATGATGGGTCGCGCCTGGGTGTTCACGATCGCGCTGGTGCTGGGCGGGTGTTGCGGCGGCTCGTGCGGGGGGCAGGGCGTCGACGCGCCCGTTGGATCCTCGGGCGTCGTCCCAGGCGCAGGCCCGCAGGGGCAGGGCGACCCTCGCGCCGATCGCGGTGGCGACGTCGGTCAGGGCGACGCTGGCGCTCGGGGGGACGTCGACCGGGACGCTGGCCGAGGCGCTGGCGGAGGGGAGGGCGCCGGGGTCCCCATCGATCTGGCCGATTCCTCCGCGGGCCAAGGCGTCGCAGGCGAGGCCCCTTCAGGCGGAGATGGGGCGGCGGAGGAGGGCGAGGGTGCTGCCGAGGAGGGCCAGTCAGGCTTGAACATGAGCGGGGGCGGCCGGGTGGTGGCGAACTACACGGCGCGCTTGAGCCCGCAGGATCACGCGCACAGCCGAGGGCAGGCCCTGGAGTCGGCCGCCGAGGTGTTGCTTCAGGACAGGATCAACTTCCACGGCCAGCGGCACCGCGATCCGGAGGACAGCACCGACGGGATCTTTCAGGGCAAGCGCGAGCAGGCCGAGCTGCTGGCGATGGCCTCGGCCTTCTTCGCGGACAAGGAGTCCTGGGAGCGGCGCGTCGTGGGCGGCAAGCCCTTGATCCGCGTGGTGGTTTTTGAGACCCCCTTGGGCGCGAGGCGGCTCAGGGTGGATTACCTGCGGCCTTGAGGGGCGCGGGCCAGCGTCGAGGAAGAAGGATCGAGCCACGGCGCGTTGCATTCTCTGCGGTCGGGCCGACCCCGACCTCGAACCACGGAGCGCGAACCATGAAAGACCTCCAATCCGACCTCCAGCGCGACCTCCAACGAGGCCGCTTCCTGCTCGCAGGGCTCTTCGTGGCCGGGATCGCGGCGGCCTTTGGCGCTGTTTCGGGCGATCGTGGCCTTGAGGCGCAGGTTCAGGCCCCGGCCGTCCAGCGCGTGTGCAAGCTGGGGGGCGCGGCGCCTGTGGCGCCCGAGGGCGGCGATCTGCGCGAACAGGAGATCGTCGCGCTGATGAAGGCCGTCGTCCACACGCGCGGGCCGCTGGAGACCGACGCGCCCACGCCGGGGCTGCGCCAGGGCGGGGATCGCGCCTGCGATTCTGCGGGACAGGCGAGCCGCGCGGCGGGCGGCGAGCTGCAGCTGGAGCAGGGCGGCGGGCCGCTGGCCTCGTGCGGCGACGGTCGGGTCGACCCCGCCGCCCGGCTGATCGACAGGGTGCTGGCGCTCTCGGGCGGCCGCGACAGGCGCTGAAGCGGCGCTCGCGCTCTTCGGGGCGTGGCGATCTCTGGATCGGCGGTCGCGCTCAGCGCTTTCGCGGGACGCAGCCGGTCAGGACGGTCATGTGGGCGCCCGGCATCAGCGGCGCGCGCTGGATCTCCCAGGTGTAGCCCCCCTCATCCAGTCCCGCCGTCAGGGCCTTGAGTTCATCGGGCGAGTAGACGCGCAGGTGGGAGACGAGCCCGTCCCAGGCAATCAGCGTCGGGAGGATGGGGATGAGGTAGGTGAAGATCAGCGGCAGGGCGCGGGCGGGTCGGACGAAGGGCATCAGCAAGAAGGTGAAGAGGGGGATGAGGGGGGCGCCGAGGATGTTGGCGGCGGTGCGCTCGGAGAGCTCGATGATGGCGATGGGGGCGCGCTTCTTGTGGGCGTCTTCGAGGATGGCGCGGGCGAGCTCGGGCTGGAAGTGGTGGAATCCATTGAAGATCGTGCGCAGGCCGGGGAGATCGTCGGGGACGTCGGTGGCGTCGACGGGGGTCATGCGCGCGCTCACGCCGGGGGCCTGGAGGGCCTTGAAGGCCGCCGCGTTGGGGAAGAGATCGGTCATGACGACGGGGACGGGCTTCGAGAGGCGCTCGCGGATCTGGAGCAGCGGGCCGCCGCCGCCGGAGCAGAGGTCGACGATCTGCTCTGCGCCGGATCTGTCCAGGGCCGCTTCGATGATCGGGGTCATGGGCTCGTGCAGCTTCATCTTGCGCGAGAGGGTTTCGAGGTAGCCGGTCATCGCGTCGCGCAGAAAGGCCGGCAGCCAGGGTTGGTCGTTGAACTCGAACAGGTGTGCTCGCCCCATCGGCGCTGCTCCTCGGGTTGTTGCGGTTGGCTTCAGGCTTCGGGTGTCGGGGGGAGCCCCGTCGGCTCGCCTTCGGGGGTGCCTTCGGGCAGGCCGCCCTTGTACCAGATGATCCCCATCCAGATCGGGGCGACGGCCAGCACGAGGCCGTAGATCTCCATGATGTGGCCCGGGGAGATCGCGGCGGCGGCGATGCCGAGGGCGACGACGGCCCCTGCGCGCCAGATCCTGGCGTCGACGGAGATGGCGACGAGGGCGCAGAAGAGGCCCACGATCATCAGCTCCAGGGCGAGGAGGGCGTTGAAGGGGACGCCGAGCCGCCAGCCGAGGAGGCGGAAGAGGATGAAGAGGACGCCGTAGGCGACGAAGCTGGCCGCCATCTGGCGGTTGAGGCGGTTGCGGGTCAGGGAGCGGCGAAAGGCGGCCATGAGGGTGAAGATGATCACGACGATCGCGGTCGCGCCCAGGATGCCCTTGTCGTAATCGAGGGCGACGCCGAAGGCCCCGCGGGCCACCAGGGTGGCGATGGACATCAGGAGGGCGGCGGCGGCGAAGACCAGCAGCACGAGGCCGCGCTGTCGCGAGGAGACGCGCTTGTCCAGGCCGTGGGCCATCTGCTGGAGGTCGGCGAGTCGGGCGGCCTCGTCGGCGTGGCGCAGGCGCAGCGCCTCGACGGCCTCGACGACCTCCGGGGGGGGATCGTCGAGCTGGCGCAGGAGCTCGGTGGCCTCGTTCAGGTTGTCGTGGCGGGCCTCGATCTGGATCATCGAGGCCAGCGCGCGGGGCAGGCCGCGTGCTGCGGCGAGGTTGCCTTGCCATTGCCCGAAGGCCTGGGTGAAGCCGAAGCGGGACTCGGCGAAGCGCTGCCGGGACAGGCTCAGGGGGTCGCGCAGGGCGCCGGCCTCCAGCTCGTCGAGGCGTTCGGCGGCGGTGTCGCTCAGGGCGACGGAGGCGCGGTGGTGGAGGTAGACGGTCAGCGCCTCGCGCAGCGCCCTGGCGGAGGGGAAGCGCAGGGCGGGGTCTGCGGCGGTGGCCTTGTTGCACAACGCGGCCAGCTCGTCGGGGATCTCGGGGCCGTAGGCGACCGGCTCGGAGTTGTGGGCTCTGTAGAGGACTTCGAAGAGGGAGGTGCCGGCGTGCCTGGGCTGGCCGGTGAGGATCTCGTGGAGCATGGCGCCGATGAGGTAGACGTCGGTGGTCGGGGCGAAGGGTCCGCCGCGGGTCATCTCGGGGGCCATGAAGGCCGGTGTGCCGACGATCTTGGCGCCCTCCATGGCGACCTTGGCGAACTGGGCGGTGTCGCCGGGCGCCTGCGGCTCGTCGGTGGACAGGGCGATGCCCCAGTCCAGCACGTAGACCTCGCCGAAGTCGCCGAGCATGACGTTCTCGGTCTTCAGATCGCGGTGAAGGACGCTCTTGCTGTGGGCGAACTCGATGGCGTGGCACACCTTGACGAGGGTCTCGATGCTCCACAGCAGCCGATCGCCGCTGACCCGCGCCCAGGCTGGGTGGTGGGGGTCGTGGATCAGGGCGCGCCAGGACACGCCCTGGATGCGCTTCATCACCAGCAGGGGCAGGCCGGCCTGATCGAGGCCGAGGGCGTGGACGGGGATGATGTTGGGGTGCTCCAGGCCCCCGGTGATCCGGGCCTCCGTCAGCAATGCCCCGACGCTGGCGGGGTTGAGGCGGTCGGGCTTGATGCGCTTGATGGCGACCTCGCGGCCGAGAGAGCGCTGGTGGGCCTCCAGCACGATCCCCATGCCGCCCTGGCCCAGCTCGCGCTTGATCTCGAGATCAAAGGGCGCCTCTCCCTGGGTCTTCGTGTCCAGGACGGGGAGCTGCGGCAGCCAGGTCGACATCCCAAGGGAAGACCTCCCAAGGGAAGGCTGCGCCTCTTCGGAGGGCGCCGTTTCTTCGACGACAGGCCGGATGGTCAGGTGAGGCGGGTGGTTGAGGGTCGCCTTGAGGCCCAGCGTCTCCCAGACCTCAGCAAGCGCCTCCTTTGTCGTTTTTGAGCCCTCCATGGCCTCTCCTGGGCGGTGATCTGGAGCGTCGATCAGTATCAGCGCCCGGCGAGGAAGGCGCGGGCGCTGTCGACGATGCTCTGGAGCCGATCGGTGGGGATTTCGAAGGCCAGGGCGAGCCGGTTCAGGACGTTCTTCTCTGAGCGGACCACGGCGCCGTCCGAGAGCGCGATGAGGGCGGCCAGCCCGAAGGCGGCCTCGCGGGCGGGCGCGTCGCCGAGGCGCTCGGCGATCCCGGTCAGGGAGGCGCTGGCCGAGGCGGGGTCGGTGATCGCCTGGAGGTGGCCCCGGGCGCGGTGCAGCCGCGCGTCGAGCTCCGTCTCCGACAGGTCTCGGAGGCCGGGCAGCTCGCGGGCGACCTCTTCGAAGACCTCGATCTCCTCGACGGCGATGACGCCGTCGGCGTAGATCGCCAGCGCCACCACGTCCAGCAGAGCCTCGATCTGCCCCTCGTCGAGCCTCAACAACTCCTCGTGGTGGGTCGGATCTTGATCCAGGTAGTCGGTCAGCTTGCTCATGTCGGCCCCCCGTGCGTGCTCGGATCGTGCACCATCATCGTCGACGTCGCAACCGAAAGCGGCGGCGCGGCGTCGATCCCGCGAGTGCCCCGCGCTCCTCGCGCCGCCCCCGTGGGGCGGGCTCGTCGGGCGGGGCGTGGGTGCGCGGGGGGGCTGCGACCGGTCGGGCGCAGGCCCGCGGGCCGGCGACAGCGGATCGAGGGGCCGGATCAGCGCGTCGAAGTGGGCCTGTGGATTGGGGTTTTTGCTCCCCAGGTGTCGACCTGGGTCTTGCGGGGGCCTGCGACCGAGAGGGCGCAGCCCCCCCTGGGTTTCCAAGCCCCACCCGACGAGCCCGTCCCCCCTTGTGGGGGGCGGTGCGAGGAGCGTGGGGCGATCGTCGAGCCTGGGGCGCTCGTCGATCCCGGCGTCCGGAGCGGCGCGGGCTCAGGTCAGCGCGGCCAGGAAGGCGCTCAGGCGGCGCAGCGCGACTTCGAAGGCCGGCTCGGTGAGGCTGAAGCACAGCCTCGCGAAGCCCGGCGCGCCCGCCCAGCGTCCCGGGTTGAGCTGGAGGCCGGCGCAGGCCCGGATGGCGTCGACGGCGTTGTCCGCGCTCAGCTCCCCGAAGCCGGGGTGTCGGCGGCCCCCCAGGGCGCCCAGATCGCAGAAGACGAAGAGGCCGGCGGGGGGGCCGGGGCAGGGGGTCAGGCCGTGGGCGTCGAGCAGGTCGACGAGGCGAGCGCGGCGCTCGCCCAGCTTCGCCCGCATCGCGCCGAGGTAGTCCAGGACCTCGTCGGCGCCCTCGCCGGTCCCCCCGCCGCGGAAGCCGCGCAGCAGCGTCTCGGTCGCGACGCAGGCGTGGTGGGCCGGCGCGACGGTGCGCAGCGCCCGGACGCGGTCGAGCAGCTCCGCGTCCGCGCTCGCGGCCCAGCCGACCCGCAGACCCCCGGCGGCGAAGGCCTTGGACAAGCCCGAGAAGGCCACGAGGCGAGCGCGCACCTCGGGCAGGTCCGCCAGCACGTCGAAGAGGCCGGGCGCCTGGGGTGGCCCCTCGGGGTCGAGCTGCAGCAGCGAGAAGATCTCGTCCGAGAGCAGCGTGACCTCGCGATCCCTGGCCCACAGAGCGATCTCCCGCAGCCCTTCGAGGCCGTAGGCGACGCCGGAGGGGTTGGCCGGGGCGTTGACGAAGAGCACGTCGAGCGGCCCGCTGGCGGCCTCGGCGGCGTCGAGCCCCTCGGCGCGGACGAGGAAGCCCCGGTCGGCGCGGGCGGGGATCTCGACCACCTCGCAGCCGGCCAGCGTGAAGATCGGCGGCAGGTAGCCGTAGTGGCCCTTGGGCAGCCCGACCTTCAGGCTGCGGCCCGCGCGCTGCCGCAGCGCCAGCGCCACGTCGTAGAGCAGCGGGAAGACGCCGGCGCCCAGGACCAGCTGCTCCGGCTCGACGGGCCACCCCATCACCGCGCGGCAGAAGCCCGCGGCCGCAGCCCGCGCCCCTCTGTCCGAGGCCGAGGCGCCCAGGTTCGTAAAGCCCAGCAGCAGGCCCTTGGTCAGCCGCGCCGGCAGCGGCAGCTCATTCTCGCCATAATCGAGGCGGATCAAGGGCTTGTCGCCCTCGTAGGGGGGTGGCGCTTCAAAGGCTGGCCAGGCGAGCACCCGCTCGATGTCCTGGCTCAGCGCCAGCGCGCTTGCGCCCTCGGGGGCCGCTCTGGCGCGCTGGCCGGGGCGCCGGAGCTGGAAGCTGAGGATCTCCTCGAAGAGGTGCTCGTAATAGTGCTCGGCGAAGGTGTCGTTGCGCGAGTAGGTGGCCTCGGCGAAGGCCACCAGCGCCTCGCGCAGCGGCCCCCTGGCGCCCAGCAGCAGCGCCGGGCGCAGGTGCGGGTAGACCCGGTTGCCGATGAGCCCGATCAGGATCAGCGCGTTGGCGGGCCGGCCCTCGCGGCCCAGGAAGTCCAGCAGCGCATTGCGGTGCAGGCGGCTGGTGATCGTAAAGTCGTCGCTGCCGTCGAGCACCACCGGGATCTGGCGCCGGGCCGTGGCCGCCAGAAGCCCCCGCAGCCCGGCGCTGTTGCGCCGCTCGTCCGGCGTCAGCGCGAGCAGGACCAGGGCGGGCTCCAGCGCCTCGACCAGCTCGACGATCTCCTCCAGATCGTCGTTGGCCGCCACGACCTCGACCTCGGCCTTGGCGCAGGCCGCCTCGTAGACGCCCGCCACCGAGGCGCTGACCAGCACCCGATCGCCGCGCGCGCACGTCGCCCGCAGCACCCCGTGCAGCGCCTCCTCCCGGTTCGGCCCCACGAAGATCGACTCCGGCCCCTCGTCGAGGCTGTAGAAGCGCTCCAGGTAGGCCGACACGCGCTGGCGCAGCAGCGCGCTGCCGGCCTCGTGGCTGTAGGGCGCCCGGCGATCGGCGACCTGCCGCTGCGCCAGCGCCCTGAGGTAGCCGACCTGCTCGCCGTCGATGCGGGACAGATCGAGCTGGTCGAGCAGATCGTCGCCGTCGAGCCCCCGGACCGCCTCCAGGAAGGGCCTCATGTCGCGCTCGTGGCGCAGCGAGGCCTCGTAGACCCTCACGTCGTGCCAGATCGGCCGCCCGGCCTCCCGCAAGGCGTTGGCCGTGGCGGCGCCGACCGGCTCCCTGCTGTGGCGATCGACGTAGAATTCGAAGGCCCTGCGCGTCCGCGCCTCAAGCTGCGCCAGCACCCCGATGTCCGTGTCGGCGGCCTGCCGCACCCGCGTGCTCCAGATCACCTGGTGGGCGAAGCCCCGGCGGTCGAACATCCCCTCGATCACCGCCGCGCCCGGCCGCCCGGCGACGTTCAGGACCGCGCGGCCCCCCTCCGAGAGCACCTGCACCGACTGATCCAGCGCCCTGGCCAGCAGCCCCAGCCCGAACTGGTCCTCGTAGACCCCCTGGAGCACGAAGTAGTTGCTCAGATCGTAGAGCCGGCCCTCGTCGCCCTCCCTGAGCGCCCTGACCGGGTCCAGATCCGGGCTCGGGGCCAGCACCTGCGGGATGCAGCCCACCACCAGATCGTAGCGCTCCCCCGCGTCGATGGCCGCCTGGAGCAGATCGCTCTGGCGAGCCTCGAAGCGCTCGTGAAGGAGCCGCCGCCGGGCGTCGTAGCGCGGCGCGAGGTCGTCGCCGTAGCTGTTGATGATGGCGTTGATCCGCGCGATCCGCACCGCCACCGGGTTGATGTCAAAGCCCACCGCGCGCTCGACGCCCGAGGCCAGCAGCAGGGCCAGGGAGATCCACCCCGTCCCCGTGCCGATCTCCGCCATCACCCGATCGCCCTGGTGAGGGCTCGGCCGCCTGAGCAGCCCTTCGAGGAAGGTGTAGCCCCAGTCCTCCGGCTCAAAGACGGAGGGCACCAGCAGCAGATCCAGGTGCGTCTTGATCGACGCCGTCTCCAGGGCCACCCGCACCACGCGCACGGCGACCCTCCCGGCCGCCTCCTCCCCCTGCGCGCGCATCCACCGCACCAGCCGCAGCCCCGCCGCGCGCCGCTCCGGATCGTCGAGCGCCGCGCCCAGCGCCTCGATGGCCTCCAAGCGCTGCGCGACGCCCTCCTCGAAGGCCCCCTGGAGTTCCCTCCCCATGCGTTTGATGGCGTCCTTGTTGCCGGCCTTGACCGCGTCCAACTCCCCGTGATCACTCGAAAACAACCAACGCATCCGCGATCCCCCCGCTCGTCCCCCCAGGCGCGGGCTCTTCGCCCGCCGACGTGATCTTCTTGCCCTTTGGCCCCCCAGGTCAACCGCGCCTTGATCTCTCATCCCCCTCGGCTCACAATCCCGCCCATGAGCACCCCCCGACCTCCCGGCCTGTCGGCGCCCCTCCTCTTCGCCGCGCTGGCGCTCTCGATCCTCTCCCCATCGGCCTCGGCGGCCTCGCCGACGGAGCCGCCGGTGATCTTCGTCTGGGTGACGATGACCCCCGACGAGTCCTGGTTCGCGGGCGGCGAGCAGACCCTCGGGTCCATCTCCAGGACCATCGAGGGGCGTCTGGCCCGCGGCGGGCGCGTTCGACTCGCCGACCAGGTCTGGCCGGACGGCTGCCCCCGCGCCGATCCGGGGTGCGCCCGCGCCGCCGCGCAGCACACCGGGGCCGCCTTCCTGATCGAGGTGGCGCTGCGCCGGATCGGCCCGCAGACCCTTGAGATCACCGCCACCTTCCACGACCTCGCCCAGGGCAGCGCGCGCACCCCTCGGCGCTTCGAGGGCCGAGGGCGAGATCTCTGGCAGGCGCTTCCAGAGCCGGTGGAGGCGATGTCGGCGGAGTTGGCCGCGTGGATGGCCCTCGACCCGCAGTGGCGCTGGCGCACGCCTCCCCGCGAGGAGGACGCGCTCTGGCTTCACACCCAGCTCGCCCTCGTCCCGATCGGGGCGGGCCGCGCGGGGCCGGGCTTCTCGGAGGGCGCCTCGCTGGCCCTCCAGATGGGCGCGATGTGGCGGCTTGCCCACCTGGGCCTCGGCCTGGACCTCGGGATCGTCCCCCGCCTTGCGCTCGACCCCGCGCCCTTCGACGACGGGCTGGAGCGACTCCAGCTCAACCTGGGCGGGCGCCTGGAGTGGGCGATCAACCACGCCGAGCTCACGGGCAACTTCCACCTGACCGAGCTGGCCTGGTTCGCGGGCGCCTCGGGCGGCTACAGCACGATCACCCGCTCGGTGCTCGACGGCGGGCTGGACCTTGAGCCGGGCCTCTACGGACAGGTGGAGATCGGCGTGGCGGGGATGGCGACGCCCTTCCTGGAGCTTCGCGGCGCGCTGTCCTGGCAGCGCTACCGGGTGGAGCGCCCTGCGGCGACGATCGAGGGGGACAGGCTCCTGGTGATCGTCGGGGTGGCGCTGGGCTTCGGCGGGGGCGTCTGGAGCGAGCTTCAGTGAGGAGCAGCCCGGGCGGGTGAGGCCGGGCTTCCGGGCGGCTTCCAGGCGGCTTCCGAGGTGGGTGTGGAGCAGGCTGTGACCAGGGACGCAGAGCCCGCTCGCCCCAGGCTTGCGCCCGGCGCTACAGGGAAGGGACGCCTCTTCGAGGCTCTCGACGGGGCGTCAACCTCCGGGCTTGGTGTCACCCAGGACAAGCTGCCCTTGATGTTGAGCCCATCGAGCCGAGCGACATGATCCTGCGGGCTGGTCCAGAGCCCCTCGTCAGCCTCGAAGAGGCGTCCCTTCCCTGTAGCGCCGGGCGCAAGCCTGGGGCGGCCCTGTGGTCTGGTATCAGGGCTTGCCGACGTGGCGCGGGATGGAGAAGCGGAAGGTGGTGCCCCGGCCGGGGCGGGTGTCGAAGGTGATGGCGCCCTTGTGGGCCTCGACGATGGCGCGCGAGATGTTCAGGCCCAGGCCGGTGCCGCTCTTGTCGCGGGTGTTCGAGGCGTCGGCCTGCGAGAACTTATCAAAGATCCGGGCCTGGAAGGCCTCGGGGATGCCGGGGCCTCGGTCGGTGACGCAGATCCAGGCGTGGGGGCCATCGACGCGGACGTCGATCGAGACGGGCGAGCCGGCCGGGGAGAACTTGATGGCGTTGGACAGCAGGTTGGTCACGACCTGGTTGAGCCTGTCGGGGTCGGCCAGGACGAGCAAGTCCTGCGGCGGACAGGCGAGGTCGAGGGTGAGGCCGCGCTCGGAGGCCATGGGGCTGTTCTCGCCGACGGCCCGCTTGAGCACCTCGCACAGGGCGACGGGGGCGATGCGGTAGACCATCCGGCCCGAGGCGATCTTCTGGACGTCCAGCAGGTCGTTGATCAGGCGGATGAGGCGGTCGCAGTTGCGGTGGGCGATGCCGATGGCCTCCTCCATGTCGGCCGACATGGGGCCCAGGACGCCCCCGACGGCCAGCCCGAGCGAGCCCTTGATGGAGGTCAAGGGGGTGCGCAGCTCGTGGTTGACCGTGGAGATGAACTCGTCCTTGAGCTTGTCCAGGCGCTTGCGCTCGGTGACGTCGCGGATGGCGGCCAGCACCGCCGTCCTGTCGCCCATGGGGTATCTGGCGGTGCTGATCTCCGCGTCGAAGCGCGAGCCGTCCAGCCGCAGCAGCTCGGCCTCGACCGTCGGCAGGGCCCTGTCCTCGTCGTCGAGGACCTGGAAGCCGTCGCGGGTCACCTCGACCGTCCGGTGGGGCAGCAGGCGGTCGAGCGGCAGGCCGATGAGCTCGTCGGCGTCGGCGGCGGCGAACATCTCCACGGCGGCCTGGTTGACGAAGAGGACCTCGTCGTCGACCACCAGCAGCGCCACCGGCGACAGCTTGATCAGGCTCCGGTAGCGCGCCTCGCTGTCGCGCAGCGCCGTCTGGGTCAGCGCCAGATCGGTGTTGCGCACGTCCATCAGCGCCGCGAGCTCCTGGTGGCTGCGCTGAAGCCGCTCTTGATCTCGCCTCCGCTCGGTGATGTCCCGCATGGCGACCTGGACGTGGCCACGCTTCGCGGCCGCCGCGCCGAGGATCTCGATGGGGACCCTCTCGCCGTCCGGTCGGATCAGCTCGATCTCCTCGTGCTCGGGCGCCTGGGAGCCCCCGGGCGACAGGAGCCGCTTGAGCAGCCCGCCGTCGAGGCTCAGGGCCTCGACCGAGGCCCCGACGAGCGCCTCTCGCGGGCGGCCCGACAGGGCGGCCATGGCCGGGTTGGTGTCGACGATCCGCCGCTTGTCCGGCTCGATCAGCGCGATGCCGTAGGGCGCCGCCTCGTAGAGATCGTCGATCTTGAGATCGATACCGCTCGAAGGGGAGGGCGGCGGCGGCTCAGGCGCCTGGGGCGCAGGCGCGGGGCGCGGCTTGAAGACGACCCAGGCCAGCGCGGCGGCCAGCGCGATCTCGATGCTCAGGTGTAGCCAGGTCAAGAGGCCCCCCGCGCCCTAGATCTCGCCCTTGGGGTACTGGATCTGGGCGATCTTCTCGGCCATGTCGTGGTCGGGCAGGAAGGCCAGCTCCGCCGCCGCGATCCGGCTTATCCGAGCCTTCATCGACACCACCTCGCCCTGCGAGATGCCGTCGATGAAGGCCCGCAGCGGCCGCTTCTCAGGGTGCAGGTTCACGAACTGGATCTGGGCGTCGTAGGAGAGCAAGGCCGACTTCCAGTTGCGCGGCGACATGACGTTGGAGCCGACCAGCAGCCACGCCGGCGTGTCGGCCAGCAGCGGCGTGGCGCCCATCGCCTGGGCGTAGGCCGTCGAGCCCGAGGCCGTCGACAGCAGCGCGCCGTCCGAGACCAGCCGCGGCAGCCGCTTCTCGCCGTTGATCGTCACCTCGATCCAGGCCGACTGGCCGCTGGAGCGCTCCACCCAGACGTCGTTGAAGGCCAGCGCCTTGGTCTTCGAGCCGTCCTGGTGCTCGATCTCGACGTAGATCAGCGGCGTCCTGCGCAGGATCATCTCCGAGGGCGGGAAGTCGTCCAGCACGTCGGCCGCGTTGTTGAGCAAGAAGCCCAGGTGGCCGGCGTTGATCCCGAAGAAGGGCAGCCTCAGCCTCCAGTGGCTCCGGATCGCCCTCAACATGCTCCCGTCTCCGCCGATCACCAGGATGCAGTTCGGGTTCTCCTCATCCCTGAAGTGCTCGAAGCGCTCCGCCCACGCCACCGCCTTGGGGTTGCGCGGGTCCGACTCGATCAACAGCCGCGGCTCGCCGAGCGTAAAGCGCGTCGCCATGTTCGGCAGCCGACCCCGAAAGAGCCCGTAGCGATCCGTAAAGGCCGCCACCTGCGGCGTGACCAGGTGGTGGTAGGGCTTGCGGTGGAAGAGCCGCTCGCGGATCTCCGTGCTCGAACCCCCCGCGTCGATGTGCATCACCTGATGCCTGGGCGGCAGATCGTCCGTGGCGCAGGTGTAGCCCCTGCGCGCGATGACCAGGAAGTTGAGCGAGCGCCACAGCGTCGCGCCCTCGTGCCAATGCCGCTGGATGAAGCTCGACCCTGTCGCCCCCCCCTCCGTCAGGTCCGCCCCGACCACGTGCCACAGCTCACCGCGATCCGCATACCGCGCCTCAAGCTCATGCGTCCGCGTGAAGGTCGCCTGCTCAAGATCAAAGAGCTCGACCTGCACGTTGCCCAGCTCCCGAAAGGCGATGTCGCACAGCGCCGCCCGGAAGACCGGCTCCAGATCGTGGGTCGTCAGCTTGTCTGGCCGAGGGCCGCAGGGCACGACGAGGATCTCGTCGAAGAGCTTGCTGAGCGCCTCGGCGATGTGCCGATGATGGAGCCCGGGGGGGTTGAAGCTCCCCCCGAAGATCGCGACTTTCCTGGTCATCCAAAGCCCCCGTCATCGGCCCCGTGGGTGATTGTCGCACTCTCGCCCCTCGACCGCGCCACGTCAAGGCCGTTTCAACACCTCCCTGACCCACGCCGCGCCGCGATCACCGCCGACTGAGCAACAGATCCGCGAAGACAGGAAGGTGATCCGAGGCCACCTCGCTCACCCCCGCCGCCAAGGCCGGCGGCCGCTTCGACAGTCCACCGCCGAGCGCCTCGTTGGCGGCGTAGTAGACCTCCGCAGCCGGTCCTCGGGCCGCCAGCGCAGGGCTGACCAGGATGTAATCGATCCGACGCCCCGACTCTGGCCGCGTCCCCACCGCCCCACCCACCTGCGTCGCGTCCAGGGCCACCATCTCCAGCCCCCCTCGTCGCTGCAAGTATATGAAAGGATTGTTGATCATCTCGCCACGCGCCATGATCTCCTCAAGGTCAGGACCCAGCACGAAGCCCTCCAGCAACCCCTCCGGCGGCGCCGTGAAGACCTCCGGCGAGCGCGTCCCCGTGTTGATCTCCTCGTTGAAGTCCCCCACCAGCACGTAGGCGTCGCGCCCGGCGTCAAAGCCCGACAGCGCCTGCGTCAGCCGGATCGCCTCGCAGACCTGACGGAACTCGTCCAGGTTGGACGCGCCTGACTTGGCGTGGTGCACCGCCAGGGTCAGCGGCTCGGCCCCCGCCGGCCTCACCCGCGCCGTCAACAGCGGCCTCGTGATGTCGTTGGCCCCCGGCGTCCCCGACAGGCTCTCCGCCGTATGCACCTGCACCGCCTCCAAGGCCAGCGCGCTGAGCACCCCATTGCGCTGGGGACCAAAGGTGCCCTCGGGCGTCAAGGCCGTGTGCGGGTAGCCCGCCAGGATCGCCAGCCGAGCGAAGGCCGCCACGTCCGCCTCGCCGTTGACCTCCTGCACCAGCATCACCTCGGCTCCAAGCCGCCGGATCACCGCCAGCGTCGCCTCGAACTGCTCAGACCCCTCCTCCCCGATCCCCTCCAGGTTCCACGTCGCCACCCGCAACCGCGTCAGGCAGACCCCCCCCTGCCCGCACACCCCCGAGCGCCCGCAGTCCGCGTCCTCCACGCACTCTGGCAGGAGATCCGCGTCCGCGTCGCTGCCGCCGCCGTCGACCTGCGCGTCATCGACCACGTCGGCCTCGCCAGCGTCGTCGACGGCGTCGTCTTCAGCGTCAGGATTACCCGGGTCCGTGTCGCCAGGATCCGCGTCGACCCCCGCGTCCAGGTCCACGCCCGCGTCGCCCGAGCCGCCACCCCTCGGCGGATCGCGATCCTCGCCGCAAGCGCCGCCCTGCAAGGCCACCAGCAGGCCCAGGACCCCCAACACCCGCACCAAAGAAGAAGATGACCCCATCGCCTCACCCGCCCAGGTCCGCGCGCGGACCCTCACCCCGAGGGCGCCTCGCCAGGACAGCATAGCGGGTTGAGCGCCCCGCGTGCAGCGGCGCGGCGAAAGTCGCGGCGAAAATTGTGGCGCGAGGTCAACGAGCGCCGCCGATCAGCGAGCGACACACCCTCAAGCCGACCTTGTTGGAGGCGTAGGAGGGGCCGTACTCGGCGCGGCCCGCGACCCGCAGCATCCGCGCGTCGTCCCGAAAGCTGCCCCCGCGCCACACGCGGCCGGTGCCCGCCTCGGGGCCGGCGGGATCGACGGCGGGCTGTCGCGCGTAGGGCGCGTAGGAGTCCCAGAACCACTCCCACACGTTGCACAGCGTGTCGTGGAGGCCCCAGGCGTTGGGCGCCTTCTGTCCCACCGGGTGGGGCAGGGCAATCGCAAAGTCGACTTCGATGACGGGCGAGGGGGCACGTCGATCACGGCGGTTCGACTCCGGTGGGTGGGATCATGGTCCCTCCGCCGAGCCCCCAGGCTCGCGCCTGGGGCGGGCGGGCCGGCCTTGTCCAACGACGCCGAGATCGGACAGGTCGCGATCGACGGGTCATCTTCGGCGGTCGACCTTCCGGTGCCCGTCAGGGGGAGGGTGGAGCGGACAAGGCGCATCGGAAGCCGAGGTTGTCGTTTCTGGAGTCGATCGCGCGGTGGTCGCGGTCGGCGGCGCGCCCGCCTGGGGCGTAGTAATCGAAGCTGCCGCCCTTGACGACGCGATCCCTGTTGCTCTTGAGGCAGGCCAGCGCGGCCTCGGCGGAGGCGCGAGGGGCCTTGGTGGCGTCTCTGTCGGTGCAGCTGGAGGTCCACTCCCAGACGTTGCCGGACAGGTCCATCACGCCGTAGGGGCTCTGGCCGGCGGGCTTGAGGCCGACCTCCACGGTGCCGCTGGAGCAGCCGCTGAGTTGAGCCCGATCGCACGTCGGCCGCTCATTGCCCCAGGGGTAGATGGGGGTCTGGGTGGCGCAGTCGCCCTCGTGGGCGTCGCAGCCGCCGCGGGCGGCCTTCTCCCACTCGGCTTCGGTGGGCAGGCGCTTGCGCTTCCAGGCGCAGAAGGCCGTGGCCTGATGCCAGTCGACGCAGTTGACGGGGTGGCGCTCCTTGCCGATGTCGCTCCAGGTGTTCGTGCTCCCGGAGCACTCCAGGGGTCGGGGTCCGATGCCTGAACGTCCAGGCGTCCAGGGGGCGGAGCAGCCGCTGCCTTTGGCCTCGACGCACGCGCGGTATTCGGCGACGGTGACCTCGTGTTTGTCGATCCAGAAGGCATCGACGTTCACCCGCTGGGCAGGCTTCTCGTCGTCCAGGGCGTCCTTGTCCTTGTCGGTGGAGCCCGTGATGGCGTCGCCGGCGGGGATCCGGATCATGCCCAGGGAGTCTCCCATAACTTTGAGGACTTCGCTGAGGTCACGCACGATCGGCGTGGTGGGGCTGGCGTCGCTGAAGGTCACGCACTTGCCCTCGGAGGGGAAGACGCCGCTGCCACACAAGGGCAAGCATCGGCCATCGGTGAAAAACATGAACTTGCCGCAAATAGAGGGTTGAGGGTCAAGGTCGGGCGCGGGGGCTTCGTCGATCGGGGGTGTGCCCTCGGAGGTGATCAGCGGGCCTTGCTCGCCTGTTGATGCGCCATCGGCCTCGTCGGCGGTGAGGTTGGAGATCGCGGCGACGACGACGCTGACGAGGCTCGCGGCGGCGATGAGGAGGCCTGCGGCGATCGCGGCGTTGGTCGGCGTGAGTTGTCGCCAGAGAGGGGGCGAAGGTGCGCGGGGTGGATCGCGAGGAGGGGTTGAGTCGGCGCCAGGTGCGGTGGGTCTGGGGTCAACAGGCTGGAGGGCCGCAGGTTGGTGGGTGACGGTGATGGGGTTGGGGGGGGCGTCGGAGCCGGGGGGCGCGGCGGTGGCCATGGTCAGGAGGCCCTGTTGGTGGCACAGGAGCGTGAGGCGGGCAAACTCCAGAGCGATCGCCTGCTGATCGTTGTTTGTGGAAGTGGCGCTGGCGTCCAGGAGCAACGTCCAGGCGGCGCTCAGATCCCCGATGCGCTCAAGAAAGCTGACGCGCTGGAGCAGGACCGACGTACCTCCCGGTCTTAAGAGATGGGCGAGAGGGAAGAGGTTTTTCCATTCAGCGGCGGCCTCATCGAGTCGTCCGAGGCGTTCGAGGAGTCCGGCCCTTTGGACGCGCAGCTCGCAATCGTAGGTGATGGTCACTTCCCTGAGGACGTAAGAATCAGAGCGACGATCAATCAGTTGGATGAGATCGCTCCAGCGCTCCCGTCGGGTATAAAGGTCATCAAGGGCTTCCCAGGCTTGGACATCGTGTTGATCGGCGTCGAGGATGCGCTCGTAGATCGCGGCGGCGGCGTCGAGATCGCCCATGACCTTGTGGAGGAGGCGCGCGAGGGGTCGGAGGGCGAAGGGGGAGGGGCAGGCGCGCAGGAGGGGTTCGAGATCGCGCTGGCGATCGAGGTCGACGGCGAGGTGTTCGAGGTCGGAGAGCAGGGTT
The DNA here is from genome assembly GCA_005804885.1 of Pseudomonadota bacterium. Taxonomy (GTDB): domain Bacteria; phylum Myxococcota_A; class Bradymonadia; order Bradymonadales; genus SYOX01. Next base: position 25,011 of record SYOX01000271.1, read on the forward strand.
TCGGAGGGGTTGCGGTGGAAGCAGCGGCCGAGGTTGACGAGGCGGTCGTCGTCGGTGAGGGCGTCCATGAGTGCTTCGGACATGGCGTTGGCGGACAGGAAGCGGTGGTCGGGGCGCTTCTGGAGGGCGCGGGCGAAGAAGGCGCGCAGGGGCTCGGAGAGGTGAGAGAGGGGGGAGAGGTCCAGGGGTGTCTCTGGGGTGATGAGGGCGGGGATGTCGGCGACGCGTTGTCCGACGATGAGCTCGGCCAGGACGAGGGCCAGGGAGAAGAGGTCGGCGCGGCCGTCGAGGTCGTTGAGGTCGTCGAACTGTTCGGGGGCCATGTAGGCCATGGTGCCCTTGATGGCGTTGGCGCTGCGCGTGGCGTAGGGCAGGCGCACCATGCCGAAGTCGATCAGCAGGACGTCGGGGCCGATCAGGGCGGGGCGAGAGACGCCGTCGGCACGATCGACGCCGTCGGCACGATCGACGCCGTCGGCACGATCGACGCCGTCGGCACGATCGACGCCGTCGGCACGATCGACGCCGTCGGCACGATCGACGCCGTCGGCACGATC
>SYOX01000272.1 GCA_005804885.1 Pseudomonadota bacterium
GTCGCCGGCGGCGAGGCAGCATCGGGCGAGGTCGACGCGGGCGGCGCCTCCGAGGTCGACGCACTGGCTCAGGAGGCGGCGGCCCTCGGCCCAGTCGCCGCGCAGCGTCGCGACGCGGCCGAGCAGGTGGAGCGGGGCGCTGTCGGCGGGCGACAGGACGCGGGCCATCGTGGAGAGCTCCTCGGCGCGGGCGATCAGGGCGCTGCGGTCCGCGTCGCCCTCCCCCGGCGGGGTCGAGGTGGCCATCAGGAGGGCGGCGCTGGCGGCGGCCAGCAGCGCCTCGGTGTCATGGGGGCGGCGCTGGAGCGCGCGGCCGAGGTGGGCCATGGCGCTGGCGCCGTCCTGGCGGGCGAGCGCGACCTGGCCGAGCAGGCTCGACAGCGCCGCGCGCGCGCCCTCGTCCTCGGCGCGCGCCACGGCGCTCTCCAGGTGTGCCTGGGCGATGTCGAGGGCGCCGGCGCCGAGGGCGGCTCTGGCCGCGTCGGTGGCGACCTCCAGGTCGTCGGGGCGCAGCCGCAGGAGGGCTTCGAGGCAGGGCAGGGACTGGGCAAAGCGGCCTTCGCGCATGAGAAGGTGGCCGAGGGTGCGCAGGGCGGGCTCGTTGTCGGAGGGCGCCGCGCCCTCGGGCAGCGCCTCGTCGAGGACGGCGCGGGCCTCGGCGAGCTCGCCGCGGGCCAGCAGGGCGGCGGCCAGGTCGATCTGGAGGCGCCGCTGCGAGGGCTGGCGCTCCTCCTCGGGGAGGTCGGCCAGCGCGCGGAGCCCCTTTCGAAGCTCCCGGGCGGCGCGGTCGGGTCGGCCCGTGGAGGCGTGGACGCGGCCCAGGGCGCGGTGGATCTCGGCGCGCAGGGCGGGGTCGGCCTCGCTCTGGAGCGCCGCCCGCAGCGCGTCGCGGGGGGTGCGCCGATCGCCGGCGGCCTCCAGGGCCAGCCCGAGCAGGTGGAGGGTGCGGGCCTCGGGGCGCTGCGCGGCGGCCTTGCGCAGGGCCTCGGCGGCCTCGGCGGGCCTGCCCAGGCCCAGCAGCGCCTGGCCGCGCAGCTCCAGGGCGCGGGTCAGGCCAGGGCGCTGGGCGTCGAGGTCGTCGAGCAGGCGCAGCGTCTCGTGCAGGTCGCCGTCGCGCTCGGCCTTCTGGGCGCGCAGCAAGGTCGTGCGCTGCTCGTCAGGAAGCAGGACGTCGTCGATGAAGTCGGTGACCCTTCCGGTCAGCTTGTCCAGGACCCAGCGGCTGCGGCTCACGGCGCTCCTCGATCGTCGGCACCCCGGCTACATTGAACGCCCGGCCGGGATTGTTCAAGACCGCAGCGGGCGACCTGCGGGAGTATTGACAGCCAGGAAGCAGTGGGTACGATAGCGCCCAGAATCCCACCGCCCTGGCGGGCACGACGCCCGACAATCCGGCCTGCGGCCGCCACAAAGGGCACACCGCGCCAGAGGGCGCCATTCAGGAGATCACCTCATGAAGACCCATCCCCAATCCACCGCGGGGCGATCCGCGATGGGCGCCAGCCTGCTGGTCCTGATCGCCGCCCTGGCGCTCTTCGCCCTCGGCTGCGAGAAGGACGCCAAGACCCTCGCCTACGAGGGCAACGCGGCCATGATCCAGAAGAAGCACGACGTGGCCATCGAGCGCTTCAACGCCGCGCTGGCCCTTGAGCCCGACAACTTCGACGCGCTGCTCGGGCTGGCCGAGGTCTACATCCAGAAGAACGACACGGCCAAGGCCAAGGAGTACTTCGAAAAGGCCAGCAAGATCAACACCGACAAGGGCAAGGCCCAATACCTCGAGCAGCTCCAGCAGGACATGCTGCTCCAGGAGGTCAAGGCCTTCCAGGACAAGACCTCCGACGCCTTCCACGAGGCCCTCTGGGCGGTGATCAAGGTCCGCGATCGCGGCGAGCAGGCCAACGAGGCCTACACCATGCTCGGCGAGTACTACATGGAGCGCGGCGACGCGCTGGCCAAGGACCCGGCCACGCGCGAGAAGGCCGTCGAGATGTACCTCAAGATGCGGAACATCCGCACCCAGCGGCCCCTGCGCAACCAGGCCCTGAGCAAGGCCGAGACACTCCAGCGCGAGATCTACAAGGACAAGTTCGCCCAGACCTTCGAGGCCCTGCGCCCCGATCTGGAGAAGGAGGGCCTCTACGACCCGGCCGCGAGGCTCGTCAAGATCAAGGTCCTGATCGAGGACCCCGAGATCGACCCCAAGACCGACGAGGACAAGGCCGCCTTCCAGCAAAAACTCGCCCTCCAGGCCGAGATCGAACTGGTCAAGTTCACCTACAAGCTCTCCGGCGAGCCCGAGCCAGCCGAGCTCAAGCGCCTCTCCTACGAGACCGTCAAGAAGGTCGACGACAGCGAGATCATCGAGAAGGGCAAGGTCCAGCTCATCATCTCCGTCGCGCTCGACGAGCTTGAGCAGCTCTCCTACGACCGCATCGTGGTCGTCGCCCGCGAGGCCCGCGAGGCCGAGGCCCGCAAGGCCGAGGGCGCCCCGGACGACAAGGGCGAGGCGCCAGCCCCCGCGGACGGCGCGCAGCCCGCGGCCGA
>SYOX01000273.1 GCA_005804885.1 Pseudomonadota bacterium
CATCTCTGAGGAGTCGACGTCGTTGTACTTGCCGTCGTGCAAGCGGATCTTGAAGTCGACGATGGGGTATCCGGCGATGATGCCCTTGGCCATGGTCTCGACGATGCCCTTCTCGACGGCGGGGATGAAGCCGCGCGGGATGGTGCCGCCGACGATGTCGTCGATGAACTGGAAGCCGTCGCCGCGGTCGTTGGGCAGCAGGTCGATGATGACCTCGGCGAACTGGCCCTTGCCGCCGGTCTGCTTCTTGTGGCGGTAGCGGACGTCGGGCACGCGGCCCTTGATCGTCTCGCGGTAGGGGACCTTCGGGGAGGTGGTCTGCGCCTCGATGTTGAACTTGCGCTTGAGCTTGAGGAGGGTGGACTCGATGTGGAGCTGTCCCATCCCCGACAGCAGCGTCCCGTTGTTCACGTCGCGGGTCAGCCGCAGGGAGGGGTCGGTCTCGGCCAGCTTCGCCAGGCCCTGGTAGATCTTGTCCTCGTCGCCCTGCCGGGTGGCCTCGATGGCGAAGGAGATGGCCGGCGAGGGGGTGTCGACGCCGGGGTAGCGGATCTGGACATCGGGGAGGGTCAGGGTGTGGCCGGTGGCGGTGTCCTTGAGCTTGGCCACGGCCACGATGTCGCCGCAGGCGGCGCCCTCGACGGGGGTCTGGTCCTTGCCGCGCAGGCAGAGCAGGGCGCCGAAGCGCTCGGCGGCGTCCTTGTTGACGTTGTGGACGGCGGTGTCGGCGTTGACGGAGCCGGACATGACGCGCATGATCGAGAGCTGGCCGGTGTACTTGTCGGTCAGGGTCTTGAAGACGTAGGCGCTGAAGGGCGCGCTGGCCTCGTTGGCCAGGCTCATCGGCGTGTCCGTGTTGGGCTTGACGCCCCGGGCCGGGGGGCGCTCGGCCGGCGAGGGGAAGGCGCCGACGATGAAGTCCATCAGGAGCTCGACGCCGGCGTTCTTCGTCGCGCTGCCGACGAAGACCGGCACGATCAAGCCCTTGGTCAGCGCCGGCCCCAGCGCGGCGCGGATCGCGTCGCTGCTCAGATCGCCGTCCTCGAAGTAGCGCTCCATGAGCTGCTCGTCGGTGCCGGCGATCTCCTCGACGAAGGCCTCGCGCTGCGCCCGGACCTCGGCGGCCAGATCGCCGGGGATGGCCGAGGGCTCGGCCTTGGCCGACCCGTTCATGGGGTAGAGGATGGCCTTGTTGTCGATCAGGTCGATCACCCCGCGGAAGGAGGCCTCCTCGCCGATGGGCGTCGTCAGCGCCACCGGGTTCAGGTCGAGCGTGTCGCGCAGGTCCTGCAGCGTGCGCTCGAAGCCGGCCCGCTCCCGATCCATCTTGTTGATGAAGATCGCCCGCGGCAGGCCGCGCTCGCCGGCGGCCTCCCAGAGCCGCTCGGTGCGCACCTCGACGCCGTCGACGGCGCTGACGACCAGCACGGCCGCGTCGGCCGCCCGCAGCGCCCCGTCCACGTCGCCGACGAAGTCCGCCAGGCCCGGCAGGTCGATGAGGTTGATCTTCCTGCCCTTGTACTCGCAGGCCGCCACCGAGGCCGAGATCGAGCTGCGGCGCGACTGCTCCTCCTCCTCGAAGTCCAGGACCGAGTTGCCCTCGTCCACGCTCCCGAGCCGGTTGACCGCGCCCGCGTTGAAGAGGATCGCCTCCCCGAGGCTCGTGGTTCCATGGCCGCCATGAGAGATCAACACGACGTTGCGGAGCGCGCTGGTGCTGTACTTCTTCATGAGGTTTTCCCTCTCAGATCAGGTGGATACCCCGCCACTTATAGTGGACCTCGCCGACCGCTGTCAACTCGCCGATCGCCCCGCCAACCGGGCGCCCAGGCCGCTGAGATCGACGCCCGCAGCTTCCCTGGCGCAGGCGCCCTATGCCCCGCGGTTGCGCTCCCAGAGGATCTTGAGGCCATCGAGCGTCAGGTGCTCGTCCACCTCGTCGATCACCCCCGTCTCGTCGGAGATGAGCCCGGCCAGCCCCCCCGTGGCGATCGTCAGCGGCTCGAAGTCCAGCTCGACCTTCATCCGCAGCACGATCTCCTTGACCATCCCCGCGTAGCCGAAGAACATCCCCGACTGCATCGACTCGACCGTGTTGCGGCCGATCACCCGCGGCGGCCTGTCCAGCTCCACGCGCGGCAACTTCGAGGCCCGCTGGAAGAGCGCCTCGGCCGAGATCTTGATCCCCGGCGCGATCACCCCGCCCAGGTACTCCCCGCGCTGGCTGACCGCGTCCATCGTCGTGGCCGTGCCGAAGTCGCAGATGATCAGCCCCCGCTTGTGCTTCTCGAAGCCCGCCACCGCGTTGACGATACGGTCGGCCCCCACCTCGCGCGGGTTCTCCGTCAAGATCGGCATCTGCGTCTTGATCCCCGGACCCACCGACAGCGGGCGGATCCCCAGGTAGCGCTCGGTCATCTCCGTGATCGGCCTCATCATCGGCGGCACCACGCACGAGATGATCGCCCCGGCCACCTGCCTCGGCATCAGATCCGCCCCCTCGAAGAGCTGACGGATCAAGATCCCGTACTCGTCCCCCGTCCGCTCCTGCAGCGTCCGCAGCCGCCAGTGGTGCGCCAGCTTGTCGGCCTTGTAGACCCCAAGGACCGTGTTCGTGTTGCCGATGTCGATCACCAGCAGCATGTTGCCCGGCAGCATCCGTCATCCCCTCTCTTCTGCGGCCAGCCGCCTGACCGAGCGCCACGCCCGGACCTGGTTGCGACCGTGCGTCTTGGCATAGTAGAGCGCCTGATCGGCCGTATCGATCAACTGGGCCTTGTCCTCGGCGTCCAGCGGGTACTCCGAGACGCCCACCGACATCGTCACCGAAAAGTCCCGCTCCGGCGTGTGGAAGATCAAGGCCCCCACCTCCACCCTGAGGCGCTCGGCGATCAAGAGGGCCCCGTCCAGATCCGTCCCCTCCAGGATCACCACGAACTCCTCTCCCCCATAGCGCGCCGGCAGATCCGTCTGCCTCAACAGCCGCCTGTAGACCGCCGCCACCTGCCGCAAGACCTCGTCGCCGACCGGGTGGCCGTAGGTGTCGTTGACGCTCTTGAAGTGATCGATGTCCGTCAACAACAGGGTGAAGGCCCCCGCGCCACGATCGCTGCGCGCCATCACGTCGTCCAGGCTGCTCTTGAAGGTCCGGTGGTTCGTCAACCCCGTCAGCCCGTCCGTCGTCGCCATCATCTCCATCGCCTCGTACATCTTCGCGTTCTGCAGAGAGATGGCCACCTGGTTCGACACCACCTCCAGCACCTCGCGCCGCTCGGGCGTAAAGGCCCCCTGCGCCGCGCACGCCAGCACCAGCGCCCCCTGCGCCTGATCGTGCACCACCAGCGGCAGGATCAACAGGCTCTGCATCCCCTTGAGCGGCTTGTCCGCCCCGAAGACCACGTTCTGGCCCGCCTTGTACGCCCCGCTGTGCGGCAGCGCCACCTGCATCTCCACCGCCATCGACACCAGCCCCGAGTTCGGCGCAAAGCGCGCCCCCTTGAGCGCCTCGGCCCACGCGTGTGCCCCTGGCTGCCCCACGGCCACATGCTGGATCTCGAAGACCTGACGCCCGCCCTCCTCGGCCGTCGTCACGAAGGCCGCCACGTCAAAGTCGCAGATGTCCCGCGCGCACGACAGCGCCGCGGCCCGCACCTGCTGCGGCGTCAAGGCCTGGTTCAGCTGCCGGCTGGCCCCGTAGAAGCGATCCAGCTCGCGCCGCGACCGCTCGATCATCAAGAAGAGCCGCTCGGTCTGCAGCGCCCGGACCATCGCCTCGGCCGCCCGCTGCGCCACCTGCACGTCCGCCTCCCCGAAGGGCTCCTGACCCACCCGATCCAGGCACAACACCCCCCACAATCCCCCCCGCTCCATCACCGGCACCCCGATGAACTGCCGCACCGCCACCCCAGGCGCCTTGTAGTAACCCAAGCCCTCGTAATCCTTCGGCAAGTGGGACAGCAAGATCGGCTCCCGCCGCCTCAACAACCCCGCCAGCGGCCCCTCGCCGGTCTGCAAGGTCGGCGCCAGCAGCTCCGGGCACGCGCTGTCGGCGCCCCGCAGCCTCAGCCGCAGCGCCTCCTCGTCAAACCACAAGAGCACCGCGCTGTGACACCCCAGGCTGGCCCTCAAGAGCCTCAACGCCGCCGCGTTCGTCTCCCCGATCGCCGCCACGGCGTCCTCGCCCAGCATCCGCTCGGCGTCCTCTCGCGACACCTGACCCGCCCCCGGCTTGCCCGTAGCCACCAGCCGGTAATCCCGCGCCGCCTCGCGCTGCTCCGACTGCGCCCGCGCCAGCGCCCCCTCCGTCCGCCGACGACGGCGCTCGGCGTCGGCCCACATCAGCGCCGGGTGCATCGCCCCGAAGACCGCCAGGAACCCGCACCGCAGCGCCAGCACCTCCCAGCCGCCCCCCCCCACGCCGCGCCCCAGCGCCGCCGCCGCGACCTCGATCCCCAACGCCAGCGCGATCATCGACAGGTTCACGGCCCGAGCCTGGAAGGTCGCCAGCACCAGCAGCAGCGCGTAGATCACCGGCGCCAGCGTCACCCCCAGCGCCCCCGAGAGCTGGATGAAGGTGTAGCCCGTCACCACCAGCATCGCCCCGAGCGCCGCGTCCTGCCGCCCTCGCCACCACGCCGCCGCCGTCAAGGCGCGCTCGGCCGCCACCATCGGCCCCGCCGCGTCCACGCTCCTGACCCGCACCGCCAGCAGCCAGCCCGTGCTGACCATCAGCGCCACCACCACCGCGATCTGCGGCCAGCGCGGGCCAGCCACATAGAAGCCCGCCACCAGCGGCGCCAGGAAGAGCGCGCACAAGCCCAGACCCGCCTCCTTCGAGGTCATCGCCCGAGCCACCGCGCTGTAATTCAATGCCGTATTCACAAGATGCGCCGCGCCCCGCTTCGCGCCCTCATGGCGCGCCGACCGGCCCAGGCGCCGGATCTGCAGATGGCGCTGGCTCTTGACCCGAGGCCGGATCTGCGGGCGCCGCCGCCTTGGCCAGCGGCGCCTCCTCCTCCTTCGGGAAGACCAGGATCTTCTCCTCCGGGTGCGCCATCAACAGCCGTTCGCGGGCGCGGCGCTCCAGGAGCCGAGGATCGCTGCGGATCGCCTCGATCCGCATCCGCAGCCGCTCGTTCTCGCGCCGGAGCACCTCGTTGCCGGCCTTCATGTTGTCGACCTCGACCGTCAGGCGCTTGTGTTCCATCCTGCTGTCGTGCTTGACGACGTGATAGGGCAGGTAGGTCAACAACCCAAGGACGAACAACGCCATCGCTATCTTACTGCCTGGTGACACACCCACCTCCTTGTGCGGCCTCTCACCGTGCATGTGGTTATAACACGCCACCGGGTCGCTTCAAGGAATTGGTCGCCGCCCATCGTCTCGACCTTCCCCTCACCGAAGTCGCCCCGCCGCTCCCCACCCAAGAGGCGCGAGCAGGCAATGATCGGGCGATCCCGTTTCGTGCAGGTGGAGGATCAGCAGTCAATAGTCCTGACTAAGGCGCATGAATTATGTTTTGATCCATTAATCATGGCATCGACCCTTCAAAGGGATCGCGGGTGAGCGGGTTACTTCGAGGGGATCTCGGAGCGAGATCAGATCAAAAAAACGGCCAGACCCGGTGGCTGCGCCCCACGGCGCGAGCCTGGGGCGACCCGCATGAGCACAGCCTGCTCCACACCCGATCGCGGGTGCGCTCTTACTGCTGGGGGTGTCGTCGATCGCGGCGAATCAGGGCAGGTCGCGCTCTTCGAGCCACAGGGCCAGCTCGGAGGCCGACAGATCGAGGATCACATCGCCGAGCTGCTCGGGACCGAGCGTGTCAAAGCGGCTCAACAGGGTCTGGTGTTCCTGTGGGCTCAGGGGCCGTCCCAGCCGCCGCTCAAACTGGTGAACCAGCGGACGCAGCCCTTGGGAGAGACCTTGGGCTTCGCCCTCGTCCTTGAGAGCTTGCTTGAGGCTGGGGACATGTTCGAGGAAGATGTGTGCGATGAGTTCGCGCCTCTTGAGGCGCTCGGGATCATCGGTTTCGGGGAAGTACTTCTTGAGCTCGTCAATCTGGGGAATGGTCATGGGAAGCACCTCGATCATGCGGGTGAGCCATTCGAGTTCTCGGTGGTCGAGCACCCACTTGCCGAACTCGACGAGCTTTTGGTCGGTCCTGGCCAGCAAGAAGGGGATCAACTCGGGCTTGAGGGGGAGCTGGTTGGCGACGATCCACAGGAAGTCGAAGGGGCTGGGACCGACGCGATAGACCCCCTGAGCGATCAGTGTAAGGTCGCGCACCTTCGAAAGCCACCTGGGCTTGTGAGGGGCAAGCACCCACAGGGGCATCTCAGCCTCCCACTTGCCCTTTTCCTGCTCGCGGCGCTCGACCTCGCGGGCCTGACGGCGAAGCAAGGCCCTGTCGAAGCGGCGCCGGTCGAGCTTGTCGCCCTTGAGCTTGAGCTCGATGACGATCTCGTCCTCGTCGGCCAGACACCAAGGGGCGGCCAGGTGGGCCAGGGCCGCTTTGTCGCCGACGAGCAGGCGGCCATCGGCTCGCACTTCGTGCAGGGGCGTCTCAGGGGGGATGATGAAGGAGCAGCTCTGGTGGGTGATCGAGCCCGTCTCTTCGGAGAAGATGAGCTTGGCGTGCTGGTCGAGCTTTCCCATCGGCTCTCCACGTCCTCGGGGTCCATCGATCCCGCAAATTCCCTCGCCTTCGCTCCTGGGTCAAGGGCGTTCGCGCTCCCGAGGCGTCGATTCCCAGCGCGCGAAAAAGACATGCGCTGAGGAGGGGAGGGCCCGATCGGAGGCTCATTTTCGAAGAAAATCCTGTTCCACAAGTGGTGTGACCTGCTCCACACAGGCGCGATTCCCGTCTGTCTGGACATCCTCACCGCGCTTCATGATGATGATCGTCGATGGCCCTCGATTGGAGATCCGATGCCCGACGACACGCTCGCCCCACACCCCGCGCTGGACCGCGCTCTCTCCGTGCCCTCTCTCCCAGCTCGCCGACTCGTCCTGGCGCGCTGCGCCTCGGCGCGCAGCGCCCTGGCGGCGTTGATCGCGGCGCGCTGCGTCCTGATGGCGTTGGCCGCGGCGGGGATCGTCGCGATGGCGATGGCGGCGGCGGCGTTGATCCCGTCGACGGCGCTGGCCCAGAGCGGCCCTCGGGCGTTGATCTTCTGCGGCGACGGGGGGTTCTGCCAGGAGGGCCACGCGCAGCTCCAGGAGGAGCTTGTGCGCGCTGGCGCGGAGGGGGTCGACGAGTCGGAGTTCCTGAGCGACCGCGCCCCCTACCGGCTGATCATCGCGATGGTGCCGCGCCGGGGCCTCGGGCCGGCCAACCGGGCCGCGCTGGTCGACTTCCACGCCCGCGGCGGGACGCTGGCGCTGATCACCGAGCGGATCTCCTTCCAGCAGGACAGCACCGCGTCGCTCAACCTCCTGCTGGCCGAGCTCGGCAACCCCATCCGGCTGGTGAACGACGACCTCGGCCCCGGGTGCGGCCAGAGCGCCGCGGTCGTCGGCGCCCACCCCCTCGTGGCGGGCGTCGCCGCGCTGGCCTTCGCCAACACCTCCCGCGTGGAGGGCGGCGGCGTGGCGCTGGCCCAGACCCTCGGCGCGGATCTGCTGCGCGTGGCCGACAGGGTCGTCGTCAGCGCCGACTCGAACATGTGGAACGACGAGTGCCAGCGCGTCCTCGGGCAGGGCTTCGCGGCCAACCAGAACCGCCAGCTCTTCTTCAACCTGTGGGGCTTCGCCAGCCCCGACGTGGACGGCGACGGCGCCCTCAACGCCGACGACAACTGCGCCTTCGAGTCCAACCCCGATCAGGCCGATCTGGACGGCGACGGCCTCGGCGACGTGTGCGACGACGACGTTGACGGCGACGGCCGCGTCAACGCCGGCGACAACTGCCCCCTGGAGCCCAACTCCGATCAGGCCAACAGCGACCTCTTCACCCCCCGCGCCGCCCGCGTCGCCCTGGCCGAGCGCCCGGCTCCGCCCCAGGCCCTGATCCTCGGGGACGACGAGGTCTCTGACTTCATCAATTTTGGTTTTGATTTCAACCACTTCGGTCGCGTCTTCTCGCGGGCGCGGGTCAGCTCCAACGGCTTCTTGACCTTCGACAACGACAACGAGTCAGCCCCCGGCGGCCGCCTCATCCCCGCCCGCGACGGCGTCGACAACCTCGTGGCGGGCTACTGGGCCGATCTTGACCCCACCGAGGGCGGCGGCGTCCGCGTCGGGACGCTCGGCGCGGCCCCCAATCGCGAGTTCGTGGTCGCCTTTGACGCCGTCGAGCACTTCCCGTCGGGGAACCCGGTCTCCTTTCAGATCGTCCTGCGCGAGGTCGACGGCGCCATCGAGATCCTGTGCGTCGACTGCCGCTCCGACGGCAACCCCCACACGCAGGGGATCGAGGGCGAGGGCGGCGCCTTCGGCCTGGCGCCGCTGGGGAGAGCGCTGGCCCGGTTCTCGGCCATCGGCGAGGCGCTGCGCTTCACCGTGGGCCGCGGCGACGAGCAGGGGGACGCGTGCGACGATGACGACGATCAGGACGGGGTGCTGGACGAGGACGACAACTGCCCCCTGGTGTCCAACCCCGATCAGGCCGACATCGATCTGGCCGAGGGCCTCGACGGGCAGGGGGACGTGTGCGATCCGGACGACGACAACGACAACGTCCCCGATCGCGTCGACAACTGCCCGCTGACCCCCAACCCCGACCAGGCCGACAGCGATCTGGCGGACGGCGTCGGGGACGGCGGCGGCGACGGTCTGGGGGACGCGTGCGACGATGACGACGACAACGACGGGGTGCCGGACGAGGACGACAACTGCCCCCTGGTGCCCAACCCCGATCAGCGCGACAGCGACCTGGACGAGGGCGTCGACGAGCAGGGGGACGCGTGCGATCCCGACGACGACAACGACGGGGTGCTGGACGAGGACGACAACTGCCCCCTGGTGCCCAACCCCGATCAGGCCGACAACGATCGGACCGAGGGCCTCGACGGGCAGGGGGACGTGTGCGATCCCGACGACGACGACGACACGATCCTCGACGAGGGGGACAACTGCCCTCGGACGCCGAACGCCGACCAGCGCGACACGGACGAGGACGGGATCGGGGATGCCTGTGAGGACGATCTGGACGGCGACGGGCTCCCGGACGGGGAGGACAACTGCCCGGAGGACGCCAACGCCGACCAGCTCGACAGCGACGGCGACACGCTGGGGGACGCCTGCGACCCGGACGACGACAACGACGGCCTCGACGACGACGACGACAACTGCCCCCTGGTCCCCAACGGCGCACAGCGCGACAACGACGTGGACGGCGCCGGAGACGCCTGTGACGGCGATCGGGACGGGGACACGATCCCGAATGAGCTCGACAACTGCCCCGACGTCCCCAACCCCGATCAGCTCAACACCGACCGGGCCAGCGACGGCGGCGACACCTGCGACGACGACGACGACGACGACGGGTTCCTGGACGAGGGCGACAACTGCCCCCTGGTGCCCAACCCCGATCAGGCCGACGCCGACGGCGACTCTCGCGGCGACGCCTGCGATCAGGACGCAGACGGCGACGCGATCCTCGACGGAGACGACAACTGCCCCTTCGTCGCCAACCCCGACCAGCTCGACCTTGACGGCGACGGGGAGGGGGACGTCTGCGATCTCGACGACGACGGCGACGGTATCCCTGACGCGGAGGACGGCTGCCCCCGGCAGCGCGACCCCGAGCAGCGCGACCTTGACGAGGACGGCCAGGGCGACGCCTGCGACGACGACCTCGACGGCGACGAGATCCTCAACGACGACGACAACTGCCCGCAGGACGCCAACCCCGATCAGCTCGACGAGGACGGCGACGGTGTCGGAGACGCCTGCGACGATGCTTCGGAGCCCTCAGAGCCTGAGGGGGAGGTGGCGCCGAGCGACTTCGTCATCCAGGGTGGAGCGTGCACCTGCGCGTCGCCGGCGCGGCGGCCGGGCTCGTCCGGGGCGCCGTGGTGGCTGGGGGCCTTGGCGATCGTCGTCGGGGTGCGGCGGTCGAGGTTGCGTCAGAGCCCATCCGGGGAGGGGGGACCAGGGCGGCCCGCCTGAGGTCTGGCGGCGGCCTTGAGCGCTGATGGGTTGAGGGGCCGACGGGGTCAAGCCCGTCGGCGGGCTAGCCCTCGTCGCCGGGGGTCTTGCCGCCGGGGATGACGGTCAAGCTGGGGCGGCTGGGCGCCGCAGCGGGCCCTGGGCTCGGGGCGGAGAGCTGGGCGGCGATCTCGGGGGGCATCATCTGGGCCAGGCCGGGCATCTGCTGGAGGAGATCGGGGAGGTTCTGGAGGATCTGGTCCATGACGGGCTTGAGCTCCTGGGGGAGCTGGCCGGTGGCGAAGAACTGCTCGGAGAACTTCATCAGATCGTCGGGGCTCATGTTGACCATCTCGGACAAGGAGCTCGCGGCGTCCGCGTAGGGGTCAAAGCGCTCGCCGAAGAGGAAGTTGGGCAGGTCGGCCAGCTCCTCGAAGTAGGGCTCCATGTCGTCGGTGGCCTCTTCGGAGCGGCCAAGGCCGTGAAGGGCCGCCATCTTGATCTGGTAGCCGTCGGGCAGCTCGGGCTCCAGCGCGATGGCCTGCTCGGCGGTGGCCAGGACCTCTTCGAAGCGGCCGTCGAGCATCAGGGCGTTGGCGAGCTGGAGCAGGCTGTAGGGCTCCTCATCGTCGAGGTCGACGGCGTCGCGGGCGGTTTGAACGGCCGCCTTGGTCTGCCCGAGGGCGCCCAGGACGTAGCTCTTGAGCAGCTGGGCCTCAAGGAGCAGATCGTCGGCGTCGATGGCGGCGTTCAGGGCCTCCAGGGCCTCCTTGATCTTGCCGGTCAGGGTCAGGTGGCGGGCCAGATCCAGGCCGTAGGTGGCGTCCTCGGGGCAGACATCGACGGCGTGGCGCAGGGCCGCCTCGGTGGCCTCGTGGTCCTCGTCGTCGATCGCCATGGTGGCCTGGGCGTTGAAGACCTCGGCCTTGAGGGCGCGGATCTCGGCGTCCTCGGTGTCCGGCGTGACGTCTTCGAGCAGCATCAGCGCGCGGTCGAGGTCCAGGCGGGCGGCGCGCTCGAAGTCGATCTCCCGAAAGACCAGCGCGCGGCCCATCAAGGCCCGCACCTCCATCGGATCGAGCTTGATCGCCTTCGTGAAGGCCTCCTGGGCGTCCTCCAGGTCGTCCTGGTAGTAGCGGGCAAAGCCCATCAGCATCCAGAGGCGGGCGTCCGAGGCCTCATCCTGCGCGCCGACCGCCGCCTCGATGTGCTCGATGACCTGATCGTAGGCCTCGATCTGAAGCGCCGCTTCGAGCAGGTAGAACTTCTCGTCCGGGTCGACGCAGGCTTCGAGCATGTCGAGGAGCTGATCGTCCTCCTCGTTCTCCAGAAGCGCCTCGATCTTCTCCCTGAACTCCTCGATGGACTTGTCGGTCATGGCTTGCACTCTTTTTGATATTGAGGGCTCAACCTGGCGACGACCACGTTGAGCCCGGCGTACTTCTCGTGGGCTCGCCGCCGCATGGCGGCCAGCAGGTCGGCCGAGCGCGCTGTCTCGGCGCTGTCGAGCCAGGAGGCGTAGTGGCGGACGGCCTCGAGGGCGTCCCTGGATGCCTCGACCGCCAGCGCGTAGCGTCGGCAGAAGGACTGCCGGTTATTGACCGCAAAGGAGGCCAGCGTCAAGCGGAAGTAGCCCTCGTAGAAGCGCCACTCGCGATCAAAGGCCAGGACCAGCGGGCCGAACTCCTTGAAGTGGCGGGCCACCAGCGCGCGGCAGGTCACCGAGGCGGCCTTGAGCTCGCCCAGGCGCGCCTGGACCTGGGGTCGGTCGCGCTTGTCCGTGGCGTTGAGCAGGTCGATGTGGTTGTACTCCAGGCAGGCCAGCGTGCGCGCGGTGTCGTCGCTCGCGGCGGCGATGGCGGGCGGCAGGTTGGCCTCCAGCGCCTCCTCGATCGCCTCATCGAGCCCCGCGTCGACGGCGGGCTGGGCCTTGAGGGGGCCTGGGTCGTGAGGCGCGCTGGCGCAGGCTGCGCACAGCAGCGGCATCAGCGCCAGCAGCGGGCGCTTCACCGGCGGCGGCGCAGCAGGATCAGCCCGAGGGCGCCCAGCACCAGCATCAAGCCCGCGGCCGGGCTCGCCGGCGAGGCGGGCGGCGAGGCGCAGGCGCAGTCGCCCTCGTTGTCGGGCGAGCCGCCGGGGTTGGCGTCGGGTTCGGCGCCCTCGGGCTCGGCGTCGGGGTCGGGGTCGGGGTCGGGGTTGCCGCCCGGGCCGCCGTCGGCGCGGACGATGAAGACGCCGACCTCGCTCAGGGGGCTGTCGGCGTTGCCGTCGTTGGAGAAGGCCCGCCAGTAGTAGGTGCCGTCGACGAGCTGGGTGCTGACGACGCGGTACTGGGTCGTCTCGGGGGTCTCGACGACGCCGCCGCGCCGGTCGATGGGCAGGGTCAGGGCCGAGTCGGAGAAGACCTCGAAGGTGTACTTGAGCGCGTCGCCGTCCGGGTCGATGGCGTTGACGACCGTGAGGGTCGGCTGACGGGTGAAGATCAGGGTGTTGTTGATGGGCGTGCGCAGCGCGGGGGCCGTCGGCGGGTCGTTTTCGAAGTTGAGGAAGAACTCGGTGACCGAGAAGGCGCTGGCGCCCTGGCCGTCGGAGGCCTGGACGCGCACGAAGTAGACGGTGTTGTCGCGCCAGTCGACCTCCGGGACCCAGGTCGTCTCGCCCGAGGTGCTGCCGGCGAGCTCCTCTTCGAGCAGCTCGGCGGTGTCAAAGAGGATCGAGGTGTCGAGCTGGAAGCGGTAGAGGATCGTGTCGCCCTCGGGGTCGACGCTGTTGCGGATGACGATCGACACCGGGGTCTCGGTGATGTGGGCGCGCTCGGCGCCCTCCTCGGCCACCGGCGAGATGATCAGCGGGGCGCCGGGCAGCTCGTTCTCGCGGTTGATGACGAAGCAGGCCACGTCGCTGTAGGGGCTGGTCAGGCCCTCGTTGTCGCGGCACTGGACGCGCCAGCAATAGTTCTCGTTCTCGTCCAGCTCGACGTCGAGGGCCCAGGAGGTGGAGCCGTCGAGGCCCTCGGCCATGTTGGAGGCCGACGCGACGGGGGTGGCGATGCCGTCGCCGCGATAGAGGATGAAGGTGTAGGCCAGCGGGTCCAGATCGGGGTCGGCGCAGTTGCCGACCGTCAGCGTGGGGCGGCCGTTGTCGAGCTGGGTGTCGTCCTCGGGCCGCAGGATCGTGGGCGCCGTGGGGGCCTCGTTGTTGATGTTGACGAAGAAGCACCACAGGTCGCTCCAGCGGCCCGGCACGAGGGTGTCCAGCGCCCTGACCCGCCAGCAGTAGCGGGTGTGGTCCTGCAGCTCGGCGCTCTCAGGCACGGTCCACTCCAGCGAGGGCGAGCCGAACTCCGGCTGCAGCCCCTCGGCCTCGACGACCAGCAGCTCGGGGCGCAGCATCTCCTCGCCCTCGACCGAGTCGTAGACCTCCAGCTCGTAGGTCAGCTCGTCGCCGATCGGCGACTGGGATCGGAAGGCCCTCAGCAGCGGCGTCAGGGACGTGACCTCGCCGCCGTCGCGGGGGGAGGAGAGGCGAGGGCGCGTGGGGCCGTCGAACTCGGTGGGGTTGGTGTTGCTGTTGAACTCGGCCAGGTTGTCGCGGCCGTCGCCATCGGGATCCTGGCGCGCGTCGGTGGGCGTGGCGGGGTTGAGCCCGAAGAAGAGCTCCCAGGTGTCGGGCAGGCCGTCGCGGTCGGCGTCGGTGAAGCCGACCCGCAGCACCCACTCGTGGGTGATGCGGCCGAAGTCGTCGTCGGAGATCAGCAGCCGGATGGTCGTCTCGCCTTCGAGGGCCTGCCGGAAGGTGGGCCGGAAGGTGACCAGGCCGTCGGCGTCGACCGACATGCCCTCGGGGCGGGTGATGAAGGCGTAGGTGTGGGCGTCGCAGCCGGGGTCCTGGATCTGGATCTGGTGGCTGTAGGGGACGCCCTCGGCCGCCGCCGTGACGGGCTGGCTGGTCACGACCGGGGCGACGTTGGTGACGATGACGCGCCGCAGCGCCAGCGCCGTCGAGCCGCCGTCGTCGGTGACGCGGACGGCGACGGTGTAGACGCCGTTGTCGCAGAAGGTCGTCGAGGCGATCGGGGTCTGGGTGTCGGGGATGTCGGCCTGGAAGTTCCCGTCGTAATTGAAGTCCCACTCATATTGGGTGATCTGGTCGCCGAAGCCATTGCTGCCGCTGGCGTCCAGGCGGATCGCGTCGCCCTCGTTGACGCGATCGGGGGCGGTCAGCAGCGCGGCGGGCGGCCCCTCGGTGATGACGACCTCGGCGCTGGCGGTGTCCTGGGCGCCCTGCCCGTCGGAGACCCGCAGGCGGACGGTGTAGGGTCCGTCGGCGTTGAAGGTACACTGGATGGAGGGGCCGCGCAGTTCGAAGGTGTTGTTGCCGTCGCAGTCCCATTCGAAGGTCATCGCGTCGCCGTCGGGGTCGATCGAGCGCGAGCCGTCGAGGGTCAGCGGCTGGCCCTCGACCCCGATGTAGGGGCCGCCGGGATCGGCGGTGGGCGTGCCGTTGATCTCCTGCTCCAGGCAGCGGCCGGCCGCGCCGCTGGCGCCGGGCCCGCCGTTGGTGTTCTGTCCGGCGCCAGGGCCGCCGCCGGCCACGTCGCAGCGCCCGGTGAAGGCATTGCGGTTGGCGTACTGCATGATGACGAGGCCGCCGCCGCCGCCGCCGCCCGCGCCCGTGAACGAC
>SYOX01000274.1 GCA_005804885.1 Pseudomonadota bacterium
GAATAGGGGCACGGACAAATCAATCGGCTTATCCGATACCACCGCCAGCAACCCTTCATGAGACACGGGAATTTCGCCGACTGCCTCGCGAATAATGACGATCTTCGGGTAGCCTTCGTGCTTCGACGACGGTGGTGGTGCCGTGGCGGACGGACTCGCTCAGGCCGGGGGCCAACTCCACCTCCAGGTCATAGTGGGTGTGGATGTCGAGCAGGCCGGGGGTGAGCCAGAGGCCGTCGGCGTCAATGACGCGATCGGCGCGCTCGGGGTCGAGGCGCTGGCCTCGCCGGGCGATCCGGCCGCTCTGGACGGCGATGTCGCCGCGCCGGGGTGGCTGGCCAGTGCCGTCGAAGATGAGCGCGTCGCGGATGAGCAGGTCCCAGCGTGTGTCCATGAGGTTACCCGTGGAAAGGTCTTTGTTGACGAGGGTTTACAGCTCAACGTCGGGTGGGGTCGCGGTCGCGTTCGAGCATGGCGACGGCGGAGGAGATCGACAGAGGGCGGGTGCGATCGGCGGCGGCTTTGTCGCGCAGCAGCTCGCGGCGCGGGGCCTCCTGAGCGGGCTGTGCCGGCGCGCAGGGGGTGGAGGCGGGCGCTGATGTGGCGGTCGCGGCGGGCGTCGAGGGCGCCGCGGACGTCGGGGGCGCTGCGGACGTCGGGGGCGCTGCGGACGGGGCCACGAGGCCAACCCGCCATGAGCCGCTGGCCCTGGACGGGGGAGGGGCGGCGATCTTCAGCGAGGGCGGGAAGCCGGGGTGGTCGGCCAGGGGCGCGAGGGCCTCGACGAGGGTGAGCTGTCGGGAGGCGTCGAGGCCCTTGACGAAGGCCTCGGCGGCCTTGAGGAAGCCCTCGTCGCGCTCGGCACCAGGTTGCCCCAGGGCGCTCTCGATGAGGGCGGCGGCGCACTGGGCGGCGAGCCGGCTGCGGATCCGACCCTCGGCCGTTCCGGTCAGCTCGACGCAGACCAGGCCCCAGATCATGGCGCGGAAGGCCTCCTCGGGTTGATCGAGCAGGGCGGGCATCTGCTCGATCCGGGCCATGATGGGGGAGCCGGCGGCGCGCTGGCGGATGGCCTGCACGATGCCGAGGATGCGGAAGCGGCTGGGGTTGAAGAGCTCCGTGCGCGCGCCATGCTCCTCGGCCGGCGGGGCGTCGAGCAGATCCTCAAGGGCGGCCTTGAGGGCCTCGGTGATGGCCATCATGGAGCCTGGCCGGTCGTCAATGCGCTTGGCCAGCATCCTGGCCAGGAGCTTCTCCAGGTCGGAGCCGGCGAGCTCCGGGCGGTGTGCGCCGATGGGCGCGGGGATCTGGGTGAGTTGCTTCTGGCAGAGCGTCATGAGGTCTTCGTCGAAGATGGGCCAGGTGCCGGCGAGCATCTGGTAGAGCACGACGCCCAGGGCGTAGATGTCGGAGGGGGGGCCGATGAGGTGGGAGAGGCCCTGGATCTGCTCGGGGGACATGTAGTGCGGCGATCCGACGGTCAGGCCGGCGGCCGTCAGGTTGCTCTGATCCTTGAGGCGGGCGATGCCGAAGTCCAGCACCTTGACGTGGTGCTCATTGCCGACCACGGCGCTGATGATGATGTTGCCCGGCTTCAGATCCCGGTGGACGATCCCGAGGCGGTGGGCGGCCTCCAGCGCGTCGCAGAGCTGGAGCGCGATCTGCCCGGCCTGGGCCACGGGCATCTTGCCCTGGCGCTGCATCACCACCGAGAGGGGGTCGCCCTCGACATGCTCCATGATGATGTAGATCCCGACCCCCTCCTGGAAGCCGAAGTCGCTCACATAGATGACGTTGGGGTGGTTGAGGCGGCCGCAGGCGATCGCCTCGCGCTTGAAGCGCTCGACGGTCGTCTGATCGGTAGAGACCATCGGGTTGAGGATCTTGACCGCGCAGGGGGTGCCCAGCACCACGTGCTGGGCCAGGAAGACGGCGCCGACCCCGCCCTGTCCGATCTTCTTGAGGATCTGGACATTGCCGATCCGCTGACCCGTCAGCGTCCCTGGTCGGATGCCTGATTCCCTGTGGTTGACCATCGTGGTGTCTCCTGCGCGGCGGCCTCTGCGGCCCTTGAAACTGTAGCAGGCTGCCCCCGGGCTTGTCACCCAGCGCGGTCGCGTGTTGCCGTCTGGCGGCCGCAAGGGCGCTCAGGGAGCCAGGCAGAGCGCCTCGATCTGGAGGCTGAAGAGGGGGCCGTCGACGCTGACGCCGGCCTCGCGGATCGTGCCGGTGGCGCGCACCCGCTGGCCGGCGGCCTGGATGGGGCAGCAGACCAGCGAGTCGTCGCCGCCGCAGGCCAGCTCCACCCCGTCGATCTGCCCGCGCAGGCTCAGGTCGCCGGGCTCGGACAGGTCGAAGTCCCCTCGCTCGGCCAGCCCCAGCCCTGATCCGCAGCCATTGCAGCACGAGTCGATGGGGGAGCAGCCAAGCTGGGTGCACAGCGCGCTCTCCTGGCGCAGCGGCCCCTCGACGACCGCGCGCGCCCCGTCGACAGGCCCCTCTCCGCTGAAGAGCGCCTCCAGCGTCACGGCGCCGTCGGTCTCCGCGCCGCAGGGCTTGAGCGCGATGGTCGGCCGATCGCCGCAGCCCTCGTCGATCAGGCAATCCGCCTCGCAGCCCCCGATCATGGAGAGCCCGAGGGCGACGATCAGCAGGGAGAGGCTGGACAGCGTGGTCACTTTGGTGGACATGTCGATCTCCGGCGTCGGTGGCCACAAAGGTCGCGGCCCGCGAGATCATAGCGGAATCGGCGAGGCTTCGAAATGGAACCAGAGGCGCCCGAGAGGGGCTTGTCTGCCTTGGCGCTCGGCTCGGACCCCGCGCGCGACGACTACGACGCCGTGGTCGTGGGCTCGGGGCCAAACGGCCTGTCTGCGGCGATAGAGCTGGCCAGGGCCGGGTGCCGGGTGCTGGTGATGGAGGCCGCCGCGACGATCGGCGGCGGCCTGCGCTCGGCGGCCCTGACCCGGCCCGGCTTCGTCCACGACGTCTGCTCTGCCATCCACCCCCTCGGCGTCGCCTCGCCCTTCTTCCGAGGCGCCCCGCTGGAGGCGCACGGGCTTCAGTGGGTCTGGCCCGAGGCCGCCTTCGCCCACCCGCTGGCCGACGGCCGGGCGGCGCTGGCCTCGACCTCCCTCGACGCGACGGCGCAGACGCTCGGGGTCGACGGCCCGGCCTACAAGGCGCTCTTTGAGCCCTTCGTGCAGGGCGCCGACAAGCTCCTGGCGCACGTCCTGGGGCCCTTCCGGCCCCCGAAGCACCCGATCCTGCTTGGCCGCTTCGGGCTCCAGGCGCTGCGCTCGGCCGAGGGGCTGGCGATGGCGCGCTTCGACGACGAGCTGGCGCGCGGGCTCTGGGCGGGGATGGCGGCCCACTCGGTGCTGCCGCTGGACAAGCCCTGCACGGCGGCCGTGTCGATGATCTTCGGCGTGACGGCCCACACCCGCGGCTGGCCCCTGGCCCGAGGCGGCTCCCAGCAGATCGCCGACGCCATGGCGCGCTACCTCCAGAGCCTCGGCGGCGAGCTGGTCGTCAAGCGTCGGGTCGCCTCGATGCGCGATCTGCCCGGCGCGAGGGTCGTCCTCTTTGATCTGACGCCGCGACAAGTCATTGATATTGCTGGAGATTTGTTGCCGTCAGGGTACAGGAGGAGGTTGGGGCGCTTTCGGCACGGGCCGGGGGTGTTCAAGCTGGACTGGGCGCTGGACGGGCCGATCCCGTGGCAGAACCGGGCCTGCCTCAAGGCGGCCACGGTTCACGTCGGCGGCGCGCTGGCGGAGGTGGCCGAGGCCGAGCGGCTGCCCTGGGAGGGACAATGCGCCGAGCGGCCCTTCGTGCTGGTGGCCCAGCACACGCTCTTTGATCCGAGCCGGGCGCCGGAGGGCAAGCACACCGGCTGGGCCTACTGCCACGTGCCGCCGGGCTCCACGGTGGACATGACGGCGCGGATCGAGGCCCAGATCGAGCGCTTCGCGCCGGGCTTCCGCGATCGGATCCTGGCGCGCAGCGTCATGGCGCCGGCCGACTACGAGGCGCACAACGAGAACTACGTCGGGGGGGACATGACGGGGGGGGTGATGGACGCGGCGCAGCTCTTCACGCGCCCGGCGGGCCTGTGGAACCCCTACGCGACGCCCGCGCCGGGGATCTTCCTGTGCTCGTCGTCGACGCCGCCGGGGCCGGGGGTCCATGGGATGTGCGGGGCGTGGGCGGCGAAGGCGGCGCTGGCCGCGATGCCGAAGCGGCGCCTGCTGGACGGCTGAAGCGGGCGCCGCGCCGGATCAGGAGCTGGTCAGGCGCTTGAGCTCCTCGAAGCCGGGCAGCGTGGACAGATCCGGGACGATGATGATCTCGATGCGGCGGTTGAGCTGGCGCCCCTCGGGGGTGTCGTTGGTCGCGGCCGGGTGGAACTCGCCGTGGCCGGCGGCGCTGACGCGCTCGGGCGGCATGCCGGCCTTCTGCATCGCCTTGACCACGGTCAGCGCCCGCGCGGTGGCCAGATCCCAGTTCGAGGGGTACTGCGCCGACTGGATCGGCACGTTGTCCGTGTGGCCGTCGATCTGATAGCGCCGCTCGGGGATGTCGGACAGCAGCCGCGTGACCTCCTCGACCGAGGCCTGCCCCTCCTTGGAGAGCTTCGCGGAGCCCGAGGCGAAGAGGACGTCGGTGGCCAGCTCCACGATCATGCGCCCGTCGATGATCTTGACCTTGAGCTTGCCGGCGTCGATCAGCCGCTGAAAGCGGCTCACCAGCGCGCGGAACTCCTCGATCCGCTTCTCGGCCTGGGCCTTGCGCAGCGAGATGGCCTCCATGGCGCGCTTGAGCTGCTCGACCGAGGCGTCCGAGCGCGACTTGTCCTGCAGGGCCGCGGCCAGCTCCCTGCGCGCCGCGTCCAGCTCCCGCTCGACGCCTTCAAGCGCGTGCCGCAGCTGCGCCACCTCGCCGGCGCGCTCGCGCTGGAAGATGTCCATGTCCCTGTCGCGGGCCTCGACGGTCTCCTTCGAGCGCCTCGCCTCGGCGTCGACCTCCTCCAGCCGCGCCCTCGTGGCCACCAGCGCGTCTTCGCAGCCGACGCGGGCCTCCTCCGTCTCCTTCATGGCCAGCTGGAGCGCGTCGTGGTCTGCCTGGAGCGCCATGAAGCGATCCTCCGAGACGCACGCGCTGGCCGCAGCCGACAAGGCGAGCGCCATCAAGACTTGAGCTCCTCTCATCGTGAATTCTCCATGTCGAAGGTGGGTGTCATCGCGCGCGGGGCATCTCGTGCGACGCAGCTCGGCGCGTTGGATCAACGCGCCAGGATCAACGGGGGGGGTTGAGCCGCCGCCGGGCGCTCCTCCTCTTGGAGGGTCATCATCGTGACAACCTGTTGCCTGACGAGCGCCCGGCGGACGTTCACTCTGCAGACACTTCGAAGCGGGGCAGAGTCACAGGGGCATTGAAAAAATTCAAAGCGGCGACGCCATTGCCGCTGACCTCGCGGGTTCAGCGCCGATCCGCGCTCAGGGGCGAGGGCCCGGCTTGAGGGTGTGGCCGAGGCGATAGGCGGCCCGGAACTCGTCGTCGCTGCCGACGCACATCCCCGTGTCGTGCAGCGATCCGTCGTTGATCCCGTAGATCCAGCCGTGGACGGTGACCTCCTGGCCGCGATCCCAGGCGTCCTGGATGATGGTCGTCCGGCAGACGTTCGCAACCTGGTCGATGACGTTGAGCTCGCACAGGCGGTCGACGGCCTTGTCCGGGTCGATCTGCGCCAGCTCCTCCTCGTAGCGGAAGGCGACGTCCTGGACGTGCCGCAGCCAGTTGTCCACCAGCCCGACGCGGGCGTCCTGCCACGCCGCCTTGACCCCCCCACAGCCATAATGGCCGCAGACGATGACGTGCTGGACCTTGAGCACCTCGACGGCGTACTGGAGCACCGACAGGCAGTTCAAGTCCGTATGCACCACCACGTTGGCGATGTTCCGGTGCACGAACACCTCGCCCGGCATCAAGTCGATGATCTGGTTGGCCGGCACCCGGCTGTCCGAGCAGCCGATCCACAGGTACTCCGGCGTCTGTTGCTGGCCGAGATGGCTGAAGAAGTCCGGGTCCTGCTCCCGGATCCGCGCCGCCCAGGCCTTGTTGTTGTCAAAGAGATTGTCCAGCTTTTTCAAGGGCTTCCTGTAGGTTTGCCTGCGGCGAGCCGCAGGGTAGGGAGGCGGCGCTTCAAGGTCGGCGCGCTGCGCCGGGATCAGGGATCGAGGGCGGCCTCGGAGTTGAAGAAGGCGAAGATGCGCCGCGCCAGCGCGATCGAGATGCCGTCGACGGCGGCCAGCTGGTCCAGGGAGGCGCCGCGGATCTTCTTGACGGCGCCGAAGTGATCCAGCAGCGCCTTCTTCTTGCCCGGCCCGACCCCGGGGATGTCGTCCAGCGCGCTCCGAAGGGTGGCCTTGCGGCGCTGCTGCCGATGGAAGGTGATCGCGAAGCGGTGGGCCTCGTCGCGCAGCCGCTGGAGCAGGAAGAGCTCGGCGCTGTTCTGGCGCAGGACGATCGGGTTCTTGCGGCCAGGCAGGAAGACCCGCTCCGGCGATCGGGTCACGGCGTCGCCCGTCGAGCCAGGGTCGACGCGACTCTTGGCCAGCGAGATCGCGTCGACCCCGTGGATGCCCAGGTCGCTCAGGATCGTCACGGCCTGCCCCAGCTGCCCCTTGCCGCCGTCGATGACCACCAGATCGGGGCTGGGCCACTCGCCCGTCAGCGCGCGCTTGAAGCGCCGCTCCAGGACCTCGTACATGCTGGCGAAGTCGTCCTGCCCCTCCACGGTCTTGATCTTGAAATGCCGGTACTCCTTCTTGCTCGGCTGGCCCCCCTCGAAGACCACCATCGAGGCGACGACCTGCGCCCCCTGGAAGTTGGAGATGTCGAAGCACTCGATCCGCTCCGGCCAGCGCGACAGCTTGAGGCGCTTTTGCAGCTTCTCGAGCAGGTCCGCCGCCTGCTCCCCGCCGACCTGCTGGGACTTGAAGGTGTTCTCGGCGTTGCGCCCGGCGCTGTCGACCAGCTCCTTCTTGCGGCCGCGCTGGGGCGTCAGCACCGCGACCTTGCCCCCGCGAAGGCCGCCGAGCACGTCGGCCAGCGCCTCGGCGTCCTCGATCTCGATCGGCAGCAGCACCTCGTGGGGGATCGCGTTGCCGCCCTGATAATAGAGGTTCAAAAACGAGGAGTAGAACTCGGCCTCGGGCACATCGTGATCCTTGAAGGAGAAGACCCGCGTCCCCTCCAGCCGACCCCCCCGCACGAAGAGCGCCTGGATCGTCAACCGATCCCCCTCCCGGTACTGACCGAAGGCGTCCTGATCGATGTCCTGGGCGACCTCGGCCTGCTGCGGCTCCATCATGGTGTCGATGGCCCTCAGCTGATCCCGGAAGCGGGCCGCGACCTCGAAGTCCATCGCCTCGCTGGCCTCCATCATCCGATCCGTGAGCCGCAGCTTGAGCTCCTCCGTCTTGCCGTCCAGAAAGAGGATCGTCTCGTGCACGTGCTCATCGTATTGCGCCCGATCAACCTCGAAGACGCAAGGCGCCGGACAGCGCTTGATCTGGTACTGCAAACAGGGCCGTGACCGGTTGTTGAGCACGTGATCCGGGCAGGTCCGCAACATGAAGTGCCGGTTGAGCAGCTGCAGCGTCTGGCGCAGCGCCCTGGACGAATGGTAGGGCCCGAAGTGCCGCACCGAGGGCGGCTTCTTGCCCGGGCGGCTCCGCATGACCTCGACTCGCGGCCAGACCCCCTTCGGATCGATGGACAGCGACAGGTAGCTCTTGTCGTCCCGCAACATCACGTTGAAGCGCGGCTGATGGGCCTTGATCAGCGTGTTCTCAAGGACCAGCGCCTCGGCCTCCGTCGCCGTCAGGATCACGTCGATGCTGTCGAGCAGCTTGTCGAGACGCTTGACGAAGGGCCGCGAGTCTCCCCCCGAAAAATACGACCGCACGCGCGACTTCAGGTTGATCGACTTCCCGATGTAGAAGATCGCCCCCTTGGCGTCCTTCATGATGTACACCCCCGGCGACTCGGGCAGCCGGGCGGTGAAGGCCTGATGATCAAAGGCCACGGGCTCTGTCGGGGTGTCCTGGCTCATCACTCCGTCGTCAGGATGCGGTACTCAAGCAGCTCCTCGACGCGGGTGTCCGTCGGCGAGCGCACCACGCGCTGCACGATACCCACGCCCGGCTTGAAGTAGCGGGTCACGTAGCTCGACTCGCGCTTGCCGGCCACGACCAGCGCATCGTTGAACTCACCGGCCGGCACCGTCACCAGCTCTGCCTTGTCGCGGGTCAGGTAGACCGCATTGCTGGTCGCAGACACCCCGCCCGTCGTCCACGACGCCCCCTCCTTGAGCGGGAAGATCAGGATCGGGGTCTGCGTTCGCGCATAACCCAACATGTACGACAGGTCTTTTCCCTTATAATAACAATAGCTTGAGCATGTATACAGGCGGCGCGCGGTGACCAGATAGCGCATCGTGTCGCTCGTCGAGCCGCCCTTGTGCTTTCGCACCCGCGCCATCGTCACGATCCGATAACCCGCAAAGCGGGCCACGTCCGTCACCTCCACCCGGATCTCCTCGACCTCGGCCTCGGCGCCCTCCGGCTGATCCTCGACCGGCCGCTTGATCCGATAGCGCCAGAAGTTGCCCACCGACAGCGGGTAGGCGTGGTGCTCGGGCTTGAGCAGCTCCGGCTTGAGGTGGAAGCCGATGTCCAGATAGGACTTGAGCAGCGACGAGACCTCCGGCGCAGCGGCCAGCCGCCACCCCCAGGGCGTCTTGAGCATCCGCCCCAGCCCGATCGTAAAGTTCAACTCCCCCTCGACCTCCGACCCCTCCGCAGCCTTGACCCCGAAGGTCAACTGGTTGCCCCAGTGCTGCACCACCTCCTCCTCGACCTCCGGCGCCTTGCCCCAGATCGTCCCCGCCTTGCCGATCTTGACCTCCCGCAACACCAGCACGCTCCCCAGACCCCCGTGCGGCTCCTCCGACGGGTTGACCGACGCAAAAACACCATAGGCCGGCGCCGCCGACTTCCGCAGCGCCCTCGCCCGCTTGCTCGCCGCCTCCTCCTTGATCCGCGCCAGCGCCATCAAGCCCTTCGTCCCGATCAACACCTGATCAAAGAGCGCCTCGTCCTGCGACGCCATCGCCCTGAAGGTCGCCTCCCCCAAGGCCTCCGGCGACAAGAACTGCACCCCCTCCGCCTCCCCCCCGACCCTCTCCCCCCCCTCCTCTCCCTCGCCCTCGCCCTCCACTGCTGGCATGAGCAGGTCCAGCGCCTCCTCGCCCGTCGGCCCCTGCGCCCCTCCCTCCCCGTCCGCGCCCATCAACGCCGACTCGGCCGCCGTCGGGATCACCCCGCGCTCCTCGAAGACCTCAAGCAGGTGCTCCTCGAGCGCCACCGCCTCGTCCGGATTGTAACCCGGCGTCTCCGTGTAGATCAGCGTCCGGAAGGGCGGATCGGCCTCCTCATACTCCGGCTCGCAACCCACCACCATGGCCGCCATCGCCACCAGGGCCCACAGCGCCGCCCGCGTCGATCCCACCATCACCTCAACCCCGCGCCTCGGCCTGCAGCCGCGCTGGCACGTCCGGCACAAGCTCGAGCAACCGACCGATGAAGGCGTCCGCGCCCAACCCCTCCGCGTCACCCTCGAAGTTCAACAACACCCGATGCCGCAAGGCCGGCAACGCCGCCTCCCGAATGTCCCCGTAATCCACCTGACCCCGACCCGCCATCAGCGCGTTGACCTTCGCGCCCAGCATGATCGCCTGCGCGCCGCGCGGCGACGCCCCGAAGCGCACGAACCGACGCGTGATCTCAGGCGACCCCTCAACCCCCGGCTGCGTCGCCATCACCAACCGCAGACCGTACATCTTGACCGGCTCCGCCACAGGCACCGCCCGCACCAGCTCCCGCAGCGCCAGCAGCTCCTCCCCGTCCATCACCGCCTCGGTCTTCTGCCGCGCCGTCCCCGTCGTCCTGTCGATGACCTCGCTCAACTCCGACAAGGTCGGGAAGGGCACCTGGACCTTGTACAAGAACCGGTCAAGCTGCGCCTCGGGCAACGGGTAGGTCCCCTCCTGCTC
>SYOX01000037.1 GCA_005804885.1 Pseudomonadota bacterium
TCGACGCCGGCGTCGACCTCGGCGCCCTCGACCGTCCATCCCTCGGCGGAGGTGACGAAGCGGAAGCGGGGCAGGTCGTCGAGGCCGTCGAGGGTGGTCAGGACGCGGCCGCGTCCGTCGGCCTTGTCGTGGAAGTAGGCGGCCCACTGTCGGCGGAGGCGATCGACGCGGGCGGCGGCGTCGGCGCGGCGGGAGGGGTCCTGGTCGGGGTCGGTCAGCAAGATGAAGGCGTGGGTGAAGATCTTGGGGCTGTCGCGCGCGGAGGGGACGCGAGGGCCGTGGGCGTCGATGATCATGTCGACGTTGACGTCGAGGCGCTGTCCACGGACGAGCGCGTCGGGGCGGGGCGGGGTGGAGGCCGAGGCGTTGGGCGGGTCGAGGGGTTGTGGGTCGGTGATGAGGAAGTAGGGTTCGGTGATCTGCCGTGGGAGGCGCAGGCCCATGAGGTACTCGTCGAGCTGGCTGAAGCTGCCGAAGGCGGCGGCGGAGGTGAAGTCGCGCGGGTCGGGGGTCTGGGTCCAGAGGTTGCCTTCGAGGTCGGAGCCGTGGGTGTGGAAGAAGAAGCTCCAGTGGGCGTCGGCGCGGCCGAGGAGGTCTGAGCGGAGCTCGCCCTCGTGGCGGAAGTTGACGAAGGCGCCGAACTGGTGGAGGGCCTCCTGTCCGAGGACGTTGAGGACGGAGAGGCCGCCGTTGTAGTCGGGGTCGAGGGGGTCGTCGGGCATGGCGTCGGCATTGCCCATGAGGATGACGCCCTTGAGGCGGCCGGCGGAGCCGTATTCGGCGCTGAAGTCGAAGGCCTCTTCGAACTGTCCGTCGCGGCTGAGGTTGATGCCGGAGACGTTGGAGGAGACGGGGATGTAGAGGGCGGCGGCGGCGCCGCCGGCCAGGGCGACGGGGAAGTCGGTGAAGACGACGAGGGTGTCAAAGTCGTCGGGGTGGAGGGCGAAGAAGGCGCGGGCGATGGCTCTGTCGCTCAGGTCGACGCCGCCGGGGCCGAGGTCGACGAGGAGAGCAGGGGAGGCGTCGAGGAGGGCGAGGTCGGCGGGCGCGGGCGCGCTCTGGGCGGCGGCGCGCACGGCGGCGTGGGCGTCTCTCCGTGGGGAGGGTTGAGCGCCGGGTCGCCAGGGTGTGGAGATGGAGGGGGGGGGAGGGAGGGCCAGGGCCGCTGCGGGCAGCGCGAGTGCGGCCAGCAGGGCGCCGAGCAGGACGCGGGATCGGCGGTCAAGCATGGGGGGTATCAGCTGTTGAACTGATCCTTGAGCTTGTTGATGACCACGAGGTTCCAGATGCCGACGCCGAGTCCGAGGGGCATGCAGCAGGCGGAGCAGAAGGGCAGGCAGGCCATGACGGCGCCGGCCATGGCGAGGTTCTTGCTCTCCATGTTGCGGGCCTTGAGGCCGCCGAGGATGGAGATGGCGCCGCCGATGATGTTTCCAAAGCCCATGACGGCGTAGACGATGGGGGTCGCGAGCGCAGCCCAGGCCTCGGCGGAGACGATGGGGATGATGGAGATGATGCCCAGGACGATAAGCCCGAGGCCGGCGAAGATGGTCAGGCCGCCGACGATGGCGAGCAGGAGTCCGGGGAGTTTGGTGTCGTCCAAGGGGAACCTCCTTGAGGAGTAAAGGGTGGCGAGCGCCTTTCGGGGCGACTCAAGGCCGGAGGGGGAAGATCTCTCCGGTCCACAGGTGGTAGAGCAGACGGCCGAGGCCGAAGAACAACGAGGCGCCCATCAGGGCGAGGAAGCCAAAGTAGAGCGGCTTGGGGTGCCGCGCGAGCCGCGCGTGCCAGCGCTGGCGCCAGCGCCCGGGGATGAGGGCGAAGGGCGCCATGGCGAGCATGGTGGCGTAGGCGACGATCCCGAAGGGGTTGTAGCGCCAGGCGGCCTGGAAGTCGAGGTGGGAGAGGTTGGCGACGCTGCGGGTCAGGCCGCAGCCCGGGCAGGGCAGGTGGGAGAGGGTGTAGAACCAGCACAGGTCAAAGCCGAGCCCCTGGGTGGGCATGAGGAAGGAGACGGCGAGGGCGCAGATGGCCAGCGCGCCGCTGATCCTGTTGAAGAGGATCAGGTGAAGGCCCCCGTCGTTGTAGAGGGGCCTGGGGGGTTGAGGGGGCTGTTGCGCTGTGTGGGTCATGTGCGCCTGCCCGGCGGAATCTCCGATTCAAGGTCGCCCCACCATAGCCCCGAGTCTGGACGGTCGTCAAGGGGCGGTCGGGGGTCGGCGGTGGCGGGCTGGACGGGCGGGGTGAGGGAGAGGCGGCGCACGCGGGTGGGGTCAGGGAGGAGCGGCGGGGAGAAGCGCGGGGGGTGCCTTGTGGCGACCGGCGGGAGGGGATATGTTCGAAGGGGTTCCAGGATCGTGTGATTCAAGACCCGCTCGACGGAGCGTCCCGCACCCAGGCGCCATGCAAAGCCAGACCATCGTCAACTTCACGGTCGTCAGCGGTCCTGATCTCGGCAAGCAGCGTCGCTTTGATCAGGAGCGGATCACGATCGGGCGAGACATCCACAACGACTTCATGCTCAGCGACGGCTTCGTGTCCAACTGGCACGGGGAGCTGGTGCGCGAGGGCAGCGGCTACGTCTATTACGATCTCAGGAGTCGGCACGGCTCTCTGGTGCTCATCGACGAGGTGAGCATCAACCTGCACGACAGCACGCACGTGCGGCACGTGCGGGTGGTCGACGGCTCGGAGATCCAGGTGGGGTCGACGCTCATCCGGCTGGAGATCACGAGCCCGGCGGCGGCGCCGAAGTCGCGCGCGAAGCAGGACCGGGCCGATTACTCCTCGGGCGGCAAGGAGAAGTTCATCACGGCGGCGCACCGCCCGGTGCAGGACTGGACGCGCGGGATCGGCAACAAGGACACGCGCCTGGAGATCCTCTTCATGCTCTCGGGGCGGCTCAACAGCCTGACCCGGATCGAGGAGATCCTGGACCTGATCGTGGAGGCGACCTTCGAGGCCTTCCCGGCGGCCAACTTCTTCGCCATCAGCATGATGGACAGGCACGAGGAGGGGCTGCTGTCGCCCTTCATCACGCGCCCGCGCTCGGCGACGACCTTCCAGGATGAGGAGGTGATCCTGTCGCAGTCGATCATCCAGCGGGTGGTCGAGACGCGCGAGTCGATCCTCTTCGTGCGCGATCACCTGGGGGCGGAGATCTCGGATTCGATCCTGGAGGCGCAGATCACGGCCTGCCTGTGCGCGCCGCTGGTGGGCCAGCGCTCCCTGCTGGGGGTGATGCAGGTCGACACCCGCGGTCACGGCAGCCTCTTCTCGCGCCAGGATCTGGACCTCTTCTCGGTGCTGGCCAGCAATGCCGCCTTCGCCCTGGAGCGCGCCCGGCTCAGCGAGGACATCTACAAGATGTTCGAGGGCTTCGTGCAGGCCTCGGTGACGGCGATCGAGTCGCGCGACCCGACCACCGCCGGCCACTCCGAGCGCGTGGCGACCTACACGATCCGGCTGGCCGAGGCCATCAACCGCACCCAGGAGGGTCCGCTGGCCGGCTGCATCTTCACCCCCTCGGAGCTGACGGAGCTGCGCTACGCGGCCCTGCTGCACGACTTCGGAAAGGTCGGCGTGCGCGAGGCGGTGCTGACCAAGTCGGCGCGGATCAGCGACACCGAGGTGGCCCTGATCGGCCAGCGCTTCGCCAACTTCAAGAACGTCTACTGGCGGCAGATGACCGAGAAGCTCCTGGCCCAGCTCACCCGGGAGGGCCGGCCCCCCTCGGACGCCGACATGGCCGTCCTGAACGAGGCCCACAGGATCTTCTCCGAAGAGCTCGACCAGAGCCTGCGGACCGTGCGGGACCTGCGCGGCAAGCGAGACCTGGAGCCGGAGGAGATCCAGCGGATCCTGGCCATCGGCGAGCGCTCCGTGGCCGGCTTCGGCGGCGTCGCCGTCCCCCTCTTGATGAAGAAGGAGTTCGACAACCTCAAGATCGCCTTCAGCAACCTCAACGAGGAGGAGTGGGAGAACATGCGCTCGCACGCGGCCAAGAGCGAGGACTTCCTCAACCGCATCCCCTGGAGCCGCGAGCTGCGCCGCATCCCCTGCTTCGCCGGCGCCCACCACGAGAAGCTCGACGGCACCGGCTACCCCCGCGGCCTCAAGGACGAGGAGATCCCCACCCAGGTGCGGATCCTGACGATCGCCGACATCTACGACGCCCTGACGGCCTCCGATCGCCCCTACAAGCCGGCGATGGCCAAGGCGCAGGCCAGCTCGATCCTGCTGCGCGAGGCCGCCAGGGGGCAGCTCGACAAGGTCCTCGTCGAGCTCTTCGTCGAGCGCGTCGCCCCGGCCCTGGAGGGCCTCTGAGCCTGCCGCGCCCTTGCGGAGCCTTCTGCGGGGGAGTATCTTGACCGGGAGCGCTGTTGACACGCTGCGCCGAGGCCCTCGCGCAGCGCGTCAACCCCTACGCCGCAGCGCGGTGCGCTGACGCGCCGCGCGCCGCCCACCTGAACGAGGAGCGCCATGCCGGTCGAGGTGTTGAAGGATAGGGACCTGCTGCGCAGCTTCTTGACCCGCGACCGGGTCGGCAATGCCTACCTCCTCGGCGACCTCGACCCAGCCTACCTGCCCTTCTGCGACTGGTTCGGGCACTTCAACGAGGACCGACAGCTCGACGCCCTCATCCTGCTCTACAAGGGCCTGAGCCTGCCGGTCGTGCTGACCGTCGGCCCTCCGAAGGAGGACGAGGCCTCGCGCCGGGGCCTGACCGAGATCTTCGACGCCGTCCACGGCCAGCTGCCCGAGAGCTTCTGGGTCCACACCTGGGAGCACCACCTGGGCACCCTGGACGCCCATTTTAGCGCCGGCCACCTCAACCGCATGATCCGCATGGGCCTGTCGCGCGAGAATTACCGCCCCTCCAACGCCGAGGTCCGCGTCCGCCGCCTGGATCACCCCGATACGGCCGCCATCATGGCCCTCTACCGATATTATCCCGACAACTTCTTCGAACCCTATCAGCTCGAGAGCGGCCTCTACTTCGGCGTCGACGTCGACAAGGGGCGTGGCCTGGCCGCCATCGCGGGCATCCACGTCTTCAGCCAGGCCTACGACATCGCGGCCATCGGCAACCTCGTCACGCACCCCGACCACCGGCGGCACGGCTACGCCACGGCCGTGACCACGCGCCTGCTCGATGAGCTCTTCAAGTCCGTCTCCCTGGTCACCCTCAATGTCCAGGAGGGCAACATGGCCGCCATCGGGACCTACGAGAAATTCGGCTTCACCCACCACCACATCTATCATGAAGGTCGGGTGACCCGCCGCCAGAACACCTGAGATGAGGTAGGACGTGTCCTCTGCACAAGGCCAGAATCAGGAGCGCGAGGCCCTCCTCGACGATCCCGAGGCCGTCAACAACGAGGCCGACAAGGCCCCCTCGCCGGCCCCCGCCAAGGGGAAGAAGATCGACCCGCTCATCGGTCGGAGCATCGGCGGACGCTACGTCATCACCGAGCGCATCGGCGCCGGCGGCATGGGCGTGGTCTACAAGGCCAAGCAGGGCGCCGTCGACCGCAACGTCGCCATCAAGGTCCTGCTGACGCGCCCCGCCGAGAAGGACGACGAGTACGAGACCCTCGTGCGGCGCTTCCACCTCGAAGCCCGCGCCGCCTCGAAGCTCTCCCACCCCAACACGATCACCATCTACGACTTCGGCCAGGACGAGGACGGCCTGCTCTACATCGCCATGGAGTTCCTCGATGGCATCAGCCTCGACCGCGTCCTGAAGCAAGGCGCGCTGACCCCCCAGCGGGCCGTCCGCGTCATCATGCAGCTGTGCCACTCCCTCTCCGAGGCCCACAAGAAAGGGATCGTCCACCGCGACATCAAGCCCGACAACATCTTCCTGATCAACCTCGGCGGCGACAACGACTTCGTCAAGGTCCTCGACTTCGGCGTCGCGAAGCTGCGGGAGTCCTCGAACAACAACGACAAGACGCTGACCAAGGCCGGCATGATCTTCGGCACCCCGAAGTACATGTCCCCCGAGCAGGCCCGCTGCATGCCCCTGGACGCCCGCAGCGACATCTACGCCGTCGGCGTCATGATGTATCAGCTCCTGACCGGCGCGGTCCCCTTCGACGCCGAAGACCACGTCAGCATCCTGCTGATGCACTGCAGCGAGCCGCCCGAGCCCTTCGCCAAGCGACGCCCCGACCTCCAGCTCCCCCCAGAGCTGGAGGCCGTCGTCTTCAAGGCCATGATGAAGGACCGGGACGCCCGCTATCAGTCCGTCGACGAGATGGCCGCCGCCCTTGAGATGATCGCGGCCAAGTTCCAGTTCGTGGCCAACACCTCCATGCTGCCCATCGTCTCGGGCTACGCCACCTCCTCGAACCCCGCCGTCACGCCCCTGCACGGCTCCTACACCCCGCCGCCGACCCAGCTGAACACCCTGCCCAACACCGAGGGCTTCAACCTGGCCGACACCCTCGGCCCGGATCCCACCAGCATGGGCATGGCCGCCGCCAACCCCTCCGGCGCCACCGCCACGCCGACGCCCTCCAACCCCCTGACCAGGCCCTCGCCACAAGAAGCCGGCCTGACCGAGAGCGGCTCCTACGCGTGGGATGGCGGCCTCAAGCTCAACCTCGGCGCCACCCCCCCTCACGGATCCCCCGCCCCAGCAGCGGCCGTCGCTCCCTCGCGCCCCGGACAGAACACCCTCGTGATCGCCGGCGGCGCCGCCCTGGCCCTTGTCCTGCTCCTCGTCGTCGCCTTCTTCGCCTTCGGCGACAAGAACAACACCGATCCAGATCCCCCCGCCCCCACCCCCCCTGAGCTGAGCCAGAAGTCACCCGTCGAGATCGTCCCAGCCGTCGAGGACGCCGGGATCGCCGAGGCCACCCCGGACGCCGCCGAAGAGGCCCCCGACGCCGCCGCCGTCGCGCAGCTCCCCGACGCCGCAACGCAGGACAAGCAGGCGGCCCTCCCCGACGGCCCCCAGGTCTCGATCTCCATCACCACCGACCCTGAAGGGGCCGAGGTCACCTTCGACGGCGTTGTCCTGCCCAAGACCACCCCCGTCACCATCCAACGCCCCCTCGACGAGAAGGCCCGCCCCACCCTCATCCTCAAGCTCAAGGGCCACAAGAGCGTCACGAAGCGCGTCGCGCTCAACAAGGACAGCGAGCTGGCCCTCACCCTCAAGAAAGGGGCCGACGCCAGCCAGACCGGGCAGAGCGGCAACTCCGCCCTGCCCGATCCCGACGAGCTCTACAAGAACAAGCCCTGATCCCCCCGATCGCCTCCAGATCACCCCCGATCACCCCCGATCGCCCCCAAGATCACCCCTGATCACCCCCAGGATCACCTCCGATCTGCCCCGATCGCCCCCGATCCGACCGCTGAAGGCCCGAACCAGCACCCAGACGGCGGGGATCGACGTCGATCTGGCCGCGCCGCCGGGCGCCTCGATGGGGACGCCTTGAAAGCTTGTGCAGGGATCTCTTCCCCAGGTTTTTTCCTCAAGCGCGGCCAGTTTTCCACAGGTGTGGAAAACCTGCCCGGGGGATCCCCTTCTGGCTTCATGGGGACGGCGCCGGCCTTCGAAGAGGTCCGCTGGAGGCTGTGGATAACTCTGTGTGGAAAATCATGAGCGCCCACAAGGAGGGGCCCCGCAGGTTTTTTGGGCTTGAGATCGGGGCCACCACCCGGTAGCTCTGGGTCGAGAGACATCTTCACCCGTCGCGAGGATCTCTCGAGCCTCCCAAGACGCTCCGACACCGTGTCGGGGTATCAAGTCGAGGTATCGCGACGCCACCGATCATCCCAACGCGCGCCCTCTCAAGGTCGCCGCCTCGTCCAGGCATCGATTCATGCAGCAGCTCTGGCCCAGGATACAGGTCCTCATCAAGCGTCAGGTCAACGATCGCACCTGGAACCAGTTCTTCAGGCATCTTGTCTTGAGCGAGTACGACAACGAGCAGATCGTCTTTCAGGTGCCCGACGCCTTCTTCGTGACCTGGTTCGAGAACCACTACCTCGACTACCTGTCGGAGGTGATCCGCAAGGCCACGGGCAAGAAGCGCGAGATCCTGCTGGTGGCCCGCCAGCCCCAGGGGGCCGAGGAGGCCCCAGGAGGCGAGGGCCCGCGCCACGCGGCCTTCCAGACCTCGCTGCCCTTGAGCCAGGGCGAAGGGGCGCAGGCGGGCTCAGGCGGGCTCTTGACGGCGCCCCAGCCGACGGATGGGCTGCAGGGCGAGGTCGAGGACGCCGCTCGCCGGTCGAGCGCTCGACCGGCGTCGATGACCCACGAGGCCAGGGTGCTGGAGGCGGGCCTGAACCCGCGCTACACCTTCGACAACTTCGTCGTCGGCTCGTCCAACCAGTTCTGCGACGCCGCCTGTCAGGCCGTCGCCGAGCGCCCGGCCAGAGTCTACAACCCCTTGTTCCTCTTCGGCGGCGTCGGCCTGGGCAAGACCCACCTGCTGCACGCGGTGGGCAACTGCCTGCTGCAGAACAACCCGACGCTGCGGGTCACCTACGTCACCTCCGAGCAGTTCATGAACGAGCTGATCCACTCGCTGCGCAACAAGGACACGAACTCCTTTCGCAGCAAGTACAGGGAGCGCTGCGACGTGCTGTTGATGGACGACATCCAGTTCATCGCAGGGAAGGACTCGACCCAGGAGGAGATCTTCCACACCTACAACGCCCTGCACCAGGCGCACCGCCAGATCGTCATCACGTCGGACAAGATGCCCCATGAGCTGCCTGGCCTCGAAGAGCGCCTGAGCAGCCGCTTCGGCTGGGGCCTGATCGCCGACATCCAGCCGCCCGAGATCGAGACGCGGATGGCGATCATCAAGAAGAAGGCCGACGTCGAGGATCTGCTCCTCGACGACGAGGTCGTCATGTTCCTGGCCACCCACATCCGGACCAACGTGCGCGAGATCGAGGGCTGCCTGGTGCGCCTGAAGGCCTACGCGGCGCTCTACAAGCGGCCCATCAACGTCGAGCTGGTCCGCGAGCAGCTCAAGGGCGTCATCCGCGAGCAGAACACCCAGCTGACCGTCGACCGCATCCAGCGCGCCGTGGCCAGCTTCTACAACGTCAAGGTCAAGGATCTGACCGGGCCGCGGCGCCACCGGGCCATCGCCCACCCGCGCCACGTGGCCATGTACCTGTCGCGCCAGCACACCAACTTCTCCTTCCCCGACATCGGCCGCTTCTTCGGCGATCGCGATCACAGCACGGTCATGAACGCCGTCAGCAAGATCGAGTCGCTCATCGAGACCAGCGACAGCTTCAAGACCGAGCTGCGCTCTCTTGAGAAGACCGTCGTCGCCTGACCCGCTCCCCCTCCTCTCGATCTCTCTCGATCCCTCCTTCATCGCACTCCGGGTGCCGCCCCTGCGCGCGGCCTCCGCCTGCCCGGTCCAGATGGTCGCGCCCCTGACCCCAGGCGCCGCCCCTGTGCGCGGCCTCCACCTGCCCAGTCCAGAGGGTGGCCACGCCCCTGATCCCGGGCGCCGCCCGGGCGCGCGCGGCCTCCCGAGGCCCGCGGCGATCTCTGGAGGATCGACAGCTGGACAAATGTATCATTGCGTGCCAAAGTGAGGCGGAAGGGGAGGGCCTGACCTTCGCCGATCGGGGAGCGATCAGGGGGCGATCAGGGAGCGATCGGGGGCGATCAGGTGGCCAGAACAGGGCGATCTCTGGACCTCCGACAGCCGATCGCGCCCTCGATCGGCAGGATCCGGGGGTGATCGAGGGGCTGGGGGAAAGCGACACCGTGTCGCTGGGGTCAAAACGGCCTTCGAGATCGTCAGATCGGGGCTTGAAGGGGTGTGGACAACCTGTGGGGATCGCTGTTGGGAGTTTGGGATCAGAGCTGTGGACAGTCTGGGGGGAGCCCAGAGGCCTCTTTGTCCACAGGCGGAACCCGGCGCTGATCGCAGGGATCTGTGGACGAGATCGCCGAATGAATCCGGCGACTTGGATCGGTTGTCCACGATCCCACAGCCCCTACGACTACGACGAGCTATAAAAAGAGAGTCATGTTCCTTCAGGAGTAACAGCCATGCGGGCGAGGTCAGAGGGTCAGGGAGAAGTGGAGAAGAGGCCGGTTGGCCCTTGTCTTGGGCGGCTGAAGGCGATAGACCCATCAGGTTTCCAAAAGCATCTCCAGGGAGGAGGTCGATGAAGATCAGAATCACTCGCGAGGCGCTCACCCAGGAGCTGTTCAAGGTCCAGGGCGTGGTCAATCAAAAGAGCACCCTGGCGATCTTGAGCAACGCGCTGCTGGTGGCCGAAGACGATCAGCTTACGATCCACGCCACGGATCTGGACGTGACGATCTCGACCTCATGCCCCTGCGAGGTGCTGGAGCCGGGCAAGGTCACCCTGCAGGCCAGGCGGCTCTTTGACGTGGTCAAGAACATGCGGCCCTCGGAGGTCGAGCTGACCACGGAGCCGAACCACTACGCCCAGCTCAAGGCCGGCGAGACGCAGGCCAAGCTGCCGGGGATGCCGGCGGAGAGCTTCGCCAACATCGCCAGCTTCGAGGGCGTGAGCTTCTACCCGGTGGGGACGGCCCGGCTGTTGGACATGATCGAGAAGACGCTCTTCTCGATCTCGACCGACGAGGGCAGGCCCAGCCTCAACGGGGCCTTCTTCAGGGTCTCGGCCGAGGGCACCTTCGCGATGATCTCCACCGACGGCCACCGCCTGTCGCGCATCGCGCTGGCGCCGACGCCGGAGAGCGCCGCGACGCGCTGGCCGGCGGAGCTCAGCCGTGGGGTCATCATCTCGCGCAAGGGTCTGGCCGAGCTCAAGCGGACGCTGGACATCTCCAACCCGGAGCTCTCCTTCGGCCTGAAGGACAACAACATCGTCTTCAAGCACGGGCCGACCCAGGTCTCGATCCGCTTGATCGACGGCACCTTCCCGGACGTCGACCAGGTCCTGCCGCGCGAGAGCGACGTCAAGGCCATCATCCGCCGCGCCGACCTGATCCACGCGCTCAAGTACGCCGCGATCGTGGCCCCGCCCAAGACCGGCAATGTGCGCATCGCCTTCAACGAGTCCGAGTGCGAGGTCCACACCCAGGACGCCGAGCAGGGCGAGTCGCGCGACGTGATCCCCATCGAGTTCTCCGGCAACGCGGTGCAGGCCGGCTACAACTACCGCTACCTGCTTGACGTGCTCGGCGTCATCGACGGCGACGAGATCACGATGGAGATCATCGACACGCTCTCGCCCACCATGATCCGGGACGCCTCCCGGGATGACCTGCTCTTCGTCGTCATGCCCATGCGGATTTGAGGATGGAGCTGTCGACCCTTCGCATCGAGGACTTCCGAAACCTCGGCGCCCTGACCTTCTCACCGGGGCCGCGCTTCAACATCTTCTACGGCGCCAACGGCCAGGGCAAGACGAACCTGCTGGAGGCCGTCTACCTGCTCAGCGCCGTCAAGAGCTTCCGGCCCCAGCGCAACTCCGAGCTGATCCGCTGGGGATCGAAGCTCGCCGTCGTCGAGGGCTGCATCGAGCGCGCCGGCGTCGAGCGCACCGCCCGGATCGACATCTCTCCCCAGGGCAAGAAGGTCCAGCTCAACGGCACCGCGGTCAAGAACCTGTCGACCTTCTTCGGCAGCCTCAACGCCATCGTCTTCTCCCCCGACGACCTCAACATCCTCAAGGGCGGCCCCGACGAGCGGCGGCGCTTCGTCGACCGGGCCATCTTCAACGTCTCGGCCAGCTACCTCTCCGACGTGATGGCCTACCAGAGCGTCCTCAAGCGCCGCAATGCGCTGCTGCGCGACGAGCGCAACCCCGCGATGCTGCTCGACGTCTACGACGAGCAGCTGGCCAACCTCGGCGCCGCCATTGCGCTGCGCCGCTTGCGCTACCTGCAAGCCTTCGCGCCCCTCTTCCGGGAGACCTTCAACGCCATCTTCGCCGGCGCCGATCCCGCAACCCCCGTCGACGCCCCCGTCGACGCCCCCAAGGTCGTCATCTCCTACCGCGCCGGCTGGCTCGGCGGGCTGGCGCGGCCCGGCACCCTCGACGAGGACGAGCCGGCGCTGGCCGAGCGGCTCCAGAAGACCCTCGCGTCCGGCCGCCGCGAGGACCTGCGCCGGGGCTTCACGACCCGCGGCCCACACCGCGACGACCTCCACCTCTCCCTCGAAGGCCACGCCCTGCGCGCCTTCGCCAGCCAGGGCCAGCAGCGCGCCGTCGTCCTGGCCATGAAGATCGCCGAGGTCCGCCTCTTCCAGCAGCACCGCGGCTTTCGCCCCATCCTCCTGCTCGACGACGTCTCCAGCGAGCTCGACCGCGTCCGCAACCGCTACCTCTTCGACTTCCTCCAGAACAACCCCGGCCAGGTCTTCATCACCACCACCCACCGCGATCACATCCTCCTCGACGATCAGCTCGCCGCCTTCTCCGTCGCCCACGGATCCCTCGAAAGGACCGAGTGAGCCGCGGCCCCTGCAAGGCCCTCAGAGGCTCGTACGCCATGCCCTGCCCTCAGACGCCCCCACCCCCACCCGGGCACCTCGACGGCCCTCAACGCCCCTCACAGGCGCCTTCAAGACCCCCCTCGGGGCTGCCCCTGCGCCGGCGCGCGCTGCTCCTGATCGCCGCAGCGCTCTGCGTCCGCTGCGTCGACTGCGATCGCGCCAAGGACGATCTGCCATTTTCGCCATCAGATGCGAGTATCAGCGCTTCATCCGATGCATCTTCTGTGGATAAGCCTGTTGATGATGTGGACAACGCGCCGCCCCGGCCCGCGCCTCGTCGCGCCGCCGAGGCGCTCACGGGGCAACACCTCGGCAATGGCGCCGCGCTCCAGACCGCCGAGGGCCGCCCGCACTTCGGGGTCGCGATCTTCGGCGGCGACGCCATCCTCAGCGTCGACGCCGAGGGCGGCTCGAAGACCCTCGCGCTGGGGGCGCGCCCCCTCGGCGGGCTCTACGCCGCCGGCCCCGGCCGCCTGCTGGCCCTGGAGTTCGGCGGCGACCGCGTCTTCGACCTCCGCCTCCAGGGCCCCCACCTCGCCCTCACCGACGAGCGCGCCCTCTGCGACGCCCCTCGCCTCATGGTCCTTGAGCCCGCCGGGCGCCGCGCCTTCGTCCTGTGCCGCGACCCGGCCCGCCCGCTGATCCGCCTCGACCTCGACACTCTCGATCCCCTGGCCGTCGACCTCCCCGGCGACACCCCCGCCGACATTGCGCTGGACGCCGCCGGAGCCTGGCTCTGGAGCGCCAACCTCGGCAGCGATGACCTGACGCCCGTCTCCACGGCCTCGCTGCGCGCCGAGGGGAGGATCGCCGTCTCGCCGGGCCCCTGGAAGATCGTCGCGCTGCCCGGCGGCCAGGGCCACCGGATGCTCGTCCTTCACGCCAACAGCCCGCTGGCCACCCTCGTCGATGGCCCCAAGGGCGCCCCCCTGCCCCCGAAGGCGCTCTCCGCCATCCCCTCC
This sequence comes from Pseudomonadota bacterium, assembly GCA_005804885.1. Classification (GTDB taxonomy): domain Bacteria; phylum Myxococcota_A; class Bradymonadia; order Bradymonadales; genus SYOX01. The sequence continues at coordinate 13,454 of SYOX01000037.1, forward strand.
CACGTCGTCGCCTCCTCGGCCGAGGGCGGCCCCGTCTTCGCCCTCTACGCGGGCGCTGGCCGCCTTGAGGCGCTCGATCCGCAGGAGCTGCGCCCCCTGGACGCCATCGACGTCCCCGTCAAGAGCGCCGATCTGGTCTGGAGCGATCCCGTGGGCAAGGGGCGGCTGCTGATCTCGACCGGCGAGGGGGGCCAGATGTGGGTCGTGGACTGGCTCGACGGGCGGCTTCAGGTCGCGGCGCGGGTGCCCCTGGACGCCGCCGCAGGGCGGATCTACCCAGGAAAGGGCGCCGAGGGCGTCTGGGTCACTGGTCCTCAGGCCGGACGTGTGGCACGATACGAGATCGATTGAGCCCCTTCTTGCCGGCGCACGCCCATGAACTTCACGACCCGCAAAAAAACATCGACCCACACCTGTGGAGCCTGCTTCGATCAGTACTACACCACCATCAGCAAGCGCGATGTGGCCGTAGCCCAGCGCTGCAAGCGCTGCAAGATCCTCTGCGAGGCCTGCAATGGCGACGGCGTGATCTTCTCCTCTCGCCCCGATGGCTACCAGGTCGTCGCCGACTGCCCCCGATGCACCAACCTCGAGATGCGGATGAAGCGCTTCAACGAGGCCCGGCTGCCCGCCCGCTACTTCGACAAGGACTTCGGCGGCTTCAACATCTACAGCGACGAAGACTTGACCCGAGAGGTCGGAAACCTCAATGAGATCAGGTCGTTGCTTCACAATTACGCGATGACCTTCACCCTCAGGGATCGCGGCATCCTGCTCACCGGGCGCGTCGGCACGGGCAAGACCCACCTGATGATCGCCTTCGTGCGCTACTTGACCCTTGAGAAGGGGATGCAGTGCCGCTTCATCGAGTTCACCCACCTGCTCAGCGAGCTGCGGGAGGCCTACGAGACGCGCCAGAACGCCGCCGACATCCTCAACAACCTGTCGGCCGTGCCGATCCTCTTCATCGACGAGCTGGGCAAGGGCCGCAAGAGCGACTGGGAGCTGGGCATCATCGACGAGCTGATCAGCAAGCGCTACAACGCCTGCCTGCCGACCTTCTTCACCACGAACTACCCGTTGAACGCGCCGCGGCGGGGCACCAAGGGCAATGTCACCGACACCGAGGCGCCCGATTACGTCCCCTCGATGATCGGCGAGACCCTCGGCGCCCGCGTCGGCGAACGGATCGTGTCGCGCATCTTCGAAATGTGCGAGGTCAAGACCATCACCGACGACGTCCCCGACTTCCGCGATCGCCAGCGCCGCCGCCGACAACAGGAGCAGGAGGGCGCCCCGCGCTCGTCCGCCACGCACCGATCCCGCTGAAGAGGACACCTCATGCGCCGCCGAGCCCTGATAGCCCTCTCCGTAGCCTTGTTGGCGGCCTGCTCTGACGACAAGGGCCCAGCGAGCGCCCTCGCCGATGCAGACGCCGATCCTCAAGACGCAGCGTCCGACGCCGATCCTCGCGATGGGGCCGATCCTGGCCTTGAAGACGTCGCGCTCGACGCCGATGATCCCCGCGATGACGTCGGCGAGGTCGCGGACGTCGACCCCGACGCGCCGCAGGAGTCCGACGACGCGGCGATGGACGCCGCCGAGGACGCGGAGGTCGATCCCGGCCTGGGCTCCTGGGCCTCGGCGGCGCCCATCGCCGTCGGCCCGCGCCAGGAGGTGGCCGTGGTGGCGCTGCAAGGCGAGGTGCTGGTGATAGGCGGCTTCAACGAGGCGCTGCAGGTGGTGCCGACGGTGGAGGCCTACGACCCGGCCACGGACACCTGGAGGTCATTGCCGCCGATGCCGGCGCGGATGCACCACGCCAACGCCGCCGTGGTGGGCGACAGGCTCTACGTCGTGGGCTTCTTGACCGGGCTGGGCTTCGTGCCGGACGGGCGCGTCTTTGTCTACGATCCCGAGGAGGATGAGTGGTCCGAGGGCGCGTCGATGCCGACGGGGACGGAGCGGGGTGCGTCGGGGGCGGCGGCGATCGGGTCGAAGATCTACGTCGCGGGGGGGTTGAGGGGCAATGCGGTGGTCGACTTCTCGGCCTACGACACGGGCGCCGACAGCTGGGAGGCGCTGGCGCCGCTGCCGGTGCCGCTGGATCACCTCGTGGTCGGGGCCGTCGACGGGGTCTTCTACACCTTCGGCGGGCGAGATCGGAACATCAACAGCCATACGGACGCGGTCTTCGCCTTTGACCCCGAGCAAGGGGCGTGGAGCCCGCGCGCGCCGATGCCGACATCGCGGGGTGGACACGCCGCCGCCGTGCTCGACGGGCGGATCTACGTCTTTGGCGGCGAGGGCAATGTCGGGCACCCGTCGGGGGTCTTTGACAGCTCGGAGGTCTACGATCCCGCCGCCGACCGTTGGGCGATCCTGGCCCCGATGTTGACGCGCCGACACGGGACGGGCGCGGTGGCGGTGGGTGGGCGGATCTTCGTGCCCGGCGGCGCCGACGTACAGGCCTTCGCCGCGGTGACGACCGTGGAGTTCTTCACGCCCTGAGCGCCGTGATCCGCGGCGCAAGCGGCGCCGCGTGGATCTCCTGGATCGCAAGCGGCGCCGCGTGGATCTGCTGGATCTCTTGATCTCCTGGATCTCTTGAGGGCGATGCCCGTGGCGCAAGCGACGCCGCGTGGATCTCTTCTTGACCGCGGCGCCGCTTGCGCCGCGTGGATCTCTTGGAGGTGGCGACGCCCGTGGCCTTGCCCCTGGCCTGGAGCCGCGCTGCCCGATCCTGTCCTTTCCTCGTCCTTTCCTTGTCCTTTCACATCAAGCGGATGGCCTGGCCTCGGCCTGGGGCTGCTGGTCTGGCCTGGGGCTGGGGCTGCGCCGTGGCGCGTCGGCGGGTCGGTTGCGCTATCCTGGGGTGGCTGGGCGCGCGCGGCGCCTCGGGCAGGCCGGTGGAGGGTTGCTGTGGAAAAGTATAATTATTTCATGGCCTTGGTGTTTGTTCTGGTGGGCGCGGGGTGCGGCGCGGACGAGGGGCTGATCGGCTCGGAGAACAACGGCTTTGACGGAGAAGGGGGCGGGGTGTGGTCGCGGGTGGCGCCGATCGGGGCGGGTGCGCGCCAGGAGGTGGCGGTGGTGGCGGTGGGCAGGTCGATCTACGTGCTTGGGGGCTTTGACGCGTCGCTGCAGATCGTGCCCTCGGTGGAGGTCTACGACGTGGACGCGGACGCGTGGCGGACGGCGGCGCCGATGCCTGTGCGGGCGCACCACGCCAACGCGGCGGCGGTCGAGGGGAAGATCTACGTGGTGGGCTTTCTGGTGGAGCGGGGCTTCGCGCCGGACGGGCGTGTCTTTGTCTACGATCCGGCCGCGGACGGGTGGAGCGAGGGTGCGTCGATGCCGACGGGGACGGAGCGGGGAGCGTCGGGGGTGGCGGCGATCGGGTCGAAGGTCTACGTCGCGGGGGGGTTGAGGGGAGGGGCGGTGGCGGACTTGTCGGCCTACGACGTGGGGGAGGATCGCTGGGAGTCGCTGGCGCCGATGCCCTCGGGGGTTGATCACGCGACGGCGCAGGCCTTCGGGGGTCGGCTCTACGTCTTCGGGGGTCGCTTTCGGAGCCTGGGGAGTCATGTGGCGCGGGTGCAGATCTACGATCCGGCTGCGGACGCGTGGGGGGAGGGGTCGCCGATGCCGACCTCGCGGGCGGGGTTGGCGAGCGCTCTGCTGGACGGGCGTGTCTATGTGATGGGAGGCGAGGGCAACCGGAGCCACCCGTCGGGGGTGTTCAGCGACAACGAGGCCTATGATCCTGTCTCAGATCGTTGGGAGGTGGTGCGGCCGATGTTGACGCGGCGGCATGGGACGGGTGCGGCGGCGGTGGGAGGTCGGATCTGGGTGCCGGGTGGTGCGGCGGTGGAGGCCTTCGCGGCCGAGGCGGTGCACGAGGTCTATACGCCGGAGGTGGTCGAGGCGCCCTGAGGGTTGACCTCGAGGTATCCGCCGCCGAAGGCGGTGACCTTGCGGCCGTCGATGGCGCGGCGCAGCTCGGCCAGGGGTCTGCCGAGCCAGAAGCGGCGGTCGGACTCGCCCTTGCCGGAGACGGGGCGCAGGCCAGCGGCGGGGCTCTTGCGGTCCTCGATCTCCTCGGCGGTGCTCTGGGTCAGGGCGGAGAGGGCTTCGACGCGGGCGTCGTGGTCAAACCAGAGGGGCGTCTTGACGTTGACGCGGTGGCTGAAGATGCGCAGCTCGTCGCCTTCGGGCTCGACGACGCCGGCGGGGATCAGGAGCGCGTCGATGAGGACGTTGGTGAGCTTGTCGAAGGCGGCGTCGTGGGTGGCTTCGACGATGTAGGTGGGGGGTCGGACGGGGATGAAGGTCTGGCCCATGGGGTCAAAGAACATCACGGGCAGGTTGAGGTGGATGGCCAGGGCGGCGGTGTCCTGGATCAGGCTGGAGAGCGCGACGCGGGACAGGACGGGGGCGCAGAGGCCGCCGAGCAGGTCCAGGAGCAGGAGTCGGAAGGTCAGCACGATGCCTTCGACGAGGAGGACTTCGGCGTCGAGGCGCTCGCGGTCGACTTCGACCCTCGGGAAGCCGCACATGATGTCCTGCTCGTCGTTGACGCCGGGGGCGGCGAACCAGGAGGCTGCGGGGCGTCCTTGCTGTCGCCGCGATCGGGGTCTGGGGGCGTTGAGGGTGGCGCCGAGTTTTTCGGGGTGGTCGATGAAGCGCCACCAGCCTTCGAGGGGTTGGTGTCGGTGTTGTCCGCGCTTGAGGGCGGGGCGTATCTCGTCGAGCCAGATCTGGCTGACGCCGAAGGCCTCGTTCTGTGCGCGGTCGATGTCGTGGGGTCCGGTGCCTTCGACCCAGAGCTGGAGTGCGGCGTGGCTCCAGGTCAGGGGTCCCTGATCGAGGAGGCGAGGGGCTGCTGCGCCGACTTCGAGCTTGTCGCGGGTGTCGGCCAGGGCCTGGGTGAGGCGCCCGAGGTCGATGATGCGGTGCCAGGCGTTGGTGTCGGGTGCGGGGCCGTGCAAGGCCTGGAGCGTGTCGAGGGCGTCGTCGCTCAGGCGCCCCTGGTCGTCGAGGGTCAGGGGTGCCGCGTCCAGGACGCAGGCCAGGGCCTTGAGCAGGTCAGCGGGTTCGTGATCGAGGCTCTGTCGCGCGCCGCTGGGGTCGGGCTGCCAGCCGCCCAGGTCGATGAGCAGGTCGCACAGGGCGGCCTCCTGGAGGTGGCGGTTGATGCTCCAGACGGGCGAGCGGAGCTCTTCGGGCAGGGCGACGAGGGAGTCGGGTGGTTCGACGTCGCCCTCCATGGGGGGGGGTGTGTAGTTGTAGATGAGCCCGTGTGCGGCCAGATCGGACTCGATCTGGCGCTCGCGGCGGCGTTGGGAGCGGTCGGTGAGCGGCTTGAGGGTCTCGTCGCCCCAGGCGAAGCTGAAGAGCTCGTGGCGGTGGCAGACGCCGTGCCACTCCAGGAGGATCTGGAGGGTGAAGAGGTGCTCCTGCCAGTCGGGGTTCATCAGGAGGCGAGCGAGGAAGGTGTGATCGCACAGGGCGCGGTTGATCTCGAGGATCTCGGAGACGTGCCCTTCCTGGGGGTTGAGGCCGAGGGTCTGGCGCACGGCGACGACCTGCTCGGGGGAGAGCTGGCTGAGCATCAGGGGCAGGCCGAAGCGGAATATTTCGACGGAGGGCGCGCAGAGCACGGCGGTCTCGACCGGCATCAGCCAGGTCCACTGTCGGGCGCCCTGGGGCGTGGGGCCCCAGCCGGGCGGGTAGGGGTAGATCAGGCCCCAGGAGGCGAGGATCTTCTTGGCCTCCTGATCTTCGGGGTAGAGGGTGACGGGCAGGCTGTACTCCTGGACCATGTCGAGCAGGAGGGCGCGGACGTTCTCGGCCTGGGGGAGGCCGGCCAGCGTGGCGGTGAAGCGCGCGGGGTCCTGGGTCATGAAGCGGAAGAGGCCCGCGGGCGTGTCGTTCGGGGCGCCCCAGTGGCTCTGGATCTGCTGCCTTCGTGCGGCGGGTTGCCGCTGAAGCAGGTCGAGGAGCTCGGGTGTGTTGGTTTCAGTGGCAGGAGTGCTCATCAACATCGGCGCGGGGCGCAGAGCGGCTCAGTAGCCTGAGGTGCTGGCCGCTTTGGCGTGGGTCACAATCTGAACGCTGGAGGAGGCGCCGAGGCGGTTGGCGCCGGCCTTGAGCATCTTGACGGCGTCCTCGTAGGTGCGGACACCGCCGGAGGCCTTGACGCCGAGTTCGGAGCCGACGATGCCGCGCATCAGCGCGATGTCCTCGACGGTGGCGCCGCCGGGTCCGAAGCCCGTCGAGGTCTTGACGAAGGCGGCGCCGGCGACCTTGGACAGGGCGCAGGCGATCGTCTTCTGGGTCAGGTCGAGCATGCCGGTCTCGAGGATGACCTTGACGATCCGGCCTGGGACGGCGGCGACGACCTTGCGGATGTCCTCGGTGACGAGGCGGTAGTCGCCGCTGCGCAGCGCGCCGACGTTGAGGACCATGTCGATCTCGGTGGCGCCGCAGCGGACGGCCTCGCGGGCTTCGAAGGCCTTGGCGCCGGGGGTGCCGGCGCCCAGCGGGAAGCCGACGACGGCGCAGATGTTGACCTCGCTGCCCTGGAGGTGGCTGGAGGCCAGGCGGACGTTGGTGGCGTTGACGCAGACGGACCAGAAGCGGTGGCGCCGGGCCTCCTCGCAGAGCTTCTCGATGTCACCGCGGCTGGCCTCGGCCTTGAGCAGGGTGTGATCGATGTAGCGGGCCATCTCGGCCGGCGAGGGGGTGTTGGAGGGGGGGAGCCACTGGGCGGTGGCGTTGATGGGGTTGAGGCCGCAGCCCTCGCAGGCCTCCAGCGGCATGACGCAGGTGGCGCAGGCGGCGTCGTGGGCCGGTCGGCCGTCGGCCTTGTTGAAGGCCTCCGGGGCGGCCGGCGCTTGAGGCGCCCGCGGCTGGAGCCTGTCCTTGACGCGAGCCGTGATCGCCTCGACCAGACGATCCATGTCCTGTTCGTTCATGGTCCCACCTCGGCGCCGCTCAAGGCGCCGTGCACCCGTCGACCTGTCGCCTGGAGGCCCTGGCTCTGACGCAGTCGGCTGTCGTGCCCGCCGCCGTCAGCGCGATTGCCGCCGCCGGGAGCCTCGTCGACCGCCTCGGCGCCGTCGGCCAGGGGGTCCTGCCCCGTGCGAAAGGTCCAGAGGTTGTTGATGAAGAAGTTGATCGCCACGCCGACGGCGATCCCGGCCATGTTGGCCAGGTAGCCGTCGACGGCGAGCTGGACGCTGAGGGCGAACTGGACCCCGACCTGCATCAGGCCGGCGATCCCCGCCACGATATAGTACTTGAGCAGGCGCGCGGCCATCGGCCCCCGGCGCCTGTCCCTCCAGGTCCAGGCGTCGTTGAGCAGGAAGTTGGTCAGGATGGAGAACAGGACCGCCGTGCTCGTTGCCAGCACATTTCGCGATCCTTCCGATACGTCAATCAGTACAATATCAATGCATATCGCGAAAACCGCCATGTTGACCAGCACGCCGCTGGCGCCCACGGCGCAAAACCTGAGGAGCCGCAGGATCTCCTTGCGCTCGGAGAAGGTTTTAAGGAGCGATTTCAAGAACTTATGCCCCCATTGCGGGCGTGGTGGAACGCGGCCGTCCAGACGTGGACCCGACGAGCGTCTCCAGGCGGCACCTTGTGCATAGCGCCTGGGCCTGCGGGAGTCAATCCGAAGCGTTCGGGGTCTTGTAGCGCATGAACATGGCGTATCGACCTGTCAGGCGGCTGTCGACCGGGGCGAAGTGGCGCGTTATGGCCAGCGCGTCGACGGCGTGGCGGGCGGCGACGAGCTCGCCGACCTGGGCGTGCTGGGCGGCCTGGACGGCCATCCGCACGGTGTAGGCCGTCGGCTTGCGCAGCTCCGTGTCAAAGCGGCTGCCGAAGGAGAAGCCCACCCGGAACCCGTACTCAGCGGCCTGAGCGGCCAGCGTGGACAGCCAGCCCTCCTGGTGCTGAGGCGGCCGGAAGGCCATCATCACGGTGCTGGCGTCCACGATCGCGCTCATGAGCACCTCGACGGGGGACTCGAAGCCCGGCGGCAGCGGCTCCCCGTTCCGGGTGATCAGGAGCACGAGGTAGGGCTGCTCCCCGGCCAGCGGCAGATCTTCGGGCGCCCTCGCGCTCCAGCCGACCTGATCGATGTCGATCCGATCCAGAGTCACCCGCCGCGAGGGCGGCTCGCGCTGGTCGCGGGACGGCGGGGCGACCGTCCCTGCGGGGCGGCGCGGCGGCGGCAGGCGCTGGAACTCCGGGCTCGTGGGCACCTTCGAGGCGTCCGGCGGGGTCTTGTAGGACGCCGAGGGCCTGGAGGGCTTGGGCTCGATGGCCTGCGGGGTCACTTTGGATTGAGGCATCGGCCTGGGCGCTGGCGGCTTCGGGATGGCCGGCAGGCGCTCGACGGTGTTGAGCACGGGGAAGGCCTTGTCGCGGCGGCTGACCACCGCGGCGTCCTTCTGCTCGACGTCCACCATCACCTGCCCGATCATCAGCCGCAGCGCGCGGGCGTTGAGCGGCCTGGAGGTGGGGTTCTTCGAGAGCATATGGTCAACGAGCATCTGGAGCTCCGGGTAGAGCCCCAGCACGGGCGAGATCTCCGCCAGCGGGATGGGCCGCCGGCTGACGATCTCGTCCCAGAGCGCGGGCAGCTCCAGCGTCCGGTAGGGCTTCATCCCCGTGAGGATCTCAAAGAGCATCACCCCGCACAGGTACAGGTCGCTGCGGGCGCTGTAATCCTCGCCCAGGCCCTCCTCGGGCGTCATCAGCAGGGCCTTGTCGGGCCTCGCCTGGGGGTCTTCCGGGTCGCCGAGCGAGGTCGACGAGCCCGACAGGCCGAAGTTGATCAGCTTGGCCAGGTCGTGGTCGCTGCCGGCGAGCGACTCGACCAGCACATTGCTCAACCGCAGGTTCTGATGGACGAGCTGCTGGCGGTGGACGTCCTCCAGGGCGTGGGCGACCTGCTGCATCAGCCCCAGCGCCCGCAGCGGCGGCAGCGGCCCCTCCTCCTCGATGAGCCGCTGCAGCGTCCCTCCTCGGACGTGCTCCGTGACCAGGTAGGGGTAGCGGCCCTCGAAGAGCCCCACGTCGTACAAGGTCACGATGTTGGCGTGGCGCAGCTGGCTGAGCACCTGGGCGTTCTTGAGGATGCGGTGCTCGGCCGTCCCCTGGGTGTCGCCGCTGAAGGGCAGCAGCTTGACCACCGCGAGGCGGCCGATGCCCTCCTGGGTCCCGAGCAGGATCAGCGCCCCAGCCGACTGGCTGAGCACCTCCGAGATGAGCACGTCGCCGATCAGCGCGCCCACCCAGGACCTTTCGGGGAAGTTGGGGCCTCCCCCTCTTTCCAGCGCGTCGTTATCCAAATGAATGCCTGCTCATGAGCCTGGGATACGTCGATATCCTGTTGAGCGCTTACTCCTTCGATATCTAACGCACAAGCGCGCTCAACTCAAAACAATGACAGGCAAAAGCCAAGATTCAAGGCCGTGCCGTTGAGGTGCTCGGAGGAGCGCAGCATCGTGACTTGACCGCACGTCTGAAGCTCCGGGCAGTCCAGGAAGCTCGCGCACGCGGTCGTGCACAGCCCCGCCTCGCCGTCGGTCGACACGCAGGCCCCCGACACCAGGCAGCCCCGCTCCTCGCAGGCCGATCCCACCGCCACGCCCCCGGGCACCGGGTCGATGCACAGCGCCTTGACGCTGGCGTTGCTCAGGTGGGCGCCGTCGGGCGCCACGTCGCCGAAGAGGAAGGGCGCGCAGACCTCGCCCTGGGGGCATCCCTCGCCGACCCCGTCGGCGTCGCAGCGCGTCCGGCTGCCCGGCGCGTAGGTGCAGGCCTTGAGGAAGTAGGGCCCCTGCTCATCCGAGAGCCTGGAGATCGCGCACACGAGCCCCTGGCCGCAGTCGCCGTCGTTGTCGCACAGCGACGAGCAGTAGAAGAAGGGCGTGCGCCCCACGCACATCCGCGAGCCGCAGCGCGACGGGTCCCCCTCGTTGTCGAGCCCCAGGCAGTCCTCGCCGTCTCGCCGCGATCCCTCCGAGCCCGGGTTGTCCGTCCGGCAGCGCCCGCCCTGGGCCTCGTTGGCGAGGCGAGGCTGGCCGGCGGAGGTGCAGATCGGGGGCTGCTCTCCGAAGCCGCTGCAGTCGGCCGGCACCGCGCAGATCTTCGGGCTGCAGCGCCCCGCGATCGGGCCGCCCCCGAGGGACTGGCAGGCGAGGTTGGGGTTGCCGCAGTCCTCGTCGGGGTCTTCGGCAGGGTCGCAGAGCGCCGCGCAGACGTCGTCGAGGCACAGATCGTTGGCGCAGCGCTTGACCAGCCCGCCGGAGGCCCGCCGAGGGTCGTCATTGCAGTACTGGCCGCGGTCCGCGCCGCGGGTCGTGGCGGTCTGACAGGCCGAGCGCAGCTCCAGGAGCTCGTCGCCGAGGGTCATGGCCTGCTTGCACAGCTCGCCCTCGGGGCAGGCGGCGTCGGTGGCGCAGGGCGCCTGGGAGCCCGGCAGGCACAGCCCGACGCCCTTGGGGTTGACGACGCAGCGCATCGAGCTGGCGAAGGCGTCGTCGGGGGCGCCGATGCAGTCGGCGTCGGCGGCGCAGGGCAGGGTGCAGTAGCCGATGAGGCTGCCCTCGTTCATGACGCACGAGGCGTCCTGGCCCAGCGGCGCGCAGGCCAGATCCGCGCACAGGGGCCAGTCCTCGGACTCCGGCAGGCAGGCCCCGGCCACGTCGATCCCGCAGGGCCGCCCGAGCCCCTCGACGGGGCGCATCTCGGGTTCGGGCTCGCCGGAGTCTGGGCGCTCGTCTGGCTCGGCCTCGGGGAGCCCCTCGGGCTCGCCTGGCCGGTCAAAGGGGACCGCGTCGGTGTCGTAGAAGAGGGTGCAGGCGGAGGGCAGGCAGAGCAAGGGCGCGGCAAGGATGGGGATGGCCCACCCTCGCGACTGGATCAGCCACCTTCGGTCTTTTGAGGTCCCTGTGGTGTCCATCACCCCTGGCTCAGAAGGTCACCTCGAAGTGCAAGGTGGCGCCGCCGTTGAGGATCTGGAGGTCCGCCCCCAGCGTGCTCCGGTTGCGCTCGCCGGCGTCCTCTTCGGGGTTGTCCGTCCAGAAGAGCAGCCCGGAGGCGAGGGCAGAGGCCGAGCCGAAGATGACGAGCGCTCCGATGATCACCTTACGCTGATCGATGGCGGTGCGCAACGCGTCGTAGCGGGCGCGGTTGTCGCCTTCGGCGGCGGTGCGCTCGAAGTCCTCGATGACGGGCACGGTGGCCACCTCGATGATGGCGGCGCTCAGGAGGCTGGCGCCGGCCAGCCCGGCCGTGGTCCAGGCCCCGAGCGCCTGGATGTCCAGGCCCGGCTCGATGGGCTCGACGATGATGATGTCAGGCTTCTTGTTCGCCAGCGGGCGGGTGGCGATGTTCGTCGCCGTGCGGATGCTGGCCGGCTGGACCCCCCGGATGGCGGCGCCGATCCCCTTGACCTCGGCGTCGATCTGGGCCTTCTCCGCCAGGCTCTCCGGGTCGGCGGCCTCAAAGCGCGCGAGGCAGGTCTCCATCGAGGCCAGCGCCTCGGGCAGCTCGTGGAGCTTCATCAGCACGGTGCCCCGGTTGCAGAAGTAGATGGCCTGGGGGTCCAGCGCGATGGCTCGGTCGAAGCTCTCCAGCGCCTCCTGATAGCGCCCTGCGTTGAAGGACTGGACGGCCTGGAGGTAGAAGCCCTCGGCCTGCTGGGTCTTGTCACCTGGGCGTCCCTGCGCCCAGGCGTGCGCTGCGGCCAGCGAGACGATCAGCAGCGTCGCCCAGGCCGCGATCTGGCGCGCGCCGCGGCGGGTGTTTCCCGTGGAACAATGGGGGCGCTGGGGCTGGGGCATGGTGTGAGCCTGCGCGTTCAGGGGTTGAGCTGCAGGCGGCCGGGCCTGAGCTTGACGTTGACGGTCTGCGGCCCGCCTCGGGGTGTGACGGACACGGACTGGGTGCGGAAGCCGATCTTCTTGAAGGCGACGCTGACGGGCTCCTGGCCCTGGACGAGGGCGGTGCAGGGCGTCGGGCCGACGGGGCGGCCGTCGAGGATGACGGTGGCGCCGGGCGGGTCGGAGAGGAAGCGCAGCACGGTCCGGTCGACGCGCTGCGGCGTCTCGGCGGGCGCGACGTGGGCAGCGTCCTGGGGCGCGGGGCCTGCGTCGCGGACGGGCAAAGGCGAGGTGCGCAAGGCGGCGTCGGGGCGAAGGGCGATCGCGGCGTCGAGGTCGGCGTCGTCCGGGGCGGCGTCGACCTCCTTGGCCAGGGCGGCGTCGAGGTCAGCGCCGCGGTCGGCGACGGCGTCGTGGTCGGCGTCGAGCGCGGCGACTCCGGCGTCGGCGTCGGAAGAGGCGTCCAGGGAGAGGCCGCTGAGGCCCCAGCCGAGCAGGACGAGGGCCAGGGCGATCAGGCCGCCGAGGGCGGCGACGAGGGCGGGGCGGCGCTGCCAGATCGGCGGCGCGGGCGGAGGCTCTCTGTCGCCGTCGAGGATCTCGATGAAGGCTTCGGCGGAGTCCATGCGCGCTGCGGGGTCCTTGGCCAGCGCGGTGCGGATGGCGTAGCCGAGGTGGGAGCGCTCCATCTCGGGGTCGGGCAGCGCAGGGACGGGGTCGTTGAGGTGCTTGAGCAGGACGGCCGAGGGCTTGGGGGCGTCAAAGGGGTGGACGCCCGTGAGCATCTCGTACAGGAGCAGGCCGACGGCGTAGAGGTCAGCGCGGTGGTCGATGGCGTCCCCGGTGATCGTCTCGGGGGACATGTAGTGGGGGGTGCCCAGGACGTAGCCCTGGATGGTGAGGGTCTTGAGGGCGCCGAGGGCCTCGTCGGGCTCGATCATCTTGGCGATGCCGAAGTCGAGCACCTTGGTGAAGTCGCGGACCTGCTCGGTGTCGTGGAGGATGATGTTCTCGGGCTTGAGGTCGCGGTGGACGATCCCCCTCTTGTGGGCGACCTGGAGGGCCTCGAGGATCTGGCGCGCGATGTGGGTGGCGCGGGCGGGGGGCAGCGGCCCCTGGGACTTGACCAGCTCGTTGAGCTGCTGGCCACGGATGAACTCCATGGCCATGTAGAGGATGCCGTCGGCCTCACCGAAGTCGTAGAGCGTGACGATGTTCGGGTGGGTCAGGCGGCTGATCATCGCCGCCTCGCGCTGGAAGCGCTCGACGATGTCGGTCTGCAAGAAAGCCTGCGGGAGCAGGGTCTTGAGCGCGACGTCGCGCTCGACGCCGAGCTGACGGGCCTTGAAGACGACGCCATAGGAGCCGCGCCCGAGCTCCTGCTCGATCAAGTACTTCCCGGCAAGGATGTCGCCTGGAGTGGGAATGGAGAACTGCTCGGCCATCCTCGACTCGAAGGACTCGGGCGTGACTGGGCGCCTGGGCGCCGCGCTCGCACTGGGGCGGTCGAGGCTACGGCGCAGGCCGCAGGCTCAGCAGCCCGGCGGGGGGGGCGCCAGGACCTCGCGGGGTCTGGAGCCATCCGAAGAGCTGACGATGCCCTCCTGCTCCATGCGCTCTATCATACGCGCGGCGCGGTTGTAGCCGATCCGGAGCTTGCGTTGCAACAGGGAGATCGAGGCGCGGCGCTCGCTGGTGACGATGAAGACCCCCTCGTCGTAGTGCTCGTCGAGCTCTCCGTCCTCGTCGTCGCCGCCCGGCGCTGCCCCCTCGCCCTCAACCTGGAGGATGGCGTTGTTGTAGTCGGGGCTGCCCTGCTCCTTGAGGAAGGCCACGACGCGCTCGATCTCGTCCTCGGAGATGAAGGCCCCGTGGACGCGCTGCTGCTGGGACGAGCCCGGCGGCAGGAAGAGCATGTCGCCCCGGCCCAGCAGGCTCTCGGCCCCGTTGCTGTCCAGGATCGTGCGGCTGTCGGTCTTCTGGGCCACGCGCAGCGCCAGCCTCGTGGGGAAGTTGGCCTTGATCAAGCCCGTGATCACGTCCACCGAGGGGCGCTGGGTGGCCAGGATCAGGTGGATCCCGCAGGCGCGCGCCTTCTGAGCCAGCCGCGCCACCGAGGTCTCGACGTCCTTGGAGGCCACCATCATCAGGTCCGCGAACTCGTCGATGATGCAGACGATGTAGGGCATGTTCTGGTGGGCCGGCGTGCCGTCCGCGTCCAGGTGCAGCTTCTTGACCGCCGCCGAGTTGTACCGGCCCGCCTTGAGGTCCTGCTCGCCCTCGCGGGTGAGCTTCTCGACCCGCTTGTTGTAGGTCGTGACGTTGCGCACGCCCATCTCGGCCAGCAGCCCGTAGCGCCGCTCCATCTCGTCCACCGCCCAGCGCAGCGCCACGGCCGCCTGCTTCGGGTCCGTGACCACGGGCAGCAGCAGGTGCGGGATCCCCTCGTAGATGCTGAACTCCAGCATCTTGGGGTCCACCATGATCAGCCGGACCTCGTCGGGCGTGAAGCGGAAGAGCAGGCTGACGATCATCGTGTTGACCGCCACCGACTTGCCAGCCCCCGTCGCCCCCGCCACCAGCAGGTGCGGCATCGCCGCCAGGTCCGCCACCACCGGCGCACCCTCGGTGTTCTTGCCCAGCGCCAGCGACATCCGCGCCCTGGAGCTCTGGAAGGCCTCGTCGGCGATGATCTCCTTGAGGAAGACCATCTCGCGGGTCGGGTTGGGCACCTCGATGCCCACGACCCCCTTGCCCGGGATCGGCGCGATGATCCGCACCGAGATCGCCGCCAGCGCCATGGCCAGATCGTCGGACAAGTTGGCGATCTTGCTCAACTTCACGCCCGCCGCCGGCGAGAACTCGAACATCGTGATCACCGGCCCCGGGCAGATCTCCACGACCTTGCCCTTGACCCCGAAGTCGCTCAGCGTCTTCTCCAGCTGCTGCGCCATCTGACGCAGCATGTCCTTGTCCACCACGACCGCGTCGGGGTTCTCGTAGTCCAGAAAGGACAGGTGCGGCAGCGTGAAGCCGCCCGCGACCTGCTTGTTCATCTTCACCGGCCCCTCGTCGGCCAGAAGCCGCCGCTGCCGATCCTGCGCCTGCCGCTGCGCCTCCGTCTCCACGATCTGCGGCCCCTCGCCCTCGCCCGCCCGGGCTGACGCCTGCGTCAGCCCCCGCGTCACGGGGATCACGGCGTCCTTCGCGCCCGGCGCGACCGCGGGCTCGCCCTGGCCGACCAGAGCGCCGAAGACCACCGCCGGCTCGGGCCGCGCCTCGACCGCCCCGAGCGTGTCGCCCAGTTCGAAGCCCTCGCTCTTCGCGGCGGCAGACTTTGCGGCGTCGGGCTTCGCGGCGTCGATCTTCGCGGCGGCGTCGATCTTCGCGGCGGCGTCGGGCTTTGCGGCGGCGTCGACCTTCGGCCCCTTTGAACGCACCGCGGGCGCCTCGACGACCTTGGCTTGCTCAGGTGCGACCCGGTCGCCTTCGGCCTCCCTGGCCTTCTCCTGCGGGCGGGCGAGCTTCTTGAGCTCGCGGGCGCGCCGGGCGGCCAGCTTCTCCTCGATCCGGGCGCTGGCGGCCTCCGGATCCCCGCCCGAGAACCAGCCCTCCTCGCCGAGCTCTGCCTTGAGCGCCGCCTGCTCCTCCTTCCAGCGCCGCCGCAGCTCGCGCGACTCCTGAACGCGCCGCGCCACATCGCCGGTCTTGCCGGCCACCAGCTGCCCGCACCAGGACATCATGCTGCCCAGCGACATGTCCGTCACCAGCATCAGCGCCAGCAAGATCCCGCAGGTCGAGAAGACGTAGGAGCCCACGTCCCCGATCACCGCCGTCGAGAAGCCCCCCAGCAGCTCGCCGACCAGGCCGCCGGCCGGGTGCCCGAAGAGCGGCTGCCCGTTGAAGATCAGGTGGCTCAGGATCGCGCCGCTGAGCACGAAGAGCCCCTGCCCCACAAACTCCGAGGGCTTCAAGTCGGGCCGCCGACCCAGCAGCATGAAGCCGCCCAGCAGGAAGATCACTGCCACGACGAAGAAGGCCCCGACGCCGAAGATGTAAAGCAGGATGTCGGCCGCGTAGGCCCCCAGAGGGCCGATCCAGTTGCCCACCTGGCCGTTGGTCTCGATGTCGGCCGGGTTCGAACTCAGCAGCGCCAGGCACAGCGTGACCGACAGCGCCAGCAGCAGCAACCCCGTGATCTCGCCGCCCTTGCGCCAGGTCATCGCCGCGTGGGCCATCGCCCGCTCTTCCGGCGCGCCCTTGCGCTCCGCGGTTGATGCCGTCTTCTCTTTCGTCGTCGCGCGACTGGCCATGAATCTCGACCCTGAGCGTCCCTGCTCACCGACATTCGCTGGGCATTACCTACACCCACCGCAGTATGCCTTAAACCTCCCCCAAGGCAAGTTTCGATCCCCTCGACCGATCCACCTTCGATCCTCGATACGCTCAATTGGCGATTATCTGTTTTTATCGCGCGTGACGCAACGCGTCATAACGTGCGCGCCTCATCTGTCTTGTAAATTTGTTGACAAGATGTGTTGCGATGAAATGACGCGGTGCGTTGTCCACAGCTTTTCCCCCGTCTGTGGACAAGTAAAAGGGCGCTTGATGGCGATGACAACGAGGCTGGCTTGCCAAGGATGTGAGAGCGGTGGACAATTGGGGAAGATGAAGGGAGGGGCGAGGATGATCGTTCAGCGGCGCGCGGGCGGCGCGCGGATCTTCGAGCAGCACGATCACGGGCTGCTGTGCGGCGAGCTGGCGCGGGCCTGGGGGGAGCCTGGGGCGATCTCGCTGGGGCTGGGGCTGGCCTGCGCGCTGCACGATCTGCCCTGGCGAGCCGCCGACGCGGCGCCGCGCTTGAACTCGGACACGGGCCTGCCCTTTGACTTCATCGACTTCCCCAGGCGAGAGCGGGTGGCCCTCTACAAAAAAGGCCTCGACGCGCTGGAGGGGATCAGCCCGCACCTGGGCGTGTTGACGAGCCGCCACTACGTGGCCTTGATGGGCCGGACGGCGCCGGTGGGCTTCGTGGCGGCCGAGCGAGCGCGCCAGGCGCGCTTGTTGTCGGAGATCGGCGGCGTCGATGAGGGGATCCTTGAGGCAGAGCTGTCTGCGCTTCGCTTCATGGACACGCTCTCGCTCTTTGTCTGCATGACCCCGCCGGGGGCTTCGGCCGAGGGGAGGCCGGCGTGGCTCGACCCGTCGATCTTCGCCTGTTGGCCCAAGGGGAGGCGCTGGTCGCTGGTCTGGGAGGGCCCGGATCGGCTTATCGTCGACCCTTTCCCCTTTCTGGAGCCGCTGATGGCCTTGGTGCCCTTTCGGGATCTGGGCGAGGCGCGCTACGAGAGCGCGGAGTCGCTGCGGACGGCCTGGGATCGGGCGCCGCGGGGGCGGTGGTCGGTGACGCTGGCGCCGGCCAGTTGAGGCCGACTCGCCGGACGCCCCACGCTCTTCGCACCGCCCCACGCTCGACGATCGTCCCACGCTCGTCGAGTTGTTGATCTGCGGTGCGATCTCTGTCTAGTTTCACGCCTTGTGTCTGAGCGCAGAGTGGAGGGTCCGAGGGGGGGGTGATGAGCGCCGAAACAACTCAACCGCCCCA
>SYOX01000275.1 GCA_005804885.1 Pseudomonadota bacterium
GCGCAGCCCGCCCTGAGATTCCAGCCCCACCCGACGAGCCCGTCCCCAACGGGGGCGGTGCGAGGAGCGTGGGGCGATACGCCGTCGGCACGATCGTGGCGTGGGATGCCGTGGCGTCGCGGCCCTTGGAACCTTCACTGAGCAAACCTGTTGAGCGGGGGGGTGGTGGCCGCCCTTGTTGCGCAGGTCGAGATGTGGGATCTTCGCCCGTCACTACAGCCTTGAGACACGACCCATGAACTCGACAAGAACGCCCTCGTCCCCTTCGATTCAGCCACCCTCGACGCCTCGACACCTTGGGCTGCGCTCGCCGCAGGCCAACCTCGTGCGCCGCTACGAGGTCACCGTCGGCGCCAGCCTCCAGCACCACCGCGTGCGGCTCGGGCTGCCCTCGATGGAGCTGGCGATAGGCTTCCCGGGCAGCCGGGTCGACGTCGTCGTGCTGGAGGCCTCGGCCAACACGCTCAGGGCGCGGCTGCGCCCAGGTCCGCTGGACACGCTGCTCGATGAGGGCTGGGAGGCGCTGGAGGATCCGCGGGCGCCAGGCGAGGGGTTGCCGATCGGGGCGATCCGGACGGAGGGGGCCTTTGACGTGTCGGAGGTCGCGACGCTGGGGTTCGAGATCCACGCCACCCGGATCGATCACCTCGCGGCGGTGCTCGCGGATCCTCCCGTGGAGGGCAGCGGTGGCAGCGTGTCGCGGCGATCGATCAAGAGCTGGCTCTACGATATCCTGGACATCCTGCCGGGGATCGTGGGGGCTGACCACTCGGCCACCTTGCTCTTGCCCGATCGCCTCAGCGCGCCGTCGGGGAGCAACCAGTACGTCATCGCCGCCGAGCGCCTCTTCGTCGCGCCGGGGGGCGACGAGCGCCCCGAGCACCTCATCGGCCTGCTGATCCCCTGCGAGGACGGCAAGGGTGGGCTGCTGGAGGCCGCGCTGGAGCTTCAGCGCGCCGAGCCCGAGCTGCCCTGCCACATCTTCATCCCCGAGCGGTCGTCCCCGGACGCGGGGCGACAGGGCGTGGTGTGGCGGTCGGTGGGCGATGATGGGGGCAAGCGCTACAGGCGCTTCAAGGCCAGCGTCCTGCGCGACCCCGAGGGGGTGATCATCCTCGTGCCGGTGACGCTGCCAGGGAGGCAGCCGGCCTTCATCGGGATCAACAGCCACGCGCCGACGGCGCTGTCGGAGGCGACGATAGAGATCCTGGGCTCGCTCAAGGAGCGCTTCGGGGACGCGCTGGTCTGCTCGTCGCTCTTCCGGGTGCCGACGGACCGCCTGGACGTCTTCGGGGTCTTCGCCGAGGCCGTCGAGGGCGAGCCGTGCGCGCGCCGCAGCGACCTCATCGGCCGCTTGACGCCGGGGCTGCGCGAGGCCCTCGGGGCCGCGAGCCTGTCGATAGGCCTGCTGGAGGACGAGGGCGAGCGGCTGAGCTTCGAGAACCCGCAGGGGTGGGATCTGGATCAGCCGCTGTCGATCCCGGTCAAGACGGTCGACTCGATCTCGGCGCTGGCGATCCGGATGGACCGCCCGATCGTCCTGGCCGGCGGCAGGGGGCTTGAGGTCGCCCCGTCGCTGCGGTGGAACAACTGCGCCCAGGTCAACGAGCGCCTCGGCCTGATCGAGGACTCCCGCATGGGGCTGCGCGACTACGAGGGCGCCGAGGGCTGGCGGCCCTTGAGCGATTACTACAGGCCCACCTCGTCCACGCCGATCTATGTTGGCATCGCGCTGCCCATCCGGCTGAGGGGCCGCTCGATCGGGGTCATCGCCATCGACTTCGGGCGATCGGCGCCTTGGGACGCCTACTCGGGCTTCGGCGCCGAGGGGATCTACCAGGCGCTCGTGCGGCTGGTCGCCTCGCACCTGGCGCTGCTCCCCGCCTGATCGCGCGCCAACGCCGGAACTGCTTTAATATCAAACCCTTGGAGAACACGACATGAAGCGCGACGAGCTCTTTGACTGGATCGACGCCACCCTGGAGGTCGGTCGCTTCGGGGACTACTCGCCCATCGGGATGCAGGTCGAGGGGGCCGAGGAGGTCACGAAGGTCGCGCTGGGGGTCTCGGCGCATCTGGCGTTGATCGAGGAGGCGGCGGCCTGGGGCGCCGAGGCGCTGCTGGTCCACCACGGCTTCTTCTGGCCGGGCGAGACGCCGGTGCTCAAGGGTTGGCGCAAGGCGAGGATCAAGGCGCTGCTGGCGCACGACATCAGCCTCGGGGGCTACCACCTGCCGCTGGACGGGCACGCGACCTTGGGGAACAACGCGCGGATCGCCGACGTCCTGGGTTTGCCGCGCGAGGGCCGCCAGCCCTTCGCCAAGGCCAAGGGGGCGGACATCGGGTTGATCGGCCGCTTCGCCGCGCCGCAGCCCGCCGAGGCGATCTTCAGAGCCATCGAAGGCCAGTTTGGCCCCCAGTGCGTATACTTCAAGGGCGGGCCGGCGCTCATCGAGGCGGTCGCGATCGTCTCGGGCAGCGCCGCGAGCTACTTTGAGGAGGCCAGGGATCTGGGCGCGCAGCTCTTTTTGACGGGCGAGGCCCGAGAGCCGACGATGGCCGAGGCGATGGAGACGGGGGCGCACTTCGTGGCGGCGGGGCATTACAGGACAGAGCGGCTCGGGATCATGGCGCTCGGGGACGCGATCGGAGCGTGCTTCGGGGTGGAAGTCCGCTTTTTCGAGCACCCCAACCCCGTCTGAGTGGGCCTCGGAGCGGTCGAAGAGCGGCAGAGAGTGGCAAGGTCGAGTGACACTGAATACAATAGAGGGTCGAGGCGTTGAGAGCAGAACGGGCAGCCACTGGAGGCCGCCTTCAAGGCCCTCGGGCTCACCATCCCCCCACCGAGAGGAAGCTCGATGAAGTCCACGTGGCGATACTCACGCTTCATCATCGCCGGCATCGCGCTGTTGACCGCCTTCGCCCTGAGCGTCAGGTTCAGCGACCGAGGCTGGCAGTTCGACGTCGATAAGGGCGGCAGCCCCGTCATGGCCGGCCCCGAAGGGGGTTACAACCTGGCCGGGGGCGACATCCTGAACAAGGTCCTTCTCCAGATGAAGGAGAAGTACGTCGATCCGACGCGGATCGACCCGAACCGGATGCTCACGCACGGCCTGGACGAGATCCAGAAGACCGTGCCCGAGATCGTGGTGACCTTCGACAAGGACCTGGACAGCAACCCCACCTCGGTCAAGGTGCAGGTCGACACCCAGGTCAAGACCTTCCGCATCGGCAAGTTTGAGTCTCTTTGGGAGATGTCCTTCAAGATGAAGGACGTCTTCCGCTTCATCCAGGACAACCTCAAGGAGACCGAGCAGCTCAAGTTCAGCGACATCGAGTACGCGGCGATCAACGGGATGCTCAACACCCTCGATCCCCACTCGGTGCTGCTGACCCCCCAGATCTACCAGGAGATGCAGACCCAGACCGGCGGCAAGTTCGGCGGCCTCGGGATCGTCATCGGCGTCCGCGACGGCGCCCTGACCGTCATCTCGCCCATCGACGACACCCCGGCGAGCAAGGCCGGCATCAAGGCCGGCGACAAGATCACCCGGATCGACGACGAGTCGACGGTCAACATGAGCCTCAACGACGCCGTCAGCAAGCTGCGCGGCGACCCGGACACCAAGGTCAGCATCTGGGTCAACCGCAAGGGCTGGAGCGACTCGAAGAAGATCGAACTGACCCGCGCCATCATCAAGATCGAGTCCGTCGAGAGCCACATGCTCGGCCAGAAGATCGGCTACGTGAAGATCAAGAGCTTCCAGGCCAACACCTACAGCGACCTGCGCGACCACCTCGACAAGCTCAACCGCAAGTCTGGCGGCATCAACGGCCTCGTCCTGGACATGCGCAACAACCCCGGCGGCCTGCTCGACCAGGCCATCAAGATCTCCGATACCTTCCTGAGCGAGGGCACCATCGTCTCGACGGTCGGCTTCGGCAACAAGCTGCGCGACGAGAACAAGGCCCGCGACAGCGGCACCGAGCCGCCCTACCCCATCATCGTCCTGGTCGACCCCGGCTCGGCCTCCGCCTCCGAGATCGTCGCCGGCGCCCTCAAGAACCACAACCGGGCGCTCATCGTCGGCGACACCACCTTCGGCAAGGGCTCCGTCCAGATCATCTATGAGCTGATGGACGGCTCGGCCCTGAAGCTGACCATCGCCCAGTACCTCACCCCCGGCGACGTCTCCATCCAGTCCGTCGGCATCGTCCCCGACATCAAGATCATCCCCGTGACCGCCGACGACAAGGGCGTCGACATGTTCCTGCCCTCCCACATCATGCGCGAGGCCGACCTGGACGCCCACCTCGACCACTCCAGCGTCCGACAGAGCGACAAGCCCGGCACCTTCGTGCGCTACTTCAAGGAGCGCGAGGCCGAGTTCGACCCCGAGGCGATCGACGACGAGAAGTTCGTCGAGGACTTCGCCATCCGCTTCGGCCAGCGCCTGCTGACCGCCTCCAACGGCACCTCCGAGCGCAACGAGATGCTCAAGAAGCTCGAAGCCACCATCCAGCGCGAGGGCGACAAGGAGATGGACGTCATCGCCGACCATCTCAAGAAGATCGGCATCGACTGGACCGCCGGGCAGAACCCCGACAAGCTCAACCTCGACGTCCAGATCACCACCGACCAGCCCAACAACACCGTCCAGGCCGGCGACAAGATCAAGATCACCGCCAAGGTCACCAACAAGGGCGACGCCCCCATCTTCCGCCTGCGCGCCCAGGGCGAGGCCGACGGCTCAAGCTTCGAGGACCGCGAGTTCATCTTCGGGAAGGTCGATCCCGGGCAGGAGCGCGAGTTCAGCGTCGAGGTCGAGGTGCCCAAGCACCACGAGACCCGCGAGGATCAGCTCGTGCTCAACTTCGGCGCCCACGAGACCAACATCGCCCTCTCCAAGAGCCTCATCCTCAAGACCCAGGGCCGCAAGCGACCCCACTTCGCCTTCACCTACGCCCTGGACGACGGCGAGAGCGGCGACGGCGTCCTCCAGCCCGACGAGACCGTCACCATGCGCCTCAACGTCACCAACACAGGCGACGGCGACGCCGAGAAGACCTCCGTCTACCTGCGAAACATGAGCGACTCTGCGCTCTTCCTGACCAAGGGCAAGGACGAGGCCCCGGCCATCCCGGCTGGCAAGACCCACACCTTCCTCTTCACCTTCGACGTCAAGGCCATCCCCGCCGACCCCATGAAGGTCGAGGTCGAGATCTACGACGAGGTCTTCAAGGTCCTCACCAGCGAGGAGATCGTCCTCCTGGCCGAGCCCGCCGGCGCGCTCAAGGTCGAGGCCGCCAAGGGCACCTTCGTCCCGAAGCAGGCCACCTCCGTCCTCGTCGCCGCGCGCTCCAACGCCTCCACCCTGGCCAACGCGCCCGCTGGCGCCGCCCTCAAGGTCATCGCCCGCACCAGCGACATGATCAAGGTCCAGCTCTCACCCGCCCACACCGGCTGGGTCCTGGCCAGCGCCGGTCAGTTCAACAAGGGCGGCGTCGGCCCGGACGAGGCCAGCCTCAAGCCCCACATCCTGCGCGCCCCGCCCACGCTGACCTTCAACGAGGATCTCCTGTCCACCAGCCGCGACTCCTTCCACCTCACCGGCGTCGCCGCCGACGACAGCGCCATCAAGGACTACTACGTCTTCGTCTACAGCACCGTCGCCAAGCGCAGCCGCTTCCAGAAGGTCTCCTACAAGCGCGGCGGCGACGCCACCCTCAAGATCGACGAGGCCGTCCCCCTCCACCAGGGCATGAACCGCATCCGGATCTTCGTCCGCGACTCCGACGACATGATCACCGACCGCACCCTCTTCGTCTTCAAGAAGTAGCCGCCGCGCTCGCCGCCGCGCCCTCTCGACCTCCGCCAGACTCAGAAGTCCTGATCGTAGGGCACCACCTTGACGGTGGTGACGCCGGGCAGGGCCTTCATCGCGCCCTCGAAGCCCGCGGCGGTGCAGAGCATGACCAGCAGGAAGTTCCGGGGATCGAGGTGGGCCTGGACCGCCTTGTTGACCTGCGCCGTGGTCACGGCGTTGATCCGCGCCACGTAGGTCGAGAGGTAGTCGGCCGGCCGCCCCTCCAGCTCGGCCCGGACGGCCTCCGTGGCCAGCTTCGCGGGGGTGTCGATGTCAAAGGCGAAGGCCCCGGCCCTGTACTCCCTGGCGAAGGCCACCTCCTCGTCGGTCAGCGGCGCGGCCAGCAGCCCCTCGAAGAGCTCGATGAGCAGCTCGACCGTCTTGAGGCCGTCCTGGGACGAGGGGAAGGTCCACATCGAGAAGCTGCCCGCGTAGAGATCCGACGAGAGCGTGCTGTAGGCGCCGTAGGACAGGCCGCGCACGTCCCGGACCTGGTGGTTCAGGCGCGCCGTGAAGGTGCCGCCGAAGATCGTGTTGGCCACCTCCAGCGCGTAGTGGTCGGGGCTCGTTGCGTCGGGGCTCAGGTGGCCAAGGAGGATCTGGTTCTGGGTGCGGTCGGGCTTGTCGACCAGCAGCACCTGACGGCCCGTGGGCGTCGGCAAGCCGGGCAGCGTGACGCCGGGGGCCTCTTGATCGCGCGGGAGCGCGCCGACGAGGCGATCGACGATGGCCTCGGCCTGGGCGCGGGTCACGTCGCCGGAGAGGGCGACGATGACGTTGCGGGCCACGAAGTGGGCCTTGTAGAAGGCGCGCACGTCGTCCAGGGTGATGGCGCGGGTGCCGGCCACGGTGCCGTCGGCGGGCCGACCGTAGGGGTGTGCGCCGTAGAGGTAGCGCTTGAAGAAGCGGCGGTTGAGGGTCTGGTCGTTGTCGCGTATCCTCAGGATATCGCTCTCGATTTCGCGCTTGAGCTTGTCGAACTCGCCCGGCTCGAAGGTCGGCCGCTGGACGACGTCGCCCAGGATCTCGACGACGTCGTTGAGCGTGCGCGCCAGCGCGTCGCCCTCCAGCGACAGCCCGGTCTGGCCCGCGACGATCTCCAGATCGGCGCCGAGGCGATCGAAGGCGCTGTCGATGGCGGCTCTGTCTCTAGCGCCGGCCCCGCGCGCCATCAGCTCGGCGGTGAAGTTGGCCAGCCCCGCCTTGCCAGCCGGGTCCCAGAGCGCCCCGGTGCGCAGGGTCACGTCGAAGGTCGCGTAGGGGAAGTCGTGGCGCTCGATCAGGATGACCGTGGCGCCGGTCGGGTGGACCCAGCGCTGGATGGCGTCGGTCGGCTTCGCGGGCGCTGGGGGCTCGGCGAGCGAAGGCGAGGCCGCCAGGAGGAGCCAGAGGCCCGCCATCAGCGACGAGGCTGCGAGGCGCAGGGAGGCCAGCGGCGACGGAGGGGAGGTCGGCCTCGGGCCGCCTTCGCCCAGATCGACGCCGAGTCCTTCGGCCGAGAGCCCTTCGACACCGACGCGCAGGTTGTTGATCCGTATGGTATTCTCGCAGATCGAGCGCGCCAGGAGCGGCGATCGGGGGATCGAGGGCGAGAGGGGGTCGGCGGGGGGGGCTGCGGGCATGGGGCCTCCAGAGCGGGTCAGGGCCGGGGGAGCGCGGTGACGACCGTGCGGTTCTTTGGCGTCAGGTAGCGGCCCGCGACGCGCAAGACGTCCTCGGCGCTCACGGCGCGGGTGTGCTCGGTGACCTCGAAGAGCAGCCTGGGATCGCCGCCGGTGATGGCGTAGTGCCCCAGCCCGTAGGCGCGATCCCCCACGGACTGGATGTTGCGCAGGAAGTGGGCTTCGAGCTGATTCTTGGCCTTCTCAAGCTCCTGGGCCGTCACGGGGTCCCGGGTGAGCTTGTCGAGCTCCTCGGCGACGACGCCCTCGACGCGGTCGGGGTCGCCCTTCTCCTTGAGGGTGATGAGGATCTCGTAGAGGCCGGGGTAGGTGAACTCGCTGACCCAGGCCGAGGCGTCCGAGGCGAGCTCCGTCTCGACGACGAGGCGCCTGTAGAGGCGCCCGGACTCGCCGCCGAAGAGGATCTTGTGGAGCACCTGGACGGCGGCGTGGTCGGGGTCCGTCAGGCCAGGGATGTGATAGCCGAGCAGCAGCTTGGGGCTCGACAGCGGCATCGTCAGCAGGCGGCGGCGCTCGGCGACCTGGGTGGGCTCGGGCTCCATCCACTCGGGCTTGAGGGTCGAGGGCTTCATGTGGCCGTAATGGGCGTTGACCAGCGCGAGGGCCTCCTCCGTGTCCACGTCCCCGACGACGACGAGGGTGGCGTTGTTCGGGGCGTAGTTCGTGGCGTAGAAGGCCAGGCAGTCTTCGAGGGTGATGGCCTCGATGTCCTTCATCCAGCCGATCGTGGGCCAGCTGTAGGGGTGGCGGGTGAAGGCGGTGGCGTAGAGCAATTCGAACATCGTGCCCTCGGGATCGTTGTCGACCCGGTAGCGGCGCTCGTTCTTGACCACCTCGCGCTCGCTCTCGAGCTGCTCGGCGCTGAGGATCATGTGCTCCAGGCGGTCGGCCTCCAGGCGCACGGCCAGCTCCAGGTTCCCGGCCGGCAGCTCCTCTCGGTACATCGTCCAGTCCAGCCAGGTCGCCGCGTTGGTCTGGGCGCCCTTGGACTCCATGAGCCGATCAAACTCGCCGGCCGGGGTGTTGCGCGTCTCCTTGAACATCAGGTGCTCGAAGAGGTGGGCGATGCCGGTCTTGCCGAGGCTCTCGTGGCGGCTGCCGACCGAGATCCAGGTCTGGTAGGCGAAGACTGGCGCCGTGTGATCCTCCCAGATCAGGACTCTGAGCCCGTTGGAGAGCTGGTAGCGCTGGACGCGCAGGCCCTGGGGGTTCAGGGCCGTCGGCTCACCCAGCTCGATGGACTCGACGAAGGCGATCTCGCCCTCGTGCGCGGGTCTGTTCATGGCCTTCAGGAGGGTGAGGGTCCTGGCCTCGGCCCGCGCCGCGATGGCCTCCGGGGCGAGATCGACGGACACCTTGGGGGGATCGATCGCGGCGCCGCCCTCACCTCCCCCGGCACCTCCAGGGGTCGCGCAGGCGCCCAGGGCCAGGGCAGCGGCGGTGAGCAAGGCCAGCGGCCGGGGCGACCGGAGCGTCGAAGGGTGCATGGCGTCGCCCTCGGGGCTTGGCGGCCAGGGGTCAGTCGGCGACGACCTCGAAGCCATAGAGGGTGCCTCCGTTGGAGAAGGCAAAGGCGTGGGAGCCGTGAAAGACCATGGAGCTGTTGAAGCCCACGTCGGGATCGAAGTGCACCAGCGGGTAGCCCGAGAGCCGATCGACGACGTAGAGGCCGGCATCGCTGCCCCCGTAGAAGAGGTACTGGGCCAGGATGGTTGGCGTCGTCGGCGTGTTCTCGCGGTGCCGGAACTGCCACAAAATCTGCCCCGTGAGCCGATCGACGGCCATGACGTAGCGGCCCGCCGTGGTGGCGTAGAGCGTGTCGCCGACCACCAGGACCGTCGAAGACCCCGTCACCTCGACCCTCCAGCGCTTCTGCCCCGTCGCCGCGTCCAGCCCGAAGAGGCCCCCGGCGTGGCTGGCCCCGTAGACCCAGTCGCCGACCAGGGCGGGCTTGCCGTCCACGTCGGTGAAGTTCGTCTGGCCATTGCGCAGATCCGACTCCCAGATCTCGTCCCCGCTCTCAAGCTGGAGCGCGACCATGAAGCCGTCGGCGAAGCCGGCCACCACCACCCCGTCGCGCACCTGGGGCTGGGAGGCATTGCTGAGCGTGAAGTAGTCCGGCATCTGGCGGCCGTAGCTCCACAGGTACTTGCCCGTGGCCGCGTCCAGCGCGTAGACCTCGTCGGCGCTGTTCATGAAGAGCGCGCGGCCCTCGGCCACCGTCACCCCGCCGTCGATCTCGGCCCGCGTGTCGTGGCGCCACCGCTCCGCGCCGTCCTTTCGCCCCAGCGCCACCATCGCGCCGTCGTCATTGCCGACCAGCACGAGGTCGCCGGCGAAGACCGGCTGCGCGTCGACCCGCGCGCCCGTGTGCGCCGTCCACGCCACCTGGCCGTCGAAGGTGTCCACCGCCACGACGTCGCCGCGGCTCGTGCCTACGACCAGCAGATCGCCCTCCGGCGACACCTGGGGCTGGCTGAACTGAAGGGGCTTCCAGACGAAGGGCTCATAAGGCACCAGCGCGTTGCGCCAGACCACCTCAAGCCTGGGCGTGGGGGCCGCCTCACCATCGCCGGGCACCGTCACCCGACGCAGATCCAGCCCCTCACCACCGTGGGCGCAGCCGACCAGCGACGCCGCAGCGCACGCCATCGCCGCCGCGCGCGCCAGCGTCACCCCCGGCCTCAATGTAAACGTCATCCTCTACCTCGCGCGACCTACAGGAGATCCAGGCGCATCTTGACCGTCTCGAGCTGCGAGCTGTCCGGATAGGCCTTGATCACCGCCTCGTAGGCCGCCTTGGCCTTGTCCTTCTGACCTGCGGCTTCATAAACCTGACCCGCCTGGACGTCGGCGAGCTCCCCGAAGGTCGCGGCGTCGAGGCCCTTGAGGCTCTGCAGCGTCGCCACGGCCTCGTCGGCCTTGCCCGCTGCCGCCTGCGCGGTGGCCATCGCCTGGAGGACGAAGGCCCGCTCGGAGTGGGTCGGGTGCGCGTCAAGCCACTTCTTGTAAAGGCCCGCCGCCTCATCGAATTTCCCCGCGCCGAAGCTCGCGCGCGCCTTCATGATCGTCGCCAGCTCTGCGGCGGGCGTGCCGCCGTACTCCGCCAGCACCACGTCGGCCTTCTCACCCAGAGACTTGTACTTGTCCTGCTCGCTGACGAAGCGCGGGCCCTTCTTCTTCGCGTCGACCTCCGTCTCCTCGCCCACAGGCGCCACCAGCACGTCGAGCGCCGCCGTCAGCGCCGCGCTCCGATCCGCCGACTTCTGCTGGAAGTGGTTGAGCATGAAGACCCCCACCAGCACCAGCACCACCGCCGCGCCGACCCCCACGATGATCTTCTGCTGGTTCTGCGACGCCCAGCTCAGCGACGTGTCCGCCGTCTGAAGGAACTGGTCTGGTGTGTCGAGCAAGGGATCCAGCACGACCTCTTCGCTCTTCTCGCCGCGCTTCTTGATCTTGATGGCCATCTCGAAATCTCGCTATCTTGCATCCATTCCAACGCGCCCCGAAGAACCCCGGGCAGGCGCGGCACTATAACGACGGACACCCCTGATGTCAAAGGTCCTCGCCCCCCTCCTGGCCGCCTCCGCCCTCCTCCTCATCCCCCTCGACGCCCTCGCCATCGAAGGCGAGCTCACCCTCGGCCTCGGACCCGCCTACGCCGACTTGCCCACCCTCGGCGAGGAGGGCCAGTCCGGCTTCGGCGGCGCGATCTTCGCCCAGGTCCAGCTCGACACCTTCTGGGCCATCACCGCAGGCTCCACGCTCTCCTACCACCTCTCCGACAAGAAGGCCGAGCTGCCCGGACAGCGCATCACCTCCCTCTGGGCCGGCGCCATCTACAACCTCGACGTCTTCACCTACGTCCCCTTCTTCTCGCTCGCCCTGACCGGATACCTCGCCGACCCCGACCTCAAGGACCCCGACGGCCAGAGCGCCGACGCAGGCGCCAAGATCGGCTTTGGCGTCGACTGGCGCCGCTACCGCACCTGGTCCCTCGGCGCCGAGGTCAACGTTCACGCCTTCATCACCGACCTGGAGACCTACCCCGTCTTCCTCACCACCCTCATCCGCCTCAACTACCACATCGAGCTCTTCTGAGCCTCTCCCTCCGCTCGCGCCGACCCTCGCCTCACCCAGAGACAGGTCCAGGCGCAGCTCGACCAGCAGGGCCAGCGGCAGAGGCCCGCGACGGGGACAAGGACTGCAAAAGTCGAGTTATTCTCCGCGCTTGCGGAAGAAGAGCTTCAGCGGCGTGCCGACGAAGCCGAAGTCCTCGCGCATCCTGTTGAGGATGAAGCGCTTGTAATCGGTCGCCACGGCCTCGGGGTGGTTGGTCGAGACCATGAAGGTCGGCGGCCGGATCGCCACCTGACTCGAGTAGAAGAGCTTGACGCGGCGGCCCTTGTGGACGGGCGGCGAGTGCTTGTGGGTCAGGGCCTCGAACCACTTGTTGAGATCGGCCGTCGAGATGCGCCGCGACCACTGGCCGTGGACCTCATGGGCGAGTTCGAAGATCCGGTGGACGCGCTGGCCCGTCAGCGCCGAGATGAAGACCACCGGGGCGAAGGCCATGTCCGGCATCTCGCGCTCCAGCTCCTTGACCCAGGTCCCCGAGGTCGTCGAGTCCTTCTCCACCGCGTCCCACTTGTTGACCAGGAGCATGAAGGGCCGGCCCTTGTCCCTCACCATCCCCAGCAGCCGCTTGTCCTGGTCCGTGAGCCCCTCCTTGGCGTCGATCATGAAGAGCACCACCTCGGCCCGGTCGATGGACTTGAAGGCCTTGACGACGGCGAACTTCTCGATCAAGAGCGCGATCGACTTGCGCCGCCGGACCCCGGCGGTGTCGATGAAGACGTACTCCCTGCCCTCGCGCACCACGAGGTTGTCGATCGAATCGCGCGTCGTGCCGGGGATGTCGGAGGTCAAGAGCCGCTCCGTGCCCAGGATGCGGTTGATGAGCGTGGACTTGCCCGCGTTGGGCTTGCCGATCACCGCCAGGTGCAGCGGCCCCTCCTCGCCGTCCTCCTGGCTGGAGCCGACCTCGTCGAGCGTGGGCAGGAAGGTCAGGACCTCCTCCATCAGCTCCTCGATCTGGTAGCCGTGCTCGGCGCTGATGGGGAAGAGGCGCTCAAAGCCCAGCGCGTAGAACTCCGAGACGAGGACGTCGTGCTTGGGCCCGTCGATCTTGTTGACGATCGTAAAGAGGAGCTTGCTGGACATCCGCAGCTGCCGCGCGATCTCCTCGTCCACGGAGGTCAGGCCCGCCCGGCCGTCCATCATGAAGAAGATGATCTCGGCCTCCTCGATCGCCAGTTGCGCCTGCTCGCGCATCTGACGCAGCAGGACGTCGTCGCTGTCGGGCTCGAAGCCGCCCGTGTCGACGACCGAGAAGGCCCGCCCGTCCCAGTCGCTGTCGCCATAATGGCGGTCGCGGGTGACCCCAGGGGTGTCCTCGACGATGGCGTCGCGCGACCGGGTCAGGCGGTTGAAGAGGCGGCTCTTACCCACGTTGGGGCGGCCCACGATGGCGATCAGCGGTCTGGCGGTGGCCATGATGACAAGTCCGAGGTGGCGACCCGGCGCTCAGCCCTCTTCGCGAGTATAGCCGAGCCGCTCAAGGGCCTTGGCGTCGCCCGACCAGTTGCGGGAGACCTTGACGTGGATGTCGAGAAAAACCTTGCGGCCGAAGAAGCGCTCCAGATCCGCGCGCGCCTGGCTGCCGATCTGCTTGAGCCGCTGGCCGCCCTTGCCGATGACGATGCCCTTCTGGCTGTCCTGCTCGACATGGATGATCGCGCGCATCTTGAGCAAACCGCGCACGACGTCGTCGTGGAACTCCTCCACGATCACGGCGGAGCTATACGGGATCTCGCGCCGGGTCTGCAAGGTCAACTTCTCACGGATCAGCTCCGCCGCGATGAAGCGCTCGGCCTGATCGGTGACCATGTCCTCCGGATAGAGCGGCTCGCCCTGCTCAAGGTGCCCCAGCAGGAGCCCCTCGAGCCGATCAAGGCCATGGCCCTCCAGAGCGCTGATCGGCACCACCGCCAGCGGCTCCAGGCCCCCTATCCCCGCGTAGGCCTCGATGATGGGCAGCACGCGGCCCGTATCGCCGAGCTTGTCGATCTTGTTGACGGCCAACACCACCGGCAGCCCCGTCCCGGCCAGCGCCTCGGCCACCGCCTCGTCGCCCCGCGCCGGCGAAGGAGACCCGCCGCGCATCGCCGCCGGGGCGTCGATGATGAAGAGGACCAGATCGGTGCTGCCGATGCTGCTCATGGCGTTGTCGACCATGAGCGCGTTGAGCGCCTTGTGCGCCTTGTGGATCCCCGGCGTGTCGACGTAGACGATCTGGCCGCGCCCCGGCAGGGTCTTGACCCCGAGGATGCGGTTTCGCGTCGTCTGCGGCTTGGAGGTCGTAATGCTGATCTTCTGACCCAGCAGCGCGTTCATCAACGTGGACTTGCCCACGTTGGGCTGACCGGCCAGCGCCACGAAGCCGCTCCTGAATTCTGCTTGATTCTCGTCCGCCATCGCCTGTTGACACCATCTGGGTTGAGTGACACGCTCCATATGAGCCATCGAGCCGCCCATCATCGGCGCCCCCTTTGAAACACACGGGGCACCCCGTGACAAGCCCCCAAGCGACGTGACCGAAGCCCCACTCCTGACCCGCTACGTCCGAAAGGAGCCCCCCAGGCCGCCCTTCTGGCGCCGCCATGGGCTCAAAATCGCCGCCGCCGCCGCTCCAGTCCTGCTCCTGACACTCGCCACAATCCTCGGCGCCTCGCTCTCGCTCCCGCTTGGACAGCCCAACCCCGCACACAACGACCCGAAGATGACATGGCTGCGCGGCGCCTACGGGGTCCCCACCCTCGGACCCGAGGGCGACGACCAACGCGGCGAGATCCTGGCCGCCGCCGTCGACGCCGACCTGGACTTCATCGTCACCGTCGACAAGGACCGCGCCCGCGCCTCAAGCTCTCCCGCCCCAAGCCTCACCGTCCTGCCCGCCGCCGAGCGCGACGTCGGCCCCGGCAACCTCCTCTTCCTCGGCGACGACGCCCTGGCCGACCCCGCCCTCTTCCCCGGCGACCGCCAGACCAGGCGCCCCTTCGCCGTCGCCTCACACCCCAACACCCTCGACGTGGACTGGGACCTGCGCGCCCTCGACCCCACCATGAGCGCCAACATCGATGCGCGCATCGCCGACTCCTTCGAGCGCTTCGGCCTCGACATCCTCAACGCGCGACAGCAACCCCAGGACGAGCGCGTCTTCCCCTTCCTCGCCTACGCATGGGCCTCCTGGATGTGGCTCTTCAACGAACGCCACGCCCTCCTCCTCTTCTATGACCGACCCCAGGAGATCATCGCTCTCTGGGACAACATGAGCAAGCCCGCCGACTTGCCCATCGTCGGCCTCTGCGCCGCCGACACCAGCGCCCTCGGCCTGCCCCACCCCCTGACCCTCGACGCGATCGGCACCTACGTCGTCCTCGACGCACCTCCCCCCGACAACCCCGACGCGCGCCGACGCGCCATCCTCGACGCCATCACACGCGGCAACACCTACTGCGCCCTCGACCTGCTCGCCCGCGCCCAGGGCTTCTCCTTCACCGCCACCATCACGGGCCAGAAGCACCAGATGGGCTCACGCCTCGACCTCGACGGCGAAGCACTCTTCGAGATCGTAGCCCCCGAGATTCCAGGCGTCGACGCCCGCATCTCCCTCTTCCGCGACGGCACCCTCCACGCCCTCCGAGCCGGGCGGCGCGCCAGCGTCACCGTCAGCACCCCCGGCGTCTACCGCGTCGAGGTCGACCTCAACGTCGACAAGCCCGCCTCCGGCGACACCTGGATCACCTGGCTCTACAGCAACCCCATCATCCTCACCAGACCCTCCCAGGACAGGGCCGCCCCGTGAACCTCGACCCGGCCCTCGCCGGCCGCGCGCTCGCCCTGACCCTGCGCGCACTGGCCGCCACCTGGCGACCCCGCCTCGACGGCCCCCTCCCCCACCCCGACGACCCACGGCGCATCTACGCCCTCTGGCACGGCCGCGCCCTGACCTCCATCGCCGCCCTGCCCACCATCCTTCCCCTGACCCCCCTGACCACCATGGTCAGCCTCACCCCCGACGGCGACCTCCAGAGCCACGCCCTGGCCTCCCTCGGCGTCGAGGTCATCCGCGGCAGCACCCTCGGCCGCGGACCGCGCGCCCTCGTCGACCTCGCCCGCGCCCTCGAAGCCGGCCGCTCCGCCTGTCTCGCCGTCGACGGACCCGCCGGACCCCCCTTCTGCGCCCGATCCGGCGCCGTCGCCCTCTCCTTGATGACCGGCGTACCCATCGTCCCCACCGCCGCACTCTGTCACACCGCCCTGACAATCCCCGGCACCTGGGACCACCTCCAGCTCCCCTTGCCCGGCTCTCAGATCCTCATCCGCCTCGGCCAGCCCCTCCCCCCACCCCCCAGGACACGCGCCCGGAGCGCCCTGCCCGACCTCCTCGATGACCTCCAGCGCCACATGGCCGCCCTCAACCACACCCTCCCCACAACGCTGCGTTGTCACCCCTGACAAGGCACTTTGACACCCCAGACCCCAGTCAACCCTCCCCACCCACACCCCAACCACGCCACCCACCTCATCCCCCAGACCCTCCCCCCGATCCCCTCGACCACGCCACCCGACCAACACCCGCACCACCACCGCCGCAAAAAACCTCCACCCGACTCAACTGACAACAAAAATTGTCACCTCACAAAAAAGCGAAGCCCAGACGCGGCTCATGGACAACTGACCCCATCGACCTGTAGAGCCCGATGACGCCGACGTCGAGAGGGGCCTTGAGCCGCAATAAGGTCAGCGCATTGACGATCGATATGACAAGGATGTCGCAGTTGGGACCGCCCAGCCCACCCATCGATGGGTCCGGCGCAGCACCTGAGATCCGATCTCAGGGTGGCGCGATCACCTCAAGGAGACCGGGGACCGCAAAGACGGGTCGTAAAGCGTCAGGATCCCTCTAAAATGAGCCGACACAGGTCGGTCCACTCCACATGGCACAGGCTTTGCTCGTGTGGGGGGGAAGGCTGGGAGCCTCGCCGTGGTTTTTGAACGAGGAAAGCATAGCAAATGGGAAGAGCTTTTCCCAATGGTTCTGCAAACCCTCGTACTTCATCAAGAAAATCAACCACTCAGCGAAGCCAGGATGATGAATTGGGGATCGATGGCACATCGAACCCCGACAAGAAGACTGAGCACCGTCAATTTAGGAGGGTGTGAAGATGGAAGAAGCGGTCGCCCCTGAGGATTTCACGATGACGGCCAAGCAACCCCAGCAATCCAGAAAGGGCGCCCCTCGCAAGAAACCGACCGTCGAGCGGGAGCCACACATCGGCGACGACCTCGATCCGGTCAAGATGTACCTCAAGAAGATCGGCACCGTCGCGCTCCTCTCCAGAGAAGGCGAGGTGGAGATCGCGATGCGGATCGAAGAGGGCCGAGCCCAGTGCTTCGCGGCGATCTGCCTGAGCCGGGCAGGCATCCAATCCATCCTTCGCCTTGAGGACAAGGTCAAGGACGGCACCCTCAAGGCCCGCGACCACTTCGCCGGGCAGGTCGAGCTCAAGCAGGGCAAGCTCTCCAAGCGCTTCCTGAAGAAGTTCGAGCGCATCCGCAAGGCCGCCCAGGCGCTCGAGGCCGCCCGAGAGAGCCTCGACAGCGGCGACCCCGAGGCCATCCGCGAGATCCAGAAGGCCGAGCGCGACGTCGACAAGGCCGTCCGCGACCTCGGCATGAACCAGGACTTCCTCGACGCCCTCTCCGCCGATCAGCGCCAGAAGATGGCCACCATCGAGGCCTGCGAGGCCGACGTGGCGCGCTTCGCCCAGCGCGTCGCCTCCTCACCCTGTACCTTCTCGGCCGCCATCTGCGCCTGCGCCACGGGGCTGCGCACCGAGGAGGCTCGCGCGCTCACCGACCGCCTTGAGGCGCGCTTCGGCGCCGCCTTCGCCCAGCGCTTCATCGCCGAGAGCCACCAGGCCATCCTGAGCGCCGAGGCCATCGTCGTCCGCATCGAGCAGGACCTCGGCGCCGGCCGCGAGGACCTGCGCGCGCTCTGCAAGCAGCTCCGCCGTTCCGAGGCCTTCACCCAGCGCGCCAAGGCCGAGATGATCCAGGCCAACCTGCGCCTCGTCGTCTCCATCGCCAAGCGCTACATGGGCCGCGGATTGGGCCTGCTGGACTTGATCCAGGAAGGCAACGTGGGCCTGTTCCGCGCGGTCGACAAATTCAACGCCGAAAAGGGCTTCAAGTTCTCCACGTA
>SYOX01000276.1 GCA_005804885.1 Pseudomonadota bacterium
CGCCGGAGCGGGGCGTCCTGGAGGGGCTGCGGGCGCTGTGCCCCGAGCGAGGCGCGCGGTTGATCCTCGACGAGGTCATGACGGGCTTCCGGGTGGCGCTCGGCGGCGCCCAGGCGCTCTACGGGGTCCGGCCCGATCTGACGACGCTGGGCAAGATCATCGGCGGAGGGCTGCCTGTCGGCGCCTACGGCGGCCGAAGGGACATCATGGCGCACATGGCGCCCTCCGGGCCGGTCTACCAGGCCGGGACGCTGTCGGGCAACCCGCTGGCGACGAGCGCGGGGCTGACGATGCTGCGGCTGCTGCGCCAGGACGCGGGCCTCTACGATCGCCTCTCGTTGATGGCCGAGCGGCTCTCGACGGGCCTGCGGGATCGGGCGAGGGCGGTCGGGATCGAGGCCAGCGCGACGCAGGTCGGGGGCATGTTCAGCCTCTTCTTCCTCGCCGAGCCGCCGCGCGACTTCGACGAGGTCAAGCAGTCCGACGCCGCGCGCTTCAACGCCTTCTTCCACGGCCTGCTCGATCGCGGCGTCTACCTGGCGCCGAGCGCCTTCGAGGCCGGCTTTGTCTCGGCGGCGCACACCGACGCGGACATCGACGCGGTGCTTGAGGCCGCCACCGAGGTCCTCGCGACGCTGGCCTGAGGTCTCCAGATGAGCCACGGATCGGACAAGGACGCCGAGGAGGGTCAGAGCGGCGATCCGCCGCCCGTCCGGGACAGTCGGCCCAGGGCCGACGTCGACCCCGAGCAGGCCGCGAGCGATCGCCGCGCCCAGCGCAAGATGTACAGGATCATGGGGTCCTACAGCACGATCGGCCTGGAGTTCGGCGTCGGCCTCATCATCGGGCACTTCCTGGGGAAATACCTCGACGGTTTGCTGGGCACCTCGCCCTGGCTGATGATCGTCTGCATGGTGCTGGGCTTCCTCGTCGGCTGGGTCGATCTGTATCGCCTGGTCAAGAAGACCAACCTCGACCGGATGGATGATCCAGAGTGAGCGAGCCGATGGAGACGACGGAGGGCGCCCCCGAAACCCCCGAGGCGACGATAGCCCGAAGCCTGCGGGAGGACGCGATGGGAGAGCCCCTGATGGACCGCCTGGAGCTGGTCGTCTTCGGGGTGGGGCTCGCGTCGACGCTGTTGACCCTGGTCCTGTGGGATCTCTCCTTCACGGGAGGCTGGGCGCTGGGGGCGGGGATCGGGCAGCTGAGCCTCGGGGCGATCAGGCGCCTTGTGCGCCGCCTCTTCGAGTGGCGACTGGGCAAGGGCCTCGTGATCGTCGCGCTCTTGTTGAAGACCACCTTCTTGCTCATCGGGTGCTGGGTGGCGCTTTCAGTGGCCGAGGTCAGCGTGTTGGCGTTCACTGCAGGTTACACCGCCACTCTGACTGGACTTGTGCTCGGAGGCATGTTATGTGCCCCTCGCCCAACCGGAGAAGCGGCTGTTGAGCCGCCCGGCAGGAGCAAGGATCTGGATCTTGACGAGGGCTGAGGATCAGCCCGCACGAAAGGCTCGAGAAGAGCCCATCTCTTGGAGAGGACATGTCGGACAAGTCCATCCTCAGCATCATCAAGCCCCTCGACGACGCGATGAACTCTCTGGAGCACTCGGCGCCGGTGGCCGCGTGGCCGTTGGTGATGCTGGTGATCGCGCTGGGGGTCATGTACGCGATGGCCTTCGTCGCCAGCGGCAAGTTCAAGGATGTCGCCAAGGCCGTTGTTCCGGACGAGACCTTCACCATCCGGACCTTCTTCGAACTCTTCTTTGACACCGTCCTGGGGTTGATGGGCGAGATCATGGGAGAGAAGAACGCCAGGCGCTTCTTCCCCATGATCGGGACCTGCGCCGTGGTGATCTTCTTCAGCAATTTCCTGGGGTTGATGCCCGGGATGATGCCGCCGACGGACAACCTCAACGTGACGGCCTCGATGGCGATCGTGATCTTCATCACGACCCACATCGTCGGGGTCCAGACCAACGGCATCGGGCACTTCACCCACATGGCCAACCCCGTCGGGGTCTGGTGGGGTTGGTTCCTGGCGCCCTTGATGTTCCCCATCGAGCTCATCGGGCACGCCGTGCGGCCCGTCAGCCTCAGCCTGCGGCTGATGGGCAACATGATCGGCGATCACAAGGTCCTGTCGATCTTCCTGGGCCTGGTCCCGCTGGTCGTCCCCATCCCCTTCCTCATCCTCGGATCGGTCGTCTGCCTCGTGCAGACGGCGGTCTTCTGCCTTCTCTCAATGGTCTACATCGGGCTGGCGCTCGAAGAGCAACACCACGATGAAGAAGGCGCCCACCACTGAGCGCCTGCGAACATATCCTTTCACCGTCAACACGACTTTTTGACCACCACAACACCAGCCGCTCGCGAAAGGCGAACGCACCTGGAGGCTAAAATGAAGCGCAACGTCCTTTTCCTGTCGACCTTCACCTTCGTCACGCTCCTTTGTGTCGTGGCCGCCGCTCAGGGCGCCGCCGACAACAACTACACCGTCGCGGCCTCCGCGGCGCTGGCCGAGGGCCTGGCCATCGGCATCGCCGCCATCGGCGGCGGTCTGGGTCAGGGCAAGGCCGCTGCCGCCGCCCTGGAGGGCATCGCCCGCAACCCCAACGCCTCGGGCCGGATCTTCACCCCCTTCATCCTCGGCCTGGCGCTGATCGAGTCTCTCGTCATCTACGCCCTCGTCATCGCCTTCTTCCTCAACGGTCACATCACGACCGTCCTGGGGGCCTGATCGCCGACAGCGCCGACCCCCGGAGTTTCGGGGTCGGGCCGCTCATCGGAGTGCTCTCAAGGAGGGCCCGGCACCTTGTGTCGGGCCCTTCTTGCGTTCAGCGCCCGGCGGCGGGTCTTGTCCGTGGGGGAAGAAGGCGATCCGCCCTCCTGCTGAGGGCGCCGTTGTCTGCCCGGGCGCTGGTGCAGGAGGGCGGCAGGGGCGCGCTTCGTCGATCATGAGGGTGGCCGGCGTCGGCCGTCGCCCGAGCGCCGGTCGGCGCCCGATCGTGGTGGTGCTCAAGGGTGTCCGGTTGAGGCGGTGTGTCTTTTTCTTTTGAAGGGGGGTCAGCGCGCGGCGTTCGCGTCGCTCAGGGAGGCGGCCAGCTCAAGGGCGTAGGCCAGCGATCCCGCCTCGGCCTCTCCGCGTCCTGCGATGTCGTAGGCGGTGCCGTGGTCGACGCTCGTGCGGACGAAGGGCAGGCCGAGGGTGATGTTCGCGGATCGTCCAAAGTGCAGCAATTTCAAGGGGATGAGGGCCTGATCGTGGTACATGCAGACCACGGCGTCGAAGGGCCATGCGCGCTCGGGGTGGGCCTTGGCGAAGAGGGTGTCGGCGGGCCATGGGCCGGAGGCGTCGACGCCCTCGGCGCGGGCCAGGGCGATGGCGGGGGCGATGGTGCGGAGCTCTTCGTCGCCCATGGTGCCTTGTTCGCCGGCGTGGGGGTTGAGGGCCGCGACGGCGATCCTGGGAGAGGGGATGCGCCAGAGCCGTCGGAGGCTGTCGTGGGTCAGGGTGATGGTGTCGAGGATGCGTTCGACGGAGAGCTTCCTGGCGACGTCGGCCAGGGGTAGGTGGGTGGTGGTCAGCGCGACGCGGAGCCTGTCGCCGGCCAGCATCATGACATGGCGAGGGGCGCCGGAGCGCTCGGCCAGGATCTCGGTGTGTCCGGTGGGGGGGAGGCCGGCGGTGTCAAAGAGGGCCTTGTTGAGCGGCGCGGTGCAGAGGGCGCGCAGCTTGCCGGCCATGGCGTCGTCGATGGCGGCCTCGAGGGCGGCGCCCTGGAGGTGGCCGAAGGGGGGGAAGTGTTGACCGAAGGGGAGGGCGCTGAGCGAGCGGATCGCGTCGGCGGCGTGGTCGGGGAGCCTGTGGTCGACGTCGACGACGGTCGCGTCCGCGAGCAGGGGTTTGATCCTGTCCCAGCGGTGATCGCGTCGGGCGAGGTGGTCGAGGGTGAGGTTGAGGAGGTGTCGGGAGCCGTAGATGTGGGCCTGGGCGGCCAGGGGGTGCGAGCCGAGCAGGGCGAGGATGATCTCGGGACCGACGCCTGCGGCGTCGCCCATGGTCAGGGCGATGGGGGGGAGTTCGAGCATCAGAAGAGGACGCGGACGTAGGCCTTCTGGCGAAGGTTCTGGACCCAGGTGTCGAGCTCCTTGTTGAGCTCCTCCTCGCGCAGGGAGTTGCGGAGCTGTTCGAGCTCTTCCTGGATCTTGGGGTCGCGGTCTTCGGTGACGGCGTGGACTTTGAAGATGTGCGTGCCGCTGCTGACCTTGATGGGGGGTGTGATCTGCCCGGCCTCGTGGGTGAAGAGGACGGCCTCGATGGCGTCGCCGAGGTCGCCGGCCTGGTAGGTTCCGAGGTAGCCGCCGTCGGCGGCGGTGGGGCCGGCGCTGACCTCGATGGCGACGGCGCGGAACTCCTCGCCGGCGTCCGTGACGCGCTTGTGGGTGCTGGCGATGAGGGCCTCGACGTTGTCGAGGGCCTCCGGGGTGGGGTCATCGGGCGTGGGGATGAAGATGTGGCTGACGTCGAAGGTCTTGACGGAGGCGGTGGCCGGGTCAGCGCCGTGGGTTTCCTTGTAGGCGCGCTGGACCTCCTCATCGGTGATCTTGATGCGAGAGCTGATCCGGACCTGGATGACGCGGACCTTGAGGAGGTTGTCGTGGACGTAGCTGCGGTAGTCGGCCCAGCGGATGCCCTTGGCGCGGAGGGTCTCGCGGAACTGCTCCTCGTTGAGCTGCATCTTCTGGTGGATGCTGGCGATCCACCGCGAGACGTCGTCGTCGGTGACGTCGAGCTTGAGGGTGCTGGCCTCCTGGATGAGCAGGCGCGTGTTGATCATGTCCTGGAGGACCTGCTGGTAGATCTGCTCGGCGTCGGGCCGAGACTCGATCTCCTTGGGGTCGATGCCGAAGGCGAAGAGGTAGGGTCCGGAGGCGCGCTTGAGCTCGTGGAGGGTGATGATCTCCCTGTTGATCTTGGCCACGATGCGATCGATGACCTCGGCGCGGGCCTGGTCGGGGCAGGAGAGCAGGGCGCCGAGGGCGAAGGCGAAGGCGACGAGGGCCAGCGCGGCGCGATCAGGGAAGTGTTTGCGGGCGATTGACGGGGACATTGGAAACCTCGATGGGCGATCTTCGCCGGGCCTGGTTCATCCTGCGGGTTCTGGTGCGAGCGCGGGGCGCTCGTTGGATCGGTCTTCCTCGTCGCGGCTCATCAAGGGCCCTGGGCGCCCTTGTCGCCGTCCTGGGGGGGGGGGCGAGGTCCTCGGCGGTCGGCAGGTCGTCCGCGCCGTCGGTGGGGACGAGGTTGATCTCCTGGCCATGTGCGTGGCCGTCGGAGGGCTGGCCCTTGGGGGGCTCGGGATCCTTGATGCGGGCCAGGAGGTCGTTGTTGATCTCGACCTTGGCCTTGGCCTTGACCTCGGTGACGAGCTGCTGCTCGACGGTGGTGCGGCGCTCGCGGTAGAGGCGGTTGTGGATGTTGCGCTTGACCTCTTCGAAGGAGCGTTCGAAGCGCTCTTTCTTGGCGGTGAGCATCAGGACGTGCCAGCCGGTGGAGGTCTGGACGGGGGGGCTCATGTCGCCGACGTGCTGGAGGGCGAAGGCGGCGTCGGAGAGGGCCTTGTGGATGGTGCTGCCGGGCTCGCCGGCGGCGGAGAAGAAGCGCATGTCGCCGCCGAGGGAGGCGGTGGGCTTGTCGATGGAGACGTCGCGGGCCTTGAGGGCGAAGGTGCGGCGCTTGTGGGTGGGATCCTTGGCGAATTCGAGGGTGAGGGCCTCGATGAGCGCCTTGGCGGCCTGCTCGTCGGCCAGGACGATCTGGCTGGCGCGGACCTTGGCGGGTCGGACGTAATCGTCGACGTGGGCGTCGTAGTAGGCCTTGAGCTCCTCGTCGGTGATCTTGACCTCGCTCATGCGCTTGTCGAGCTCGTGGGCCATGAGCTTGCGGACCATGGCCTGCTTCATCTCGAGGACGACCTCGGGGTCCTTGTCGAGGCCGCGGCGGACGGCTTCGGCGGCCAGGACTTCGAATTGCACCATGTTGGTCAGGAAGTCCTTCTTTCGCTCAAGGGAGTTGTAGCGTGCGCGAGCGAAGGGGGCCTGGGCGTTGAGGCGGCGTTCGTACTCGCCCAGGGTGATGAGCTCGTCGTCGATCTTGGCGATGACCTCGCGTTGGTCGGCCTCGCTCAAGCTGCTCGTGCGCTGGATCTGGATGTTCTCGGCGGCCTTGCCCTTCTCGGAGTCCTGGGCGACCTTGGCGGCGAGGTCGACCTTCTCGGGGGGGGTGCAGGAGGGCGCGCCGGCGGCGGCGACGGACAGGGCGATCAGGAGAGGGGAGAGTCTTCTTGGCATGGTCGTGGCTCCGGACCCCCTGTGTCGAAGGCGTAGGGCGGGCTTGGATGAGAACCCTCAATGGGGGCGGTAGCTTCCGCAGGATCTCGCCCATCGAGATTGGGGGGATAGCACAGGGGAAGGGGGGTGGGCAAGGGCGTCGGGGTTCAGCGTCTGGGGTTGACGAGGCCGTTGACCTCGATGCGGAAGAGCTGTTGACCCATGAAGATGAAGTCGCCGTCGCGCAGGCCAGTCTTCTCCCAGATCTTGATCCAGGTGCCGTTGGAGGAGTTGAGGTCGACGAGGCAGTTGGTGCCGTCCTCGCGGGGGTAGATCTGGGCGTGACGGCCCGACATGAACTTGTCGCGAGGGAAGATGATGTCGCCCTTCTCGCGGCCGAGGACGGCGCCGCTGTCGGGGATGCAGTAGACGTTCTGTATCACGCCGCCGATGCCGATCTGGAGGAGCTTGAACTGACCGCCGGGGGGAGGAGAGCCCATGTATCGGGTGCCGTCTGAGGATCGGGCCTTGGGGGTGATGGTCTGTTCGAATTTTTCGAAGCGCAGGACCTGTCGGCCCATGAGGAAGACATCGCCGGGGCTCAGGGGGACCTCATCGCGCAGCTTCACGAAGGTGCCGTTGAGGGAGTAGAGGTCCTCGATGAAGAGCTCACCGTGCTCGATGGTGAGGCTGGCGTGCTTGGGGGAGAGGAAGGCGTCGGTGGGGAAGCGGGTGTCGCCTGTGCGGCCGACGACGGTCTTGACGAAGTCGAGCGGGATCTCGAGGCCGTCGGAGCCGTCTTCGTTGATGGAGATCAGGCGGACGTCCCAGGGCGAGGCCTTTCGGGAGGCTTCGAGGGCGCGGACGGCGCTGGAGACGACGCGCGGGTCGGCTTCGACGGTTTCTTGCTTGGCGAGGCCGCCGGAGAGCTTGAAGCCGCAGGAGCCGCAGAAGCGGTTGCCGGTGGGGTTCGAGGTGTTGCAGGAGGGGCAGATCTCCTCATCGATGGAGGGGTCGCTGGTTTCGGAGACGGGGGCCTCTTCGTCCTGGCTGGTCTCAAGGCTGAAGCCGCAGTAGACGCAGTAGAACATGCCCTCGGGGTTGTAGCCGCCGCAGTTGGAGCACTGGAGTCCGACGGCGCGGGTGCTCGGCTCGGTGCTCTGGACGACGGGGGTGGGTTCGGGCTTGAGGAGGAGGGCGGAGGCGCCGGGGACCTCCATGGTGAGGGCGCGGCCGCTGTCGCGCAGGCCGATGCGGCTGGGCATCTTGAAGAGGCCGGCTTCCTCGGCGGGGTTGGCCTTGGGGATGGGCGCGTCGATCGAGGGGGGGGCGTCGGTGTCGGAGAGGGCGTCGAGGAGGAAGTCGCTCAGCTCCTGGTCGCTGATGTTGGAGACCTTGGGGACCTTGAGGTTCTCGGTGGAGACGCGCGACGCGGCCTGTGCGGAGGGCCTGGGGGAGGCGTTTGAGGGCGCGGCGAGGGCGTCGTGGAGGAGGCGCGCGAGGCCCGAGGGGGCGCCGTCGACGCTGGGGGCGTGTGACCTGCCCGTGCCCCTGGCGCCGCCGTCGCTCTCTTCGCCGAGGGCGAAGAGGTCGGGGCCTTCGACTTCGAACTGGATCTCTTCGAGCTCCCCGCGCAGGTTGCTGGTGGGCTCAAGCGACTCATCGACGTCGTAGGAGACGGCGCCGAAGTCTTCAAAGGCGAGCATCTCCTCGTCCCCTTCGGGAGGTGAGGGTGTTTCGTCGTAGGCCAGAGACGCGTTGCAGAGCTCGCAGGCGCTGAGGTGTTCGCGGTTCTGATGGTGGCATCGAGGACAGGTGATCATATCCCTTCCAGTCAAGAGATGACCCGTTGAAAAAGAGGTGCAAACCTCGCGGAGGATACCCCAATCGGTGCCCTGACGCGAGTGTTTTGGATCTTGAAGGCGGAGAGGGGGTCAGGTCGGCGGCCGCGGCGCGGGTCGGGGAGCTTGGGGGGGCCTTATTGGCGCTTGAGGCCGAGGTGGGCCAGGGAGGCGGCCAGGAGGCCGTTGGCCACGAGCCAGGCGCGGTCCAGGAGGCCGGCGGAGCCGGGGATCCACTGGACGTCGGAGTTCATCATCCAGGCTTCGGCCAGGAGGAAGCCGGCAAAGCCGATGGCGAGGCCGATGGCGAGGGCGCCGAGCCGCTTGTGGCCGAGGAGGAGGGCGAGGGCGCCGAGGGGGATGGCGACCGAGGCCAGCAGGGCGTTCTGGTGTGCGCCGGGGCCGAGCAGGGTGAGGTCGAGCATGGCGAGGGGTCGGCTGAGCAGGTCAAGGGTGAG
Source organism: Pseudomonadota bacterium (assembly GCA_005804885.1). GTDB lineage: Bacteria > Myxococcota_A > Bradymonadia > Bradymonadales > SYOX01. Next base: position 8,632 of record SYOX01000276.1, read on the forward strand.
CGCGCAGGCTGCGGCGTCGGGGTGGACGTGTGCGAGCAGGGCGGGCAGGAAGAAGAGGCCCGAGGCGCCCATGACGAGGCCGATCGCGAGGGGGAGGCGCGAGTGGGCGTGCGCGGCGCCGAGGGAGCCCTTCTTGAGGAGGCCGACGAAGATGATCAGGAGCAGCAGGAGGGCCACGCCGATGCGGAGCAGGCCGGGGTTGAAGGAGGACGAGCCGGTGGCGCCGTTGGCGTTGAGGATGCCGGCGCCGAAGCGCTCGGTGTACTTGTCGATCTTGTCCTTGTCGGAGCTGTCGGCGGAGTCCTTGAGGATCTGCTCGACCTTGTCGGGGTTGGTGGTGCCGTTGGCGATGATCAGGGCGGCGACGGCGGCGACGTGGGGCGAGGCCATCGAGGTGCCCATGTAGAGGGCGAAGTCGTGCTCGGCGGTCGAGCCGGGCTTGAGGGTCTGCTGCATGACGCCGTCGGGGCGGCCGTCGCGGTTCTGGTCGACGCGGGTGTTGCCGCCGGGGGCGGCGATGTCGACGAACTCGCCCCACTGGCTGTAGAAGGTGGTCTTGCGGTCGTACTGCGTGGCGGCCACGGCGATGACGTGGTTGTAGGCGGCGGGGAAGGAGCGCATGCGGCGTCCGGAGTTGCCGGCGGCGGCGACGATCGTGACGCCCTTCTCGTGGGCGTATTGGATGGCCGAGCGCATCGCGAGGCTGGGCAGGGGTCCGCCGAGGCTCATGTTGATGACCTTGGCGCCCTTGTCGGCGGCGAAGCGGATGCTGTCGGAGATGTCGCTGACGGAGCCGGAGCCGTTCTTGTTCAAGACGCGCAGGGGCATGATCCTGGCGTTGTAGGCCACCCCCGCGACGCCGTAGCCGTTGTTCGTGGTCTGGGCGATCGTCCCGGCGACGTGGGTGCCGTGGCCGTGCTCATCGAGGGGTTCGTCGTCGTCGTCGACGAAGTCGAAGCCTGGCACGAAGGCGGTCCCCTTGAGGTCAGGGGTCTGGGTGAAGGACTCGCCCTTGTCCTTGTAGGCCACGCCGGTGTCGATGACGGCGACAATGACGCCCTTGCCGGTGCTCTTCTTCCAGGCCCCCTCGACGTCGATCTGGTCGAAGTGCCACTGGTATTGATAGAGGGGGTCGTTGGGCTTGCTGTTGGCGGCGGCGTCGCGCGGCGCGGCGGCCAGGGTGTCGCCGAGGGGCTCGGGGATGGTCAGGAGCGCGTTGGGCTCGGCCGACTCGACGCCTGGGGTGCGTCGGATGGCCTCCATGACCTGGTCGGCGCGGTCGGCGTCGACCCAGGCGACATAGAGGTTGGCCTCGTCGGAGTGGACGCTGTTGAGGGCAAGATCCACGCCCGCGGCGCGGCCGAGCTTGCGGACGTCCTCGTCGGAGAGGGCGTCGTGTGCGTCGACGACGATCTGGATCTTGCCGGCCTTGGAGAGGGCGCCCGGGGGCGAGGCGCTGGCCAGGGAGGGGGCCGCGGTCGCCAGGGCGAGGCCCAGGAGGATCGAGAGTCGTGCGCGGGTTGATCGCGTCGAGTGCTTCATGAGGGGGACTCCTGGTCGTGGCCCTTGAGGGCCTGGGGCGCTTCGTCAAAGGTTGGGGGTGTGGCCCTTGGGCGCAGACCCGGAAGGAGAACCGAGCGCTTCAACGGCTTAATCCAGCCCTTGGGTCTCCGAAGGTCGCCGCGCGCCGCGAGAGGTCAAGCCTCGCGGGACAGAAGGCGCTTGGCGGCGGACTCTCGCAGCTCGGCCATGACGGCCGGGAAGCGCTCGCAGATGCGCATGACGTCGGAGGCCTTGATGAAGAGGGCGCGGGCGGGTCCGTCGGTGACGACGGAGGCGACTGCGGGCCCCTCGGTCACGAGGCTGATCTCGCCGATGACCTCGCCTATCTCCATGGTCCGGAAGGTCACGTCCCACTCGCCGTCGCGCTTGTTGACGTCGATGCGGCCGTCGACGATGAGGTAGAGGCCGTCGCTGTTCTGCCCCTGGTGGATCAGGGTGGTGTTGTCGCGCAGCGCCAGGCCCTCCATCATCCCGATGAGCTCCTCGCGGTGGTCGACGGGGATCTTGGAGAAGATGCCGGAGCGGTCGATGGCCTTGTCGATGAGGCAGGCCTGATCGAAGCCCTCGACGGTCTGTCGGATGGAGGCGTCGCCCTGGACCATGGGCAGGGTGTCGTCGTCGAGGGTGAGGGCCTCGACGGGGCTCAGGGCGACGCCGACGATGGCGCCGGTCGGGTTGGGCAGGCCGAGGATGGTGCGGTGGCCGATGAGGGCGCCGGTGCTGACCGTCTGGTGTTTGTCGTCGGTCGTCAGGCGCAGATCGCCGTTGGCCACGAAGAGGGGGGCCTTCAGGGGCCTGTCCGGGCCAAAGATCGTGGCCTCCTCGACGAAGCTGGCAGGCCGCAGCAGCTCGATGAGGGTGCGCAGCGTCCGGACGTCCAGGAGGCTGAGCAGCGGGATGGGGGGGACCTTGTCCGGGACGGCGGCGAAGTTGTCCTTGAGGGTCGCCAGCCCGTGGGCGCGCTCGATGAGGATCTCCAGGGGCTCCTGAGGGTCGGCGCCGTTGAGGTCGATCCGGGCGCTGGCCGGAGGGTCCGGCAGCGGGAGCATCTGGACGGAGGGATCGAGGAAGGGCGATCCGTTGCCGTAGACGCGCGAGAGGTGGTCGAAGTGGCTGTGGATGTTGGGCTCGTGCTCTGCGAGCCGGTGGGCCACGATGATGGCCAGCAGCGGGTGGCCGGAGTTGGTGAAGTGGCGCACGAGGATCTCGTAGATCTCAAGCGCCTCGCGCGTCCGGCCCATGTCGAGCAGGATCTCGGCCACGCTGCGCCTCAAGAGATAATGGCCCTCCGTGCGCGGCAGGTTCGTGACAAGCAGGCGCAGCGCGCGCGTGTGGTTGCCTCCGCGCAGGCAGCCGCGGAGGACGGTAATGAGCTGGCGCAGCGACTGGGTCGACATGCACTCTCTCCATGGGTTCAGGGGCGAGCCACCGATGAGGAATATAGATCATCGCGGCGCGGTCATTCAACTGGCTGTCGCTCAACCGACATCCGGACAAGGAGCTTTCCCTCGACGAGGATGTCGCTCAGGGACGCGGCCGGGTTCGGTCTGGAGCGACGATCACGGGCGGGCTCGCCGGTTTGACACCGTGGTGGTGGCGTTTTATAGTCCGGGTGGATCTTCATTGAACGACAACCGCTAGATGACCTCTTGAGGCTACTGTGAAAGAGTGCCTGAACTGCGGCGCCATCAACAACGAGGGGTCACTTGAGTGCCACGCGTGCGGCGCGGACATCAAACTGTCTGGCCTGCTCGGCGCCAAGCCCTCCACGACCATGCCGCTCGGGTCGGCCCCGAGGCTCTCCCCGCCGCCGCCGCGTCGCACCGAGAGCTCGCCTCAGCGGCAAGGCTGGGGGCATGCCTCGGCCCCTGAGCCCGCTCCGGAGAAAGGGGCCACGGCCTCCACGCTCGTCGGCGTGACGCCCTATCGCCCCACCGAAGACCTCCGCTCCGAGCGGGACCAGGCCAGGACCCCTGATCAGCGCGGGGAGAGGCCGCCGTCAGGCAGGATGCTCCGCGTGGCGGACGAGGAGAAAGGGGCAAGGACGCAGGGCTTCCCCTTCAAGGAGAAACGGGACGAGAAGGCCGACGAGGCCCAGGAAGGCGCCCAGACGCTCTTTGGCGTGCCAGGCAACAAGGCAGCCCGGGAGGAGCGCACGAGCGCCCCCTGGATGTCCTTTGATCCAAGGAAGCAGGACAACAAGGACCCCGGGACGCTCGGCCCCTGGAGCTCCCGCAGCGAGGCCCCAAGGGCGACCGCGCCCGGCCCCGCGCCGCCCGTCCAGAAGGAGAAGAAGCCGCCCGTCCAGAACAAGACCGCGTTGGCGCGCGGAGGGCCCGTCCAGCCGCCCTCCCAGGTGATCCCGTCGAAGCCCTCGCAGCCCAGCGCGCCGATCCAGGAGCCGCGCAAGGCTCTCCTGTCTCCCAGCCGTCAGAAGACGGTCACCATGGGCGGCAAGCCCTCCTTCATGCGGTCCGACGAAGAGGCGCCCTCCAACCTGCTCCAGGAAGGCGTCATGCGGTCGACGCTCATGGGTCTGCCCTCCGTCGATGCCTTCCAGAAGGAGCTTGAAGAAGAGATCGCCAATGATCTGGCGACCTTCCAGATCCCGAATGAGGAGGTGCGGCACACCGCCCAGCTGCCCTCGCTGCGCGATGACATGATCGACGAGGCCAGCCAGGGCGCCGCCGACGAGCCTTTCGGCTTCTCCAAGGACGACAACACGCCCGGCTCCGGGCTGTTCAAGTTCCCCAGCCGCGACAAGAAGATCAAGGTCCGCGGGGACGACTCTCGAAAGACCCTCCAGGGCATCCCGGCCATCACGAACGAGAGCGCCCGCGACGAGGCCACCAGGTCCTCGCCCACGCTCGCCTCCTCGGGGCAGCCCGGCCAGTATGTCTTCAGCGGCCAGAACCTGACCGTCCGCCCCGAGCGGATCCGCATCAGCACCACCCTCAAGAGCCCGGATCAGTCCAATCAGCCCCCCGACGAGCGCACGGGCAAGTCCGGCGCCACCATGGAGATGTCCATCCCCGTCCTCGGCAGCCGCGCGGAGCCCTCACCGAGCCCCGCCCCCGCCAAGGCCGAGAAGAGCGCGCCCTCGACCACGATGCGCATGGCCGTGCCGGCCGCTTTCGGGGACACCCCGTCCCAGGTCCGCAGCGGCACCTCCCCGTCGCGGAATGTCTCCGAGTCGTCCAACGACGCCTCCGCGCGCACCCAGAACGATCTGGTCGCCCGAGGCGCCAAGCCCGGGCTGCGCGGCGCCCCCGCGTCGACGATGCGCATCAACATCTCCGAGGCCATGACCCACGCCGAGGAGGAGGAGCTCGGCCACGCGCCCACCCGCGAGCTGAAGGGCCTTGACTTCAAGGAGCCCAAAGTCCCCGAGGTCGCCGAGATCAAGAAACCCGAGGTCCAGCGACTCCAGATCGACGATGGGGCCGGCGACTTCGACAACTTCTTCGGCGAAGACGATGAGGGCCCGTCCGACACTGTCCAGATATCCAGCGTCGCGCACCTGCTCGACCCGCTCGCCTCCGCCAAAGCGCCAGATCCCGTGGAGCCCTCCCCCTCCAAGCCCCCCGAGCGCGACCCCGAGCCCGTCGCTGTCGCGCCTCTCGCCGAGACGGCGCCTTCCATCGCTCCCCCCCAGGCCGTCGAGACAGCCCCCGAGGCGCCTGTCGTCGAGGAGGCCCCCGCCCTCGTCGCTCCCGCATCCCAGGAGGCGGCGCCCGCCCTCGCGGCCCCCGCCTTGTGGGACGGCGAGCGCCTGGCGCGGTATTCAGCCACCCTCGCTGGGCTCGCGCTCACCTTCGTCCCTGTCCTGTACTTCGTGGCCTCGGGCTCCGAGGGCTTCACCGCGGGCTCGCCCTTGAGCGTTGCGGCGATGGGCTTTCCGCTGATCGCGGGCCTCATCGTCGGCCTGGCGGGGCTCATCAAGCTCCCTCCCGCGCTGAGGTCCCTGATCATCTCCCTCGTCGGGGTGCTCGTCGTCGCGCTCTTCGTCGTCTCGGACATCGCCGCCCTTCAGACCTTCGGGGATCCGATCGGGCGGACGCTGGCGGCCATCGCGCTCCTCCTGCCCGTGGGCCTGATCTGGCGCTCCGCCTACCCCTCCAGCGGCCTCTCGCGGGCCGTCGTCATCGTCGGCATGGTCATGGTCGTCCTCAACTACCTCCGGCCCGACGGCTCCGGTGCCTCGCCTGTCGGGGGGCTGCTGGCGGCGCTCGCTTCCCCGGAGCTGGGCAGCGTCCTGGTGGGAGCGGCGGGGCTCGTCCCGCTCGCGCTCGTCCTGCCTTCGATGGCGGCCTTCCGAGGGGCGTCAAAGCGGAGCCTCGGGGCGCTGTGGGCGTCGGGCTTCGCGCTCTGGTTGCTCGCGCTCCCCCTGGTGGCGGCGCTGGCCAGCGGCGGCGCTGGCCTGGTGGGCGCGCTGGCGCTGGGGGTGGGGCTCTCGTCGGGGGCCTGGTGCGTCTCGGTGGGCCTGGGCGGCCTGCTCGGGTGGTTGACCCGCCCGAGCGACAAGGCCCTCAGCGCAGGTTGACGACGTTCCCCGCCGCGTAGGTCGTGTTCAGGACGATGTCGTCACCATCGACGTCCAGAGCGACGTTGTTGACCTTGATCACGACGATGGCCAGCTTGTCCGCCTGAAGCTCCCGCATCGCCGCGGCCGGCACCACCAGCGTCCCCGAGTCGCCTCCCCCCGGCACGCAGTTGAGGCCACGCCCGTCGAGGAAGTTGAAGCCCGCGTCCAGCGGGCTGATCGCGACGGCCACCTGGGAGCCTGACCCGTCTCCCGTCCACCTCAGCGCGAGATCGCCAGTCCCGGAGACCATCGCGTCCGCCGGAGGGGTCGACAGGATGTGCTCCTGGGGGGCCGTCAATGACCCCATGAAGGCCCCGACATGCCCGCCCGTGGCCGACACCATGATCGCCGCGCCCGGCCGGTAGGCGTCCTCGTTTTCCTCGCCGAAGGCCGTGGGGTAGACCGTCGAGCCGCCGCCGCCGTCCATCGGCGTCAGCACGTGGGACTGGCCGTTGATCGCCACCGAGATGTCGCCGGCGGAGTAGCCAAAGGCCTCCGGGCCGCCCTGGCTCACGTTGATCAGATCGCACTCGCCGAAGCTCCGGATCGGCGGATCCTCAGGCTCGGGCTCGACGAAGGCCGCCCCGATGTTCCCGCGCCGGATGCTGACGAGGAAGTTGGCCGTGATGTTGACCTCGAAGAGGCTCACGCCGCCCGTCAGGACTCTGGGGCGCGGGTTGTCGTTGTTGGGGTCGCCGCAGTCCTCCGGGCAGCCCTCGGCCTCCTCGGGCGCGCAGATGTCGTCGCCGCAAACAGGCCCCGGCGTGTTGTTGGGGTCGTTGTTGGGGTCGTTGTTGGGCGTGTTGTTGGGGTCGTTGTTCGGGTCGTTGTTCGGGTCGTTGTTGGTGAAGCCGTTGTTGGCCGGGGCGTTGGGATCCTTGCAGAGGCCGCCGATGCACAACAACCCCGACAAGCACTGCCCCGAGCTGGCGCAGGCCTCCCCTGCGCCCAGATCGCCCTCGGAGGAGGTCGCGGGCTCCTCACCGCACGCCGCGGCGATCAGGAGGACCGTGGCGAGCAGAGACGCGGCGGCGGCGCGCCCATGGGCCGTGGGCGGCTGGGACCTGGAGCGCGAGGGGCGGCAGACGATCATGGTTTTCTCCAGTGTTCTTCAGGGGTTGTTACCGGATGGCTGGGTGTCGATGGAGATGGCGAGGAAGATCGACGCGCTGGCGCGGGAGGGGTCACCCTCTTCGATCTCCTGAAAGACGGCGAGCTGGCCGCTCTCGGCGACGAAGCCTCGGAGCAGCAACCTCGGCGGCTGGAGGTTGTCTGCGAGCCGAAGATCGAGCTCGACGGCTCGCTCGCCTGCGCGGGTGACCACCTGGGCCAGCCCGATCTGGGTGCCGCTCTGGGGGCCGCCTTCGGCGAAGATCGCGCCAGAGTTCTGGATCCTGAACTCCTGGAGGACCGCGTTGTAGCTGATCTGGGTGTTGTCTTCGAGCAGGGCCGTCTGGAGACCGACGAGCACCCAGCCGCCCTCGGCGGGCAGCGCAGGATCACGTCGCCGTCGCTCGATCAAGAGCGACAGCCCCGGCAAGGTCTGCCCACCGCGCGTCCACAGGAGGACCCCGAAGCCGCCTCGATCGTCGACGAGCCCGGAGAGGGCGTTGTCCTGCCCGAAGGGGGACATCTGAACCCTCCCGAGGCGATCGACCTCGTACTCAAAGGGGTTCAGCGGCTGCGCCCGCTCCGCGCCGAGCACCCCGACATGTCGCCCCTCGCCCTTCGGGAAGAGGGGCTTGAGGGAGAGCGCGGCCAGCATCGCGGCGTCAACCTGCGGGGTCTGCTCAAGCAGCTCGCCGGGCAGAGCTACGCCCAGGGCGAGCAGCCCGCGCAGGAGCAGGTTGGAGGTCGGGTTGAGCAGATCCGGCTTCTTGACGATCAGGGCGAAGCTGGCGACCTGCTGATCCTCTCCGTTGAACTCGATCATCGCGGCGGCGCTCCGATCGGGGGTCATCTGGCCGATGAAGCGCCCGCCGAGGTTGTCCCCGCCCGATCCTGGGTGGAGCGTGACGCCGCGCCGGGGGGTGAGCTCGACCCGGCGCTCGGTGCCCTGGTTGTAGGTGAACTGCCCTCCCTCCAGATCCGAGGCGAAGAGCGTCAGGCCCTCAAAGCGCGCCGTGGGGCCTCTCGGGTCGATGAAGCTCATCGAGCCGGTGACGAGACCAGGGGGGAGCCCCTCGGAGTTCCGCCCGAAGAGGTTGAAGAAGGCGTAATCACCCGAGATCGCCACCCTCGGGCATCCCCCGTCGATGGTCCCATTGCAGTCGTTGTCGAGCCCGTCGTCGCAGGTCTCGACCTCATCAAGCGGGCGGCAGGCGTACTCGCAGCCGTTGGCCGGATCCCTGTCGAGATCGACGGCGCCGTCGCGGCATTCGACCCTGCACGACCCGCCGACGCAGGCGCTGCTGGCCTGGAAGGTCCCGCAAGTGTTGCCGCAGGCTCCGCAATGGGAGGCATCTCTGTCCAGCGCGAAGCCCTCGTCGACGGCCTCGTCGCAGTCGTCGTCGGCCCCGTCGCACAGCTCAGGGCTCGCCAGGGAGGCCCCCATGCATGGGCCCCACCTTCCTCCCTCACAGAACTGGCTGCCCTGGGTGCACACGACGACGCTGGGGTCCTGGTCCCTCGGGCACACGCGGACCTGGCCCTCCTCGCAGGCGCAATTCGGCTCAAGGCCCTCGTCGATGAAGCCGTCGCAGTCGTTGTCGACCCCGTCGCAGAACTCGGTGGGGACCGGGCCGCAGCTGCCGCAGGCGTTCGTCACCCCGTCGTCGGAGGTGCCGTCGCAGTCGTCGTCTCGCCCGTTGCAGACCTCGGCGGGCTGGGGCCCGCACTGGCCGCAGACGTTGAGCGCCCCCTCATCGACGATGTCGTCGCAGTCGTTGTCGATCCCGTCGCAGAACTCCGGCAGCAGGGGCGATCGGCGATCGTCGCCGTCGTCGCAGTCGATCTCTGGACAGCCTTCCAGGCTGGAGACCCCGTCGCCGTCGGCGTCGCCCTGGGCGCACCGGCCGTCGTCAGGCCCCGCGTCGTCGCCCGCAGAGAGCAGCGCGCACTGGCCTTCGGCTCCTTCCAGATCGTCGATCAGGCAGCGCTTGCCCTCGGTGCAGTCGCCGTCCGTCTGGCACCTGTCCTTGCCCGTGAGGTCGAATCCTGGGAAGCAAGCGCACAGCGTCGCGCTGATTGTCGCGATAACGGCGATTACCGAGCCTGTCTCTTGCACAGCGCGCATGGGTGGTAAACCCGGTGTGGGCGGCCTTGGCTGCTGCGCGCCGAAGGAGAAGAAGGGCGGGCGCCACAGTGACCGTTGTTCTATCAGAGGGGCGGGGGTGGGGACAAGCCGAGGTGGCGCAGACCGCGTCGGCCGTGGTATAGCCGCTGACATCAAACAGCAGGGGCGAAGCGACCCCACGGAGGTTTCATGGCTCTGGTTACACGCAGCGCCGCCAGCGCGTGGCGCGCCCAACTCGCCGCGCTCATCCTCTCGACCTCGATGGCCTGCGCGGGCGGCTCGCCCTCGGACGGGTTCGGTGAGAGCGCTGACGAAGCCTACAGCGCAGGCCAGCGCCTGAGGTCAGCCGGCGATGTCTCGGGGGCGGCGTCGGCCTTCCGCGTCAGCATCGAGCGCAACCCTCAGTTCGTCCTGGCCGCCTACGATCTGGCCCTCGCCCTCCAGGTGCTCGGTGAGGAGGCCGAGGCGCTCGTCCAGGCCGAGAACGTCGCGCGGCTGGATCCTCACCTCTCCGGCGGGCACGTCCTCGTGGCGCAGTTGAGCCTCTCGCTCGGCGACGCCCCCAGAGCGCTCCAGGCCGCCGACCGCGCGCTGGCCCTCGACGGCGACCTCTCCGAGGCCCGGATGCTCCGAGGCCGCGCGCTGGAGGCCGCTGGGTCCCTGGACGAGGCCAAGGCGACCTACGCCGAGCTGATCCGGCGCGACCAGGATCATCGGCAGGGTCGGCTGCGCGCAGCGGCCCTCGATCTCGCCATCGGCAATAATCGAGAGGCAATTCAAAGGCTTAGCGCCTTCGTCAGCCAGAACCCCGACGAGATCGAAGGCCACCTCCTCCTTGGACAAGCGCTGCTCTCCAGCAAGTCCTACGAAGGGGCCGTGGAGGCTTTTCAGGCGGCGACGAGGCTGGACGAGGGCTCGGGCGAGGCGCTCCTGGGCCTGGGCCGCGCCCACCTCGCCAGGGGTCAGGATCAGCTCGCGGTCATCGCGCTCCAGAAGGCGATCCGCGCCGACGACCAGCTCGCCGACGCCTACGTCGCGCTCGGCGAGGCGGAGTACAATCGGGGCTTCATGGACAAGGCGCTTGAGTACGTCCGGCAGGCCCGAGCGATCAACAGCGATCAGGTCAGCGCCTTTGTGCTGGAGGCGCAGGTGCTGGAGCGCGGCGGCGACAAGGCCGGGATGGAGAAGGCGCTTCGCAGGGCCGTCGAGATCGATCCGGCGGGGGAGATGCCCTCCCGTCAGCTCGCAGAGCGGCTGCTGGAGCAGGGCAGGGGCCAGGAGGCCGCCGCGATCATCGAGGTGCTGGCCCAGCGCGGTCGCCCCTCGGCGGAGGCGCTGACCCTCGGAGCGAAGGCCTGGAAGGCGGCAGGCCAGGGCGCCAGCGCCGTGGCGCTCTACCGCAAGGCGCACGCGCTGAGCGGCGAGAACGCCCTGCTCCGCAGCCTGCTTGAGATCGCGCTGGCGGCGCCGGAGGCCAGCGGGTTGACCGTCGAGGTGATCGTCGAGCTGGCAGAGGCCCACTTCCAGGGCTCGCGCGAGGACGACTCCGACGCGATCCTGATGCTGGCCCGGGCGCACGCGGCGGCTGGCGCCGTCCCCAGGGCGCGCGAGATCCTCCAGGCGGCGAGCAGGCGGCTGGCAGACCCCCGGATCGAGGCGCTGCTGCGCTCGCTTCAGTAGCTCTTGATGACGGCGAGGATCTGGGGGCCAAAGAGGGCCAGCAGGAGCAAGGCCATAAAGAGCAGCACCATCCCCCCCGCGAAGACGAAGCCGATGATGATGTTGAGCGTCGATCGCCGCAGCGCGGCGTGCTCAAACTCGTCGGCGATGAAGACGCCGCTGCGCTCCAGGGTCTCGCGCCGCTGCGGCGGGGGCGAGGTCATGGGCGCAGGGCGCAGCGCGGCCTCGGGCGATCGCCCCGCCCGAGGGGGAGGCGGCCCGTTGAAGGGGGGCGGCCTCATGGGCGGAGGTGGCCGAGGTGGTCGAGCCTGGGCCGCCATCGGCGGGATGGGCGGCGGCGTGGGTCGCGGCGCCAGGGCGGGCGCGGCGGGGTGACGCGGAGGCGGCGTCGGGGTCGAGGGCGCTTGAGGCGTCGATATCCCGATGACGCTGCGGGGGGCCTCGTCGTTGCCCCGAAGGCCGCCTGCGACCTGGCTCCTGTCGGCGCGCGGCTTGGTGGTCGGCTCGGCTCTGCGCGTGATGATGCGGACGGGCTGTGAGATCTCGACGTTGTAGGTGGCGTCGGGCGTCGGGCGCCTGGCCTCGCCGGGGAGGGGTTGCTCCCAGGGCCGATCGGGCATGTTGGCGAAGCTCGACAGCGACAGCGGGATCGTCTCGGGGGCGCCCTCGTCGGCCAGCGGCGAGGGCGCGAAGCTCTCAGGGCCTTTATAGGGTGCGCGGACATCGCGCTTGTGGGTGGGGGTCTCGTAGTGCTCTTCGAGGTTGTAGTCGGGGGGTCGCCCTGGCCTTCGGCGCGCGGCGGCGTAATCGATGGTCACGGACGATGAGCCGTCCGGGCTCTGGTACGTGGCGATGCCAGCCTCGGGATCGTCGTCGATCAAGACCGCCGGTTGGGTGGCCTGGTCAGAGTAATCCACTGGCCCTGCACGGGTCGCGGTGGGGTCGTCGTTGGATCGCCTGGTCACCCTCTGCGTCACCTTCGCTCCCGGCTGCCCATCGCCGCCCGGGACCTCTCCACGCTCAGTGTACCGCCCGCGGCAAGCGGTGGAAAGTCGATCTCTCACGGCGAGCCTCGCCGACCTCTTTCTGGACAAGGCGACGGGCCGTGTCATGGTGGCGGGTTTATTCGCCTTTGTCCTGTTCAACAGCAGGCGTGGTGTGGTACTTCCTTGGGGAAGAACTCGGTCACTCAAGGCAAGGACGTCATTGAGGCCGAAGACTGCGGACTTCAGGACCCAGGCTGCTGGATCCGTCGTTCTGAACCTGAGGAGCGATCATGGAAGATCTTTCTGGGGGCGTCCTCTCCCTCGACCACCGCTACGAAGTCAAGACCCCCAGGACCTACGACGGGGTGGCCCAGTGCTACCGTGTCCGTCAGCAACCCTTTGATCTCCCTGTGGATCTTTGGGTGATGGACGTCGCCGGACGCTTTCAGGTCCCGATCGTGGCCGCCGGCGCCATTGCGGCGAGGATCGAGGCGCTCGTGCGCCGCGCCAGCCTCCTGCGCAGCGCCAACATCCTCAGGATCCTTGATTGCGGCGAGGTCGAGGCCAACGCGCCCTTCGTCTTGACGGAGGCCGCCCAGGGCCCTTGCCTTCAGGACATCATCCGGCACCAGGGGCGCTTGCCGCTCGACGGCACGCTCAAGGTCATCGAGGAGGTGGCGATGGCCCTGGAGGACGCGCACTCGGCGGGCTTCGGCCACCTCGCGGTGCGGACCGAGCACGTCTGGTTCGAGCAGACCCCCTCGGGGGCCTACGCCCGCCTCGGCGGCTTCGGCTGCGGCCTGCTCAAGCACGAGATCGGGTTGATCGACCCCCACGCCGATCTCGACGGCGTCTGGGTCGACCACCTCGCGCCGGAGAGCTTTGACACCGAGGAGGTCCGGCGCTGGCGCCAGTCCCTGACCGGCCCCTTCAGGCCGGGCTTCGACGGCGAGTGGGCCGAGCAGACCACCGCCAGAGAGCAGGTCCTGCCCTCGCCCGAGCCCCTCGATCCCGTCGCCTTCGACGTCTTTGGGCTCGCCGTGATGTGCTACCGCAGCTTGACCGGCGAGCACCCCTACATCAAGGACCCCTCGGTGTCCATCGCGGATCAGCTCAAGGCGCTGGCCTCCAGCCCGCTGACGCCGCCCTCCGATTATGGCGTTGAGCTGCCCCCCGGCGTCTGGAAGGTGCTCAAGGGCGGGCTCGCCCGGGATCCGGGCGCGAGGCCCTCGAGCGCGCTGGCCTTCGCGCAGGCCCTCAACGAGGCGGCCGAAGTCAAGGAGGCCCCCTCGGTCGCGTTCGCCGCCCCGGAGGCCGACGGCGAGGGGCCGACGGTCCTGGGGTCCGAGCTGGATCTGGAGGTGCCCGAGATCGTGCCCGTCGATGTGGACTGGGGCGACAGCCGAGGGCCCTTCGAGGCGCTCATGGAGCACCGCGCCGCGCGCATCCTCGTGGCCGCCATCACGCTCCTGCTCTTGACCAACCTGGCCACCCTCGTGATGCTGGGCGCCCAACAGAGCCCTACGGTCGCCCTGAGCTCCGGCGAGACGGGGGTCTGGAGCAGCCTCGGCCCCGAGGGCGCCCGTCAACCTCTCGACGGCCCGCCGTCGCTGAGCGCGGAGCAGCCCGCCCACTTCGTCCTGGACACCCCGGGCCTCGACACCATCGAGATCAAGTGGTCGCCCGAGGGCGAGGGGCTGCGCATCTCGACCGCCCCCGATCTTTGACTGAGGCGGCGGGCCGGGTGTAGATGGACGCTGGGCGATGTCCTCCTGAACCGGACACACGAACATGGCGTCGAGCACCCCTCCTGAGGCCCCTGCGCGCTCCCCCGTCAAGCTGGCCATCAACATCACCGTCGGGATCGCCTTCAGCGCCTTCTTCGTCTGGCTGGTCGTCCGAGGGGTCGACTGGTCTCGCTTCAGGGCCGAGCTCTCCACCATGGAGCCCGCCTTCCTGGCGGCCTACTTTGGCCTGTTGAGCGTGGCCCATTGGCTCAGGCTGGTGCGCTGGGGCGTGACGATCCGGGCGCTGGCGCCGGTGGCGTGGCCCCGGATCCTGGCCGTGGGCGCGGTGGGGATGATGGCCATCTTCGCCCTGCCTGCGCGCCTCGGTGAGCTGGCCCGGCCGCTGCTCATCAGCGAGGATCCGCGCGTCAACTTCGGGTCGGCCACCGCCACCGTCATCGTCGAGCGCATCCTCGATGGCCTGAGCATGAGCGCGATCCTCTTCGTGACGGTCCTGCTCCTGGACGCCAACCAGGTCCCGCGCGAATTCCTCGTCAGCGGCTACGTCGCCGCCGGGGTCTTCGGCAGCGCCTCGGTGGGCCTCTTCCTCGCCGCGATCTCCTTCCGGTGGCTCAGGTCGCCCCTGGACAGCCTGCTCGGGCGCTTCTCACGGCCGCTGGCCGACAAGGTCATCGGGCTCATCGGCGGCTTCTTCGACGCCCTGAGGCTGATCAGCGCCCCCCGCGTGGCGCTGACCTACCTGGTGATGACCCTCGCCATCTGGTCGCTCTCCGGCGTCGGCATCTGGGTCCTCTTCCAGGCCTTCCCCGGCTCGACCGGCGACCTGCCCCTGATCGCGGCCTACACGACCCTGAGCGTGATCGTCGTCGGCATCATGATCCCCGCAGGACCCGGGACCGTCGGCGTCTTTCACTGGGCCGTCGTCTTCGCCCTGGGCATGTTCGCCGTCGACGAGTCCGCCGGCCTGCTCTTCGCCACGACCATCCACCTGCTCATCGCCTTGATCAACTTCGTATGGGGCGTCATCGGCGGCCTCGCCGGCCGCATCAGCGTCGCCGACGCCCTCAAGCGCCCGCCGCCACAGGCCGCGCCCCATTCACAAGGAGCCTGAGATGACCACACCGCGAGACACCAGGACCGAGGCCTCTCCAGGTCAGGGCCAACCCCTCGTTCGCCCCCCGGCGACCTCGCCGGCCCGCCTGGGGCTGATGATCGCCCTCCTGATGGCGATCGCCACCGGGTGCGCGCTGTGCGAGCGCGGCGAGGCCCCGCCGGGAGCCGCTGCGACCGTCGAGCTGGCCCAGCTCGTCCCCAACGACGTCGACGCGGCCTTCTTCACCGCCGACTGGAAGAACCTGCGCGACGGCGCCGCCATCCTCCAGCGCCAGTTCGGCACCCAGATGCCCATCGCGCAGTCCCTCGACCAGCTCAAGCAGCGCTTCGGCGTGGACCTGCGCGACATCCCCGGCCTCAAGGCCAAGGGCGTCCGCACCGGAGGCGGCCTCGCCGTCACCTACACCAAGGACAACGTCGTCCTGCTGATCCCCATCGAGGCCGAAAAAGTCTTTGAGGACTTCGCCCTTGCGCTGGGCAAGGAGCGCCTCGGCGCCGCCGATCAGCCGATCACGAAGCAGATCGACGGGCACACCCTCAAGTTCCTGGTCAAGAAGCCCGCCGATGGACAGGCCCCGGCCACCATCATCACCCCCGACGCGCTCGTGCTGGCCTGGACCATCCGCGACGGCACCGCCATCGTCTTCCCAGGCAAGGATCTGGCCCAGAACACCGCAGACGCCGAGATATCCCTGACCCGCCACCTCAAGCTCAAGCCCGAAGCCTCGCTCTCCAAGCTCCCCGACTTCGACGGCCTCCAAAAGGAGCTGTCCGCCAGCCACCCCATCTTCGGCTTCGTCAACCTGCCGGCCTCGTTGGCCGCCCGCGCCGGGAGTCTCGGCGAGTTCACCCACAGCAAGGCCCAGGCGGACGAGATGAAGACGATCTCCGCCGAGGTCGGATGGGTCGGCGTCGGCCTCAAGATCGAGGACGCCGGCCTGAACCTCCACGTCCAGGTCCTGGCCCGCGGCAACGTCAAGAAGCGCATCGACGAGGGCACCGAGGCCCTGGGCGCCTCCGCAGCGCTCGCGCCGACGCTCGACGGCGCCCCGGCGCTGGCCCTCAAGACCTCCTTCCACCCCCAGAAGGGCATCGCGGAGCTCCGCAAGCTGCTCGGCGACGACGCGGTCATGCTCGACGAGTCGCTCGCCCTGCTCAAGCGCCAGTTCCAGGTCGACGTCGAGGCGCAGGTGCTCCCCGCGCTGGACGGGAACCTCGTCTGGGCCGTCTACGAGGCACCTCCGACCCTCCTCCAGCGCCCCGACCTGTCCATGCTCATGACCACCTCCAGGACGACCTTCTCGCTCGGGCTTCGCGACCGCGGCGCCATCATCAAGGCCTTCGACAGCGTCGCCCAGGGCGCCTCCGCCTTCGTCAAGCGCTCTGAGCAGGGCGGCGTCGTCCTCTACGCCTTCCAGGGCGACGCGCCTCTGGCGACCCTGGCCGTCGGGGACAAGGTCGCGCTCGTGGCCAGCGCCAAGATCTCCGCCGAGGACGCCGTCCGGCTCGCCAGCGCCAAGGGCAAGGGCCCGCAGGGCGCCCTGGCACACCCCCAGGTCAAGGCCGTGGCCGACAACAACCGCGCCACGGGCATCCTGCTCGATCCAGCCCAACTCCAGAAGATCGTCGGCATCGAACAGGCCGCCTCTCCCTTCGCGGGGCTCGATCGCGTGCTCATCAGCGCCATGCCCGAGCCGAGGGGCGCCGTCCTCGACCTCACGGTGGGCTTCGTGCCCATCCCCAAGGAGAAAGCCGCCCCTCAATGAAGTTTTTCGGCCCCGCGTGAAATCTTTTTGAAGATCCTCGGCGAGGTGCCGTCAACACACCCCGAAGCCGATGGCTCGCGGGAAGTCACCCGCAGCGTTGGAGAGGGACCATGCGATCAATTCAGAGAGAAACGAGGCAGACCATCGGTGCGCGGCTTCTTGCCAGCCTCGCCGCGATGTCGATGATCTTCGCCGTCATGGCCTACGCCTTTGCAGGCGGGCTCGCCCCCGTGGTCGTCGAGACTTCACCCGAGGGCGCGCAGGTGCTCATCGGCGGTCAGGTCGTCGGGACCACCCCGGCCACCCTTGAGCTGCCGGCCGACACCAAGGTTCGCATCCAGATCGAAAAGAAGGGCTACCAGACCCGCACCATCTCGGTGACGCCCTCCGAGGGGAAGACCAAGCGCGTCAAGGTCACCCTCAAAAAGGACGAGTAGCCCGCCCAGAACCCTCAAGGCTCTGGCCCCGTCGCCGAGCGCTCCTGTCGATGCCACCCATTCTGGCCGACGGAGGCGCTCGGCCTTCTCTTTTTCTTGCCCTCGCCTGCTCGCGCGACTCCACCTGAAAGAGCCAAGAAATAAGCAACCCGGCGCTGCTGCCCAGGGGTTGTTCCGCCTCCGTTGGAAGCGGCCCACCAGGCCCGAGGTTGACCAACCTCGGGGCGCCGGGATGCCGGTAGCGTATGGGACCCACCTGAAGACAGTCGATGAACCCTCCAGACTCCTGTCGGTGTGCCCGGCAGGATCAACCTGGGCCAGAGGAGCATTCCGGCGAAGGGGTGACTGCGACCAGATCTTGAGGGGTCTTCAGAGGGACGCCACCTCACGGGTCATGGTTTTGAAAGACACGTTATCACCTCCTTTTAGTCTCGACGATGGCGTTTCGGTGACCTCCCACAATCACCTCACCCTTAAAGGCGTCGTTCCTATGAGGGTGTTGCGTGCCTGAATTCCTCCTCCCTGCGGGGTCTGTGAGCCTGTCACAGATGGGTCGAAGGGCAGAGGCGGGTTTTTACAATGACCCGGGCACTTCACAGGCTGTGTGGGCCTGCGAGGTGAACAGAGGCGGTATGGGAGAAGGCCACCCTGGGCCGCCGCTGCGCTCACCGCAACAGAGCTTGGGCATCATCAAGGGGATGACAATCCCGTTTTTCAACTCTGATCCTGCGCGGAAGGGTCACCGAGAGGAGGGGGGGCGCCTGAGCACCCGGATGTCTTCAAAGGTCGCCACCTGTGTCCAGCCGCGCTCAAGGAGCCTGGCTGTCTGGGGATCATCTCCGCGCAGTGCGGCGTAGTTGAAGAGGGGGTTTCCCCACCAGGACGGCCTGGACTGGACTTGAGGGATGGCGCGGTCGAGGGCCAGCTGGCCGCCGTTGAGGTGCTGGCGGTCGTCGAGCAGGAGGCCCGAGGCGTCGGGCTGGTGTCCGACGAAGCGCTGCGCCTCGAAGATCCCGGCTCGCCAGCGCCAGGGCAGCTTCGAGGTGCCGTGGAGGTTGGAGGTCAGCATCAGCGCGATCATCGCCGCCGTGAGGCCCGCGGCGAGCCCCCTTGAGCGCCGGCTGGCCCGCCGCCAGAGCGCGGCGAGGCCGACGGCCAGGGCGCCCATGAGCAAGGGCCAGTTGTGCATCAAGAAGCGCTCCTCCTTGTGCGCGACGGTCGACAGCAGCAGCGTCGGGACCGCCACCGTGAGCAGCGCCGGCCAGGCGCGCGGGAGCGCGAGGATCAGCAGCCCGGCGACGACGACGATCCCCGGGCCGAGGCGAGCCCCGAAGGATTCGGTCAGGTAGAAGTGCCAGGGGCTGACGCCGTGGTCGCTCGCGCCGCCTTCCAGGTAGTTGTAGGTGAAGTGCTCGATGGCGGAGTGGAAGGGGCGACCCCACGTCAGCCAGTCCACCGCCCCGAGCAGCAGGAGTCCAGGGGCGGCCCCCACCGTGAGCCACCCGAGCGCCTTCCAGCGGCGCCGCAGGGCGAGGTCGGCCAGGGGCACGAGCATGTGAAGGCCGCTGGTGAAGCGCACCACCCCGGCCAGCCCGAAGAACAGGCCCATCCAGAGCGCCGCGCGCCGAGCGGTCGGGGCGCCCTCGACGCGCTCCTCCAGCCAGAAGGCGTAACCCCAGGTCAGGAAGATCATGCTCGGGCTGTCCATCAGCGCGTGGGGCGCGAAGTAGAGCGCCGTCGGCCAGCAGGCCATCAGCAGCGCGGCCAGGAAGCCAGCCGGCTCGCCCTCCTGGCCGCCTCGGATCTCCATCGCGCGGCCCATTCGCCACAGCGCCGGGACCATGCAGGCGCTCCACAAGGCGTTGTGGAGGTTGACGGCCCTGAGCGCGTCGTGGCCCTGTATCCCTACCCACGAGAGCGTCTCCAGAAGCCCCGCGTAGAACCAGGGCATGACCCACGATCTGAGGCCGCGGCCAAACTCCCAGGGCAGCCAGCCCTGGCCCGTGCGGAGGATGTGGGCGGGCTCAAGCTGCTGGAAGATCTCGTCGGGGTAGTGGAAGCCCCCCTTGAAGCTCCACGCCGCGATCCTGAGCGCCAGCGCCAGCGCCAACAGCCCCGCGAGCCCGATTTTTGCCTGGCGGCTCGTCATCGTTGGGCTCCGTGGGCTGCCAGAGACACCTCGTAGATCCGGGCCAGGTCTCTGGGCGAGCTCTTCGGGCCGAGGTCGAAGGTGACGCGGACGGCGTCCGTCTGAGGGCAGTTCAGTGCGTGGGTCGCGATGGCCTGCGTGTTGCCCTTGATCTCAAGGCGGCCTGTTGGGCTGCCCTGGCCGAGGCATACGATCGCGTATTGATCCATGGTGTAGGCCGCCGACTCCCGCACGCCCGCGTGGGCGATCGTGATTCCGGAGAGGTCGACCGGGGCTGGCAGGGCGACCTCAAACCAGGGTGCCTCGTCCCAGGGCGCCGAGGTCCACTTCTCCAGCGTGCTGGCTCGGTCCAGGCCGTCGATGAGGTAGATGGGGTGGTGTCGGCCCATGTTGTGGTAGCTCGACACCTCGACGGTGGCCCCGCGTCGCCAGTCCGCGAGGTCGTCGCCCGGCGGCGAGACAGGATCGGGGGTGAGGCGCGGCGTCGTGATGGTCGTCTCCCTGGCGGCGACGGCTCCGATCCCGGTCGCGAGCACGACGCCGTAGAGCAGGCCGGCCCCGATCAAGGCGCGCCTCGCCCACGGCGCCTTCGCCGGGATGGTCTCCTGGGCGGGGTGTTGCGTCATGGGAGGGTCTCGTCGGGGTGGTGGTGCGGCGCCGTGGTGGCGTGTGGCGTCGGTCGGTGGGTGTGTTCCATCATCTTGATTTCATGGCGTTTCTGGCGCCGGAGGGGTCAGCGGGATGCGATCGATCCAGCGCAGGTCCTTGTCGGGGAGGGAGGCGGCGAGCCTGTCGGCGGCGCTCCTGAGGGCGATGAGGGCGAAGGCGCCCGCCTCCTGGGCGGGGTTGTCGGCGGCGGCGAGCCCGGCGAGTGCCTTTGGGACGAGCGGGCGGCGGTTGTTGCGGCGTTGGAGGAAGTGGGGGCTGCGGGTGGCGTCGGGCATGGCGTCGTCGAGGAGGCGCTGGCGGGCGCTGGAGGGGGCCAGGGCGGCGAGGAGGGCGTCGGGGGCGGCCATTCCGAGCGCGCGCCGGCACCGGGTCAGGAAGAGCCAGGCGGCGGCCTTGCAGCCCCACCGCCTTGCGGCGTCGGCGAGGCGCTGCCAGTCGATGGGGACGCGGCGGGTGATGTTGAGGGCGTCGACGAGGTCGCGGCTGTCGTTGAGGTAGCCGTGCTGGGCCTTGTGGACGGCGAGGTGGAGCAGGGCGTGGACGGGGTCGAGGCGCCAGGAGGGGGGAGCGTCGGCGGGGCGCGCGGCGCGCCAGAGTTCGTGGGGGGAGATGTTGAAGCGGCCGGGGAAGCAGAGTCTTCGGTGGACCTCCAGCGTCGGCCCTGCCTCGGCGTCGCCGAGGACGAAGAGGGCTTCGATGTTGAGGCGGCCGGTGACGGGGGCCTCGAGGCGGCGGGTGAAGCCCGCCTCGGTCAGCGCGGCTTCGGCGCGGACGAAGGTGGAGTCGTCGATGAGGAGATCGACGTCCCACATCCTGCGCAGGCCGACGTGGGCGGGGTAGAGGTCAAGGAGGAAGGCGTAGCCCTTGAGGGGGGCGCAGCGCAGGCCGGCGCCTTCGAGGGCGTGTGAGGCGAGGTCGGCGGCGTAGAGCGCCATCATGTTCTGGGCGAGGGTCGCGTTGTGGTGATCCCAGTCTTGATCGGTGAGGGCGGCGCCGAGGCCGAGGGTCTGGAGGTGGTGTGCGACGGCGGGGGTGGTGCCGAGGTGGTAGGAGCGGCGGAGGATCATTGCGGGATCGAGGCCGTCGAGGTGGAGACTCGGGGTGTTCAGTGGGTTGCTCAGGGCGAGGGCCGCGGCGAGGTGTGCGTGTGGGTTCGGGTCTGGCGCCAGATCGGGCATGTTCGTGTAAAGCTCAGGGGCGCGGAAGAGGGGGTTACGACAGGATGGTTGCTCAATGGCTTGATGCGTCGTGCGATCGTGACGAAGTGATCAGGAGAGACTCAGGCCAGGATCAAGATATGGCACATTCCAACACAGGCTTCCATCTTCAGGATCCGACGACGCCGCAGAGGCCATGTCCCGCGGCGCGGGGTCGAGCAGGCCTCTGCGGTCTGGCGGTGGGCGATCGGCGGTGGTGGTGCGGGGTGTTCGCGGCGCTGCTGGTGGTGTCGCTGTTTCCGTTGGAGGGTCGCGCGGAGGACGACGGCCGATTCTGGATGGAGAAGGGGAGCCGGAAGACGGCCTCCATCCACAAGCCTGGTGTTTTTCGAGAGATGGTGGAGAGCGTCGGCTCGGCGGTGGTCAACATCGAGGTGTCGATCAAGCGTCGAGGCGCCTTCAGCGGCGAGAAGAGCGAGGTGGGTCAGGGCAGCGGCTTCATCATCACGGCGGACGGCTACGCGCTGACGAACAACCATGTCGTGGCCGACGCGGTCGAGATCGTGGTGCTGTTGGCGGACGACCGTCGTTTTTCGGCGCGGGTGATCGGGGCGGACGAGAGCACGGACGTGGCGCTGATCAAGCTCGACGGCGCGGCGGGGCTTCCGGCGCTGGCGCTGGGCAGCAGCCAGGGCATGGGGGTGGGCGACTGGGTGGTGGCCATCGGCAGCCCCCTGGGGTTGCGAAGCTCGGTGACGGCGGGGATCGTCTCGGCGATGGGGCGACGGGACGTCAAGCCGGGCGAGGGTCGCTTCTACAGCAACTTCATCCAGACCGACGCGAGCATCAACCCGGGCAACTCGGGCGGGCCGCTGGTGAACATGAGCGGCGAGGTGATCGGGATCAACACGGCCATCAACCGGCTTGGTCAGGGTATCGGCTTTGCGATCCCGATCGACATGGTCAAGTCGATCTTGCCGGCCTTGCGGAGCGATGGCTTCGTGGAGCGCTCGTGGATGGGGATCTCGATTCAGGAGATCGACGGGCCGCTGGCCAGCACATTCGGGCTCAAGAAGGCCGGGGGCGCGCTGGTGACCCAGGTCGATCCGCGCGGGCCTGCTTTCAGGGCGGGGGTGAGGGAGGGCGACATCATCCTGGCCTTTGACTCGGAGTCGATCCAGACCAGCGAGGAGCTGCCCTGGCTGGCCAGCGTCGCGGGCGTGGGTCGGACGGTGGAGCTTGCGGTCTGGAGGTCGGGCGGGCGCCAGAGCGTGAAGATGACGCTGGAGGCGATGCCCAACCAGCGGCGCTCAAGGCCGACGCTGGACGAGCCCCTCAAGTCGCCCGTGTCCGCGGATCTTGGGATTGAGGTGCGGGTCGGCGGCGACAGCGGGGTCTTCGTCGCGGTCATCGCGGACGACAGCCCCGCCAGGGCCAGCGACCTTCGACCCGGCGACGTCATCGTCCAGGTCGGCGACGCGTCGGTGACCTCCATCAATGACTTCTATAAGTTCCTCAAGGCCGCCCCCGCCGTCGTCCGGCTCAAGGTCCAGCGCCTCGGCGCGACCCGCTACGTGGCCCTCCCGACCCGGTGATCGCACTCCAGCCCCGCACTCCACCCCCTGTCCCCACACTCCACCCCCTGTCCCCCTCCGAAGGGCACTGCCCTCGCTGCGCAAGGGAGGCAGTGCCTCTCGGGGGGACGCTCGTAGTACGATCTGGGTGGTTCGGGGACGCTTGTATGACGGCTTCGGGTGGATCGAGTCCCGCCCCGAGGACATCACCATTGTCCCCGACGGGGTCTTGTCCCCGACGGGGTCCCGCCCCAGACGGCCAGTGATCCCGGCGATGGCTCCTGCGTCCCCCCCCAAATCACCTTGCCCACCCAACGTGCCCCCCGATCCACCGCGCCCGTTATACAAGGGTCCCCCCGAGGGGCACTGCCCCCCTTGCGAAGCGAGGGCAGTGCCCTTCGGGAGCCAGTGCCTCTCGGGGGACAGGGGTGGAGTGTGGGGCTGGAGCATGGGGCGGCGGGTCTCTTCACCGAGCCGACCTGCAGGCGGATGGAGGGCGGCGCTTGATTGACATTCTCCAAGCGCCGCGCCATGTTGACATCCTCGCCGGCGATCCGGGTTGGTCAGGGCCTGGATGCCGGATTTTACGGCTTTGGTGGGAGGATCGATGCATCGGATGGGAGCCCCCTTGCGGGATTTTGAGGCGTTGCGTTGCGCGCTAGGGGTCGTGTTGTGCGTGGCGTCGCTGGGCGCGTCGGTGGAGGCGTTGGCGCAAGTCCCGGAGCGGGCGCCGCTGATCCAGCAGGTCTTCGTCGATGACGAGGGCGTCAGCTTTGTCGAGATCGGCAACCTGACAGGCGAGGAGGTCTTGATCGAGGACTTCTACCTCGCGACGGGGCCGGGTTACGAGACCGTGGTGAGGGTCGAGGGGCCTGAGCCCGGCCCCGAGAGCATCATCGCGCGCTTCCCGCAGGGGGCGATCCTGCCGCCGGAGGGCGCGATCGTCCAGATCTCCGGTTTGTATGAGGACTTCGTGGCGCGCTTCGGCGTGGCGCCGGACTTCACGCTGGAGGAGATCTTCGTCGAGGGCACGGAGCCGCTGGTGCGCCTCGCGGGGGACTTCGAGGGTGGCCTGCCTCGTCGCCAGGGCGGCCTGGTGGCGCTCTTCTACTGGGACGGGGTCAGCGACAAGGTGCTGGACTCGGACATCGTGGCCTGGGGCACGGGCGCGTCGCTGATCGACAAGACCGGGATCGCGCTGGATGGTCCGGATGAGCTTGAGGAGGCGACGGCCTACGCGAGCGAGACGCCCCGCATGGATCAGATCGTCGCCGAGGCGCCGATGGAGGGCGAGGCGCTGGTGCGCGTCGGCGGCGAGGTGGGCGAGCGGCTGGAGGGCGGCAATGGGATCGAGGGGCACGACGAGACCTCCGAGGATCTGGCGGCGGCCTTCGAGTCGGCCGAGCCGCAGCTTGGGGAGGTCGGCGGGCTGTCGGTGTCAGGGCGCGTGTTCGGGAGCGGGGTGTCGACGGCGGGGTTGACGATCGGGGTCGAGGAGACCGGGCAATCGCAGGTGCTTGGGGAGGATGGCCTCTTTGAGTTGAGGGTGGGCGAGCCTGGCGATTACACGCTGGTCGTCTCGGGTCAGGGCGTGGCGCCGAACTTGACCGTGGTGAGCGTGGGCGAGGGTGGCGTCGAGGGGATCGAGATCGAGGTCCGGGCGGGGTATGTGCTCTCGGGGTCGGTGGTGGCGAGCGACACGATGGCGGGCCTGGAGGGCGCGCGGGTGGCGATCGTCGAGCTGGGGATCGAGGCGGTGTCCGGCGCTGAGGGAGGCTTTGCGTTTGAGGCCGTCGCGCCGGGGGTCTACACGATCGAGGTTGAAGCCGAGGGCTACGTCGGGGCGTCGAGGGTGGTGGAGGTCGTGGCGGACACGGCGCTGGAGCTTGAGTTGGAGGTGGAGCGCCGCTTCGCGCTGTCGTTGAGGGTGCAGACGCCGGGCGGGCCTGGGGTCGGGGCGGTGGTGCAGGTGACGGGGGGGATCAGCGCGGGTGGGTTCGAGTCTTCGGCGGGCGCGGGCGGGGAGGTGGTCTTCGAGGAGCTGGTGGCGGGCATCTACGCCGTGTCGGTGGCGCTTGAGGGTCATCAGTCGGTGAAGATCGAGGCGGTGCCCTTGAGCCAGGACGCGGCCTTGACCGTGATGCTGGTGCCCTTGACCCGCGCGCCGCTGGTGACGGACAAGGGGTGTGCGGTGGCCTCGGGGTCGGGCGGTCGAGCGGGCGGCTGGCCGCTGTGGGCGATGTTGTCTTGCGCCGCGTTGTGGTCTGCGCGGCGGTCGAGACGGGAGGGTTGAGGTGCGCGGTCGAGGCTTGATGATTGCGGCGGCGGCCGTGGCGGTGTCTCTGGGCGCTGTTCAGTGGTCCTGCGGCGGCGAGGTGACGGAGCTGAACCTGGGCGGCGAGCGCCAGATTGATTTTGATCGGTACAGGGAGGAGATCCAGCCGGTGCTGGAGGCGGACCTTGGGCCGGGGGATGCGGAGGCGGGGATAGGGCTTCGGTCCTGCGTCGAGCCTTTCTGTCACGGGGGCGTGAACGGTGTCGGCGGCGTGCCGCCGCTGCGGATCGTCAAGAACCCGGACGACGCGGCGCTGGTGGAGAACTTCCGGCAGGTGACGTCGCGCATCGACGCGGTCGACGGGGCGGCCTCGATCCTGTTGACCGATCCGCTCAACGAAGGCGATCCGGCCCCGCACGGGGGCGGCAAGAACTTCAATGGGACGGGGGATTGCTGCTATCAGCTGGTCCTGGCCTGGATCAACGACGAGGACAAGCCCGGCTGCGCCTGCCCGCCGGAGTAACGGCCCCTCATTTTTCAAGAATATGTTGTCGCGGCGGGGACTTGCTGACGCGGTGGGTCGCCGTCGGGGCGCAGGGCGCTCCGTGCGGTCGTCCTGCGATCCGGGGCTGGTCTCCGCGAGGGATCATACGGAACCACGCTCAAGCCACTTACAATCTGGGCCACCAGGAAGCCCAAGATGAAAGTGCTTCAAACGTAGTTCCGTATCAGGGGATGAGTTCGTCGATCTGGAGCATGTGGACGATCGGTCGGCCCTGGCTCGACACCTGAAGTGAGCAGGGTCAGGGGATGAGCTCGATCAGGAGCATGGCGGAGTGGAAGAGGTCGTTGGAGACGCCGCCGGGGACGCCGCCGAGGCCGCGCGTGCCGGTGTCCTTGAAGGCGACGTTGAAGAGGCGCAGGTCGTAGCGGGCCTTGAGGATGAGGCTGTCGGAGAGGCGGAAGAAGGGGGCGAGGCCGAGGCGCGCGCCGAGGGGGTTGTCGGGGACGCCGGAGTTGTCGGGGAACTCGCGGACGTTGAAGGGGAGGACGAGGGAGGCGTCGAGTTCGAGGCCGAGGGACTCGGTCAGGGGTGCCAGGGTGGTGGCGCCGAGTTCGGGTCCGAAGTAGGTGGTGGAGAGGACGATGGTGGGGGTGTGCGGGCTGGGGATGATGCTGTGGAGCTGGAAGCCGGCGCGCAGGCCGAAGGCCCAGGAGGTCAGTCTGGGGCCGGTGAACCATCGGTAGAGGAAGGCGCCGGAGAAGCGGTGGTGTGTCAGGGCGAGGGTGCCGTCGTCCTGTCCGAGGAGGACATTGAGGGGTACGGCGACCTCGCCGAGGGCGCCGAGCTGGTAGCTGGTTTCGAAGCCAGCGTTTTCGTTGATCCAGGCGCTCAGGCCGAGGGAGGCGCTGGGGATCTGGCCGAGGTCGGCGGCGACGACGATCTGCTCGGTGGTGTCGCCGAGGCGGTTGGAGCGGAAGTCCAGGTCGCCCATGACCACGCCGATGCCGAGGTTGAGGCGCAGGCCGGTGCGGAGCTTGTCGACCTCGCTCTGGGCCTGTGCCTGGGCGCACAGGCCGAGGGCGACGATGGCGGCAAGCAGGGATGTGCAATGGGCCAGCGTCGTGGTAGATTCAAGGGAGCTTCGAGCGTGTGTGAGGCCCATGTTTCAGCGGGGGATCAGGTGAAGTCCACAGGGAGAGCAACAGGACGATTGTGTCGACCATTGGCCATCGGGTCAAGGTGTCTGTCGGCGTGCGCGGCCGTGCTGGTCCTGTGCCTGAGCGGCGCGGCGGTGGGTCAGGAGGGCGAGGCGCAGGCCGAGATGGACGCGGAGTTCGAGCGGCTGGACAAGATGGCGGCCGACATCGAGGAGATGCTGGGGATCTACATCATCCACAAGAGCAAGCGAGAGGCTCTGGAGGGTGTGCTGGTCAAGGGTCGGCGGGCCGAGGTGTGGTTCTTGAGGTCGCTGGATCGCAATGGGCAGGACGCCCGTTGCGACGCCTACCGCTGGCTGATGCTGGGTCGCTTTGGAGGCGACGTCGGCGCGCTGGGTGTCTTTGGGAAGTACCCTGAGCTGGAGAAGCTCACGGTGGTGTATTACAGCCTGGAGACCAAGGTGAGGTCGGATCGCAAGGGGGGCTACATCCAGGATCGCACGCCGATACGCCAGCTTGAGATCACCATCGATCGGGAGCGGGCCGGGGCGCTCGACCCCAAGGGGCTGAGGGCGACGCTGGAGCGCTCGCGGGGCTCGTGCATCGAGCAAGGCGAGGCGCTGGTCAACAACTTCTGGTACGTGGAGTGAAGCGCAGGGGGGGTTCCAGGGCAATCGAGTTCTAGGCGCGTGCCGTGGAGAGTAGGCTGAGCAGGTAGTTACGATCCCAGCCAGCCCGTTTGCGTGAGTTGGCGACACCGAGCTTACGGTTGGGGTCTTGTTTAATGATGTTCAAGGCGAAATGAC
>SYOX01000277.1 GCA_005804885.1 Pseudomonadota bacterium
ATCGGCAGCGCGTCCATGTCGGCCCGCAGCGCCACCCGCGGCCCCGCGCCGAGGCCCGGCAGATCCACCACGAGCCCGTGGCCGCCGACCCCGCGGCGGCAGCTCAAGCCAAGCTCCCCCAGCGCCGCCGCGATCCGCTCGGCCGTGCGAGACTCCCGGCCGCTGAGCTCGGGGTGGGCGTGGAGATCGCGGCGCAGCGCCACCATCCGGGCGAAGATCGGATCGCTTGTGTCCATGAGATCAACCTCAGGTGCTTCGTGGGAGGAGGTTTGCGCCGCCGTTGAGCCTGGATTAAACTCGGCGATGGTGTTCAACCCCTTCCCTGTTCAAGGAGATGACGATGTCCCGGATGATGCTTGTCTTGATGATGGCCTGCGGCCTGTCTCTGAGCGCCCTGGCCTGCGCCGGGGGTGGCGCGGATCCAGCAACCGCGCCCGCGCCCGCCAACAATACGCCCAACAACGCCAACAACGCACCCGACCCGAGCGACTGCTTTGACCGCGACGGCGACGGCTTCGGCCGCGGCGCCGGCTGCCAGGGCCCCGACT
The DNA here is from genome assembly GCA_005804885.1 of Pseudomonadota bacterium. Lineage (GTDB taxonomy): Bacteria > Myxococcota_A > Bradymonadia > Bradymonadales > SYOX01. The sequence goes on from SYOX01000277.1 coordinate 549, forward strand.
GCGACGACACCAACCGCAATGCCAACGTCGACTGCGGCGCCTGCACCGACGGCGACGGCGACAGCTACGGCTCCGGCGCCGGCTGCCGCGGCCCTGATTGTGACGACGCCGACCGCAACGTCAACCCCGCCGCCGTCGAGGTCCCCGGAAACGGCAAGGACGACGACTGCGTCGGCGGCGACCTCGCCTGCGTCGACGCCGATGGCGACGGCTTCGGCACCGGCGCCCAGTGCCGCGGACCCGACTGCAATGACGCCGACCGCAATATCCGCCCCGGCGCCCGCGAGCTGTGCGGCAACGGCAAGGACGACGACTGCGAGGGCGGCGACGAGGTCTGCGCCGAAGACTGCGTCGACGCCGACAGCGACAACTTCGGCACCGGCGCCGGCTGCGCGGGCCCCGACTGCGACGACAACAACCCCAACGTCAACCCCATGGCCGACGAGATCTGCAACTCCCGCGACGACAACTGCAACAACACCACCGACGAGTGCCCCGGAGAGCTCCAGGCCTGCGATCGCAACCGCCAGGTCTGCCTCGCCGGCCTCCAGGGCATGTGCAGGGCCACCCCCGACTGCGTCTCCGGCCTGATCTGCGAAGGCAACGCCTGCCTCGGCAGCGAGGGCGTCGCCTGCCAGGCCCCCGGCGACTGCGCCGGCTCCTTCATCTGCAACAACAACGTCTGCGCCGCCGACCCCAACCGCGACATCTGTGCCGAGCTCGACTGCGAGGCCGCCGATATGTTCTGCCTCGAAGAGCGCGCCGAATGCGTCGAGTGCGTCGAGCACATCGACTGCCCCGGCATCCTCCTGTGCGCCGGCTTCACCTGCCAGGACATCCCCGACCGCACCTACTCCGATGAAGCCAGCGCCGTGCGCGAGATGGCGCAGTTCCTCGCCGACTGCTTCAACGGCGGCAACGAGGACGAGATCGTCCCGTGCGGCATCATCGACGCCTCCTTCATCGACAACCCCCTGGCCAAGGACGAGGTCGTCGACTTCATCTGCGACGACGCCACGGACGCCGACTTCATCGGCGGCGAGCGCGACCTGTCCGCCGCCCAGGCCGTCGTCGGCTGCGGCTTCTTCAACGACGACGACCTGACCTGGGAGAACGCCATCCAGCCCGAGAGCTTCTATGAGGAGTGCATGTGGACCGTCCCGCCCGCAGGCCTCTTCGACGAGATCAGCGTCGTCGTCGACTCCTGCCAGCAGTTCCCCGCCATGCGCTGACCTCCACCTCGCATCGAGGCCGTGACCCGCGGCCTCATCCCCCCTGCCCGCCGACAGGCTCCTCCGAACCCCGCCGGCTGCACGAGCCGAACCCGGCTCACCCCGGCCCCAGAGCTCGACCCCGACAGGCGCTACCCCCCCAGCTTCACCAACACGTCCTCGATCATCGCCTCGGCGCTCGCCGCGCTGACCAGCGGCTCGGCCCAGCTGAAGGTCAGGTTCAAACACCCCCCCACCGTCAACGCCCCCACCCACAAGCTCGCCCCCATCCCGTGCTGCCCCGCCGAATAATAGAACTGCCGCGTCGCCAGCGGCCCCTCCGCCTTCAGCTCGCCGCGCCCCAGGTTCGACACGAACACCGCCTGCTGCCGACCGCTCCCCTCGCGCGCAACCCGCTCCAGACCCTCCCGCGTCAGCCGCGCCCAGTCGATCAGCAGCATGTTGTCGCGCGGGTCGCCCCGCTCGATCACCTGACCCAGCCGGCCCCGCACCTCGCGCGCCAACCCCCAGAGATCCATCGACTTTTCGACCTTGAAGGCCCATGACACCGAGCCGATCATCATCCCCACGGCCTCGACCGGCGCCGCCGGCTCGCACCACCCCCTCATGTCCACGTTCGCGTCGCAGCTCATCCACACCGGCCGGCCCCGATCCAGCCGGCCCGCCATCGCCAGGAGCATCGCCGCCGACAGCGCCCCCTGCACCGTCGTCCCCTCGGCCCGACAACGCGCCACCAGCGACCCCGTGGCCGCCTCACCCAGCCGCCGGAACCCGCAGCGCGTCCGCCGCGCCTCGAAGGGCGCCTCGACCTCCACCAGCGCCGTCGGCTTGATGAGCAGCCGCCCAATCTCCCGAAACAAGAAGCGCAGCTTCACCCGCCATGTCAGCCGACCCCCCAGCATCGACTCCACCGCAGGCCACACCCGACCCGGCGCCGCGGCCTCCAACTCCAGCCCGGCCCGCAGCCGCCTGCAGTCCTCCAGAAGCTCGCCCAGGATCGTCAGCGTCGAACGCCCGTCCTCGACGGCGTGGTGGAGCGACATCACCAGCCAGGGCTCCTCAGCCTCCCCCGTGATCTTGATCCCCCAGAGCGGCCCCTGCGCCGCCTCGAAGCGCGTATGGATCTGCGCCTCGAAGAGCTCGCCCCAGGGCCGCTCATCCCGCTCGACCACCACCGGCGCCTCCGCCCCATCCAAGGCCAGCCACCAGCGCCCCGCCCGCTCCACGATCCTCGCCGTCAACACCGGGTGGCGCCGCTGGACCCTCTGCATGGCGATCTTCAGGTGCTCGACCTCGACAGGCCCGCCGATCTGCGCCGCGACGACGTGCGTCGCGCCCCCCAGATCGTGGTTCCACGCAAAGAGCCGCTCGACCCCGCCCAGCTCCCTGTCCTGCCCCCGCGCGATCACCTCGGTCATCCTCGATCCTCCGCCCACCCCGCCCTCGCCACCAACGCCTCCACACGACCGCGCTGGTGCAGACCCACGACCGGCGCTATCATGGCCGCCGATCGCCCGCGCGATCGTGCCCTGCGGGCAGGATCCTACACGGAGACAAGCCGATGATCACCCCCCGGAAAACGCTCTTGATCGCCCTCCTGCTGCTCCCGATGGCCATGACGGCCTGCGGCGACACCCATGAGGTGCACGAGGACGAGAACAACACACCCAACAACGATCCCAACAACGACCACAACAACCACGATCCCAACAACACACCCAACAACAATCCGAACAACGATCCGAACAACGATCCGAACAACGACCCCAACAACGACCCCAACAACGGCGGCTCCTGCCAGACCATCGAGGAGCGGCACGCCGCCGTGATCGCCAACGGGAGCGCGTGCGAGGATCACGGCGACTGCAACATCTTGAGCGATCAGTGCGGCGCGGGCCTCGGCGGCTGCTACGCCGCCGTCAACGACTCCGTGACCCAGGACGAGCTCACCGCGCTGGGCCAGGAGTTCGCCGAGGCCGGGTGCACCGAGGGCGTCTGCGACTGCGCCGAGCCCCCCTCCGCCGCCTGCGTCGAGGGTCGCTGCCGCTTCGGCCCCGACTGCGACGGACACGCGATCGACGAGACCTTCCCTTCACTCGACGGCTGCAACACCTGCGTCTGCACCGTCGACGGGATCTCCTGCACCGAGCGGGCCTGCGACCCCTGCGAGGGCGTCGAGCTGCCCGCCTGCCCCCGCGAGTGCACCGCCGACGACACCCCCGGCGGCGACTGCGTCCCCGGCGACGCGTGCGGCAACGAGATCGGCGACACCTGCGCCTGCAACGACGGCACCTGGGCCTGCGCCATCCACCCCCCGCTGGGCGAAGGCTGCAACCTGATCTGTCGGCGCACCGAGGTCGACGTCTGCGAGGAGATCGAGGGGCTCTATCGGGCGGCGATCGACAGCTCCAGGGCCTGCGCCGCGCCGACCGACTGTCAGCTCCTCTTCGGGCAGTGCGGCGTCGGGATCGGCGGCTGCTACGAGGCCGTCAACCTGAACCTCACCCAGGAAGACCTCAACAACCTCGGGCAGCGCTTCTCCCAGAGCGGGTGCACCCGCGCGGTCTGCGACTGCGCCAAGCCCCCCGAGGTCACCTGCGATCAGGGCCAGTGCGACTTCGTCCCCTGAGCGCCCCCCGAAAACCCCGTTAACGGTCTGGCGGCCGATCGCGTCCTTGACCCTGGCGCGCTCGGCGCGCGGTCGACGAAGAGGAGGGCGAGCGGGTTGGGCGAGCCGGGGGACGAGGGGCCAGCGGGGCTGGTGGAGGCGGCGATCCAGGGGGACCGGGCGGCCTTCGGAAAGCTCCACGGCCTCTACGCGCGGATGGTCCACGGCGTCCTGATCAGCCGCGTCCCCGTCGTCGAGGCCGACGATCTGCTCCAGGAGGTCTTCTTGCTGGCGTGGCAGAAGCTCGACTCGCTCGACGATCCGGTCGCCTTCGGGGGCTGGATCGCCGCGATCGCCCGCCGCTGCGCCGCCGACTTCTTGAGGCGCCGCCGAACGACGGTCGCGCTGCCCGAGGAGATCGCCCAGGCGAGGAGGCCGAGCGTGGAAGCTCAGGAAGTGCTCGAGATCATTCGGAATCTCCCTCCGGCCTACAGCGAGACCCTCGCCATGCGGCTCGTCGAGGGCATGACCGGGCCAGAGATCGCCGCGCAGACGGGGCTGACGCCCGCCTCGGTCCGGGTCAACCTGCACCGCGGCATGAAGCTGCTGCGGGAGCGCATCGGCGTGGAGGCCGGGCGATGAAGGACGATTACCTCTGGGACGGGACGGGGCCGCCCGATCCCGAGATCGAGCGCCTGGAGGCGACCCTCGGCGGGCTCGCGGCCCGCCCCGCGCCCCTCGATCTGCCTGATCGCGCCGCCCAGGCCGCCAGGATCGCCAAACCCCGCGCCGACGACGCCCTCGTCGGCGACGCCCTCGTCGGCGGCGCCCTCGTCGGCGGCGCCCTCGGCGGCGACGCCTTCGTCGGCGACGCCTTCGTCGGCGACGCTCCCGAAATCGGCCTGCGCGCCTCCGAGCCAGCCCCGCGATCCCCCGGCGACCAGGAGCCCGACCCCACGCCCGTCGGCGTCGCAGGTCAAGACCCCGCACTCGGCGCCCCCGTGCTCCACCTGCGCGCCGCCCGGAAGCTCGCCTCGACGCCGTGGCTGTGGGCCTTGGCCGCCGCCCTCGCGCTCGCCTTGGCCGGCTGGGTCATCGCGGCCCTCTGGCCCCCCGCTGATCCCGACCTCCCCGTCGCCCAGGCCCCCGACCCCGACGCGGCCACCCCCGATCCCCGACCCCCCCGCGCCGCCGAGGGCTGGGAGATCGCCCGCACCGCCGGCGCCCCGACCGTGGGAGGGGCCGCGCTCGGCGACCTCGGCCGACTCGGCGTCGGCCAGTGGCTTGAGACAGATCAGGGCTCGCGCGCCAAGGTCCAGATCGCCCAGATCGGCACCCTCGACGTCGAGGGCGACACCCGCCTGCGCCTCAAGGCCACCGATGACCGCGAGCACCGCCTGGAGCTGGCCCAGGGCACCATCCACGCTCGCGTCCTGGCCCCGCCGCGCCTCTTCTTCGTCGAGACCCCCGGCGCCACCGCCGTGGACCTCGGCTGCGCCTACACCCTCCAGGTCCGCCCCGACGGCGCCGGGGTGCTCTCCGTCGACTCTGGCTACGTCGCCCTCGAAGGCCCTGACCGCGTCGCCCTCGTGCCGGCCGGCGCCTCCTGCCGCACCCGGCCCCTGACCGGCCCCGGCGTCCCCTGGTTCCGCGACGCCTCCCCCGAGCTCATCTCCGCCCTCGACGGCGTCGGCCTCTCCTGGGGCGACCTCGACCTCGACACGATCCTGGCCGAGTCTCGACCCCGCGACACCCTCTCCCTCTGGCACCTGCTGCCCGATCTGCCCCCCGCCCAGCGCGGCCTCGTCTTCGACCGCATGGTCGCGCTCGCCCCCGAGGCCCACCCCCCCGACCTCACCCGCGAGGCCGTCATGCGCCTCGACAAGGCCGCCGTCGAGCGCTGGCAAGAAGCCCTCGTCGACCTCTGGTAGCCTTCCAGGATGGACAACCCCATCGGGAACAGAGACCCCGTCGGGAACAATCAAGATCATCAAGTCGGCTTCGATGGTGAACACGTCGGGATCGGCGAGTCGACTTCGTTGACGGGCACGTCGAGATCAACGAGTCGGCTTCGTTGACGGGCAAGGGGGATCGGGGAGTCGACTTCGTTGATGGACAAGGAGAGATCGGCGAGTCGACTTTGATGACGGGCACGTCGGGATCGGCGAGTCGGCTTCGATGACGGGCACGGCGAGATCGGCGGGTCGACTTCGTTGATGGACAAGGAGAGATCATCGAGTCGACTTCGATGACGGGCACGTCGAGATCATCGAGTCGACTTCGTTGACGCACACGTCGAGATCATCGAGTCGACTTCGTTGACGCACACGTCGAGATCGGCGAGTCGGCTTCGTTGATGCGATCCGCACGTTGATGGTCCACCCGGGCTCGCGCCCGGGCCTTGGGTTTTGTCCTGGGTCGCCCCGCCATCCGGCGGGGCTTGCGACGGGGCGTCAGCGTACGCGGGGCGTGTCGCCAGGGTCGAACTCACAGGAGATGTTGGGGGATTGGGAAGCAGACATCGCACGCCCTTGAGAGGGTCTTTCCCTTGAAGGTTGACGTCCCCTCGCCAGCCCCGCCCTCTGGCGGGGCGACCCAGGACAAAACCTAAGGCCCGGGCGCAAGCCCGGGTGGACCCTCAACGTGCAGAGCTCACCAACGAAGTCGACTCGCCGATCCCCCTTGCCCATCATCGAAGTCGACTCGCCGCTCCGCCGTGCCCGAACCGCGAGCGTCCCTCCCCCTTGCGAAGCGAGGGGGAGGACAGGAGGGGGAGTTTCATAATCGACGTGCCCATCAACGAAGTCGACTCGCCGGGCTACCTCTTGCGAGCCCTCGGCGCCCTCACCGACGCCCTCGCCGCCCGCCCCACCCGGCCAGCGCTTCGATCCGTGACCTTGCCCCCCGCCCACGAACCGGCTCCGCGAAGCGCCCTTCAGCCTCGATCAGCGCAAGGGGAAGGGCGTCAAAAAGAAGTCCTGGCCCCCCCCGTGGCAGCCGACGCAGATCCCGACGCCGACCCCCTCCCCGAAGGTGTTGCCGTTGTAGACCTCAAACCAGAACCACCCCTGCCCGCCCGCGCTCTCCCCCGACACCTTTCGCATCACCGACCACCCCAGCACCGTGTCCTGACCCCCGCGCCCGAACAGCTCCTTGACCGTGGCCGATCCCTCCGGGTGCTGGGCCAGCCCCCCTTGAAGCGATCCCTCAAGGGTCGGGTTGATGTAGGTGCGCACGTCCCCGAAGTGCGGCCCCGTCGATCCGTGGACCTCCGACTCGGCCGGCCACGCCTTGTAGATCCCCGCCTCAAGCCACGCCTCCAGCGCCGCCCCCTCCGTCGGCGGCAGCTCATCAAGGCCCTCGGGCTCGCCTTCAGGCTCTCCTTCAGGATCGCCTTCGGGGGCCGCCTCGGGGGTCGCCTCAGGGGCCGCCTCCGGCTCCGATCCTGGCTCCCCCTCGGGATCGCCTTCAGGCCCACCTTCAGGCTCGCCTTCGGGGGTCGCCTCCGGCTCAGCCCCTCCAGGCTCATCCTCGTCGCCACACCCCTGCGCGACCCCAAGCGTCAAGATCATGATCCACAAGCATTTTTTCGCAGACATCGGCCTCCCCTCCAGACAGCCATGCGCTCGCCCTCTTCAGGTATGCGCGCGCTCCTGATCGGTTACAAATTCGACATCCAGAATCGACACCCCGCCTGTTAACGGTCTGGCCGCTCGGCCCCTCTTGCCTGCCATGACCGACGCGGGCGGCCTGGATCGCGTCGATGAAGCCGACTCATCGCAGAGTCAGGGCAGCGGGCTCTCAGGCTCGCCGAAGGAGGATCGAATGGTCAATCGTGGGATGGTCAAGCTCGAGCGCGCCCTGGCGTGCGGGATCGCGGCGCTGACGATGGCGGCGGCTTCGGCGGCGTGGGCCAAGGGCCCCGAGCGCCTCGTGGTGCACGAGTGGGGCACCTTCACCTCGATCGCCGGCGACGACGGGGTGGCGCTGGAGTGGCGCCCGCTCACGGGCCCGAGCGACCTGCCCGGCTTCGTCTACACGCTGGAGAACCAGGTCGTCGGGCTGCGCAACACCCCCGTGAGCAAGAGCATGATGGAGGGGACCGTCCGCATGGAGACCCCCGTGATCTACTTCTACGCCGACGCCCCCATGGACGTCTCGCTCAAGGTGCGCTTCCCGAAGGGCCAGATCACCGAGTGGTACCCCAGGGCCGAGGTGGTCGACGAGGGCGGGGTTGATTGGGGGCGCTTCAGGATCATCCCCGACCAGGAGCCCGCCTTCCTGACCGAGCCCGCCCCCAGCCACTACTACCCGGCCCGCGCCACCGACGCCGCGCCGCTCCGGGTTTGCTCCACGCGCGGCGACGAGTTTGAAAAATTCCTGTTCTATCGTGGGGTTGGGACATTCGACCTGCCTCTGAAGGTCACGCTCGGCGGCGACGGCGCGCTGTCCCTGCGACAGCCGCGGGGAGGGCAGATCGGGCGCGTCGTGATCTTCGAGCGCAGGGGGGATCGGGTCGGCTTCTTCGCGGCGGATCTGGACGGCGACGCCGCGCGCATCGTGCGCCCGGCGCTGGACAAGAAGCTCGACGACGTGCTGGCGGCGCTGACCCGGCAGCTCATCGACGAGGGGCTCTACGAGAAGGAGGCGCGCGCGATGGTGGACACCTGGCGCGATCACTGGTTCGAGGAGGGCCTGCGCGTCCTGACCATGCTGCCGCGCTCCGCCACCGACGCGCTGCTGCCGCTGACCATGTCCCCGGCCCCCACCGAGCTGGTCCGCGTCCTGGTCGGCCGCGTCGAGGTCGTCACCCCCGAGCTGGTCACCCTCGTCCGCGCCCGGCTGATCCAGGCGATCCACAGCCCCGAGCCCCGCCGCGCCCGGCTCCTCGAAGCCCTCCAGCGCGAGCACGGCCGCTTCCTTGAGCCCGTCGTGAAGCGCACGCTGGCCTCCATCCCCGAGCCCGCCGAGCGCGCCGCGATAGAGGCCGCGATCCACGCGCTGACCCCGCTGGAGTGAACGAGGCCGCAGGACCCCTGGCCAGAGCCAGGGCGGCTCGTCGCCCGATCACAGGGCCAGATCGGGCGGCGCCGAAAAAGGAAGTCGCCCGATCACAGGGCCTGATCGGGCGGCGCCGAAAAATGAAAAAAGATCGCGCGGCGGTGAAGAAGCAGGGCGGCGGCGTGTAGAAGTGGGGGCAGACCAGCTGCGAGGCTCACCTCAAGACGACGAGGCCCGACGATGACCCGATCCGCCATCCTGATGATCGCCCTGATCTTTCTCCTGGGCGCGGCCGCCTGCACGCCCCCCACGGCGCCCACGCCCCCCACGCCCCCCACGAGCTGGGCCGCGCCCCTGCCCCCCGCCGCGCCCGAGGGGGCCGACAAGAACGATGACCTGGAGATGAGGTCCTACACGGTCGCTCAGGGGCAGCAGAGCCGCGTGGCGTCGATGCTCCGCAGCCTCTCGATCGGCCAGGTCTCCCAGGGCCCCGGCGATCGCCTCGTCGTCGTCGCCTCGCCCCGCATGCAGCAGAGCGTCGCGGCCTTCATCGAGGAGCTGGCCAAGGACAAGGCCGCCGAGCGCCCCCCGGCCTCGCTGGCCTTCGATTACTGGCTGGTGCTGGGCACCGCGCCCGCCGGCGAGCAGGGCGCGACGACCATCCCCGAGATCGGCCCCGCCCTGGAGGCCATCTCGAGCGTCGAAGGGCCCATGGAGTTCGTCAAGGTCGAGAAGCTGCGCGTCCTGTCGATCGACAGCGAGGACGCCACCGCCGAGGGCCGCTGGGCCTCCGTGACGCACCGCGCCAGCACCGCCGAGGGGTCGATCCTGGCCGAGGTCAAGGTCAAGGGCCCCGGCGGGATCGCCTTCCGCACCATCGTGCGGGTCGACCCCGAGAAGTTCGTCGTCCTCGGTCAGGTCGGCTTCGACCCCTCGCTGGCCAAGGAGCTGATCCCCCTCGACGGCCAGCCCCGCGACCACAAGCTCTTCGTCGTCCTCCGAGCCTCGATCGACCCTTGAGCCCGACCCCGCCGGAGCGCCCGGCGGTGTTGGACGAGGCGGCCATCGAGCGGCTCTACGCCAGGCTCGAAGCCCCCCTCTACAACCTCGCCTACCGGTGGCTGTGGAACCCCGAGGACGCCCACGACGTCGTCCAGGAGGCCTTCGTCCGCCTGTGGCAGATGCGCCAGCGGGTGGACATGGCCCGCGTCGAGCCCCTCGTCTACCGCATCGCGATCAACCTCGCCTCGAACCGCCGACGCCGAAAGCGCCTCTGGCGCTGGGTGAGCCTGGAGGCCCTGCGTGAGCGCGCCGCAGGGCAGCCCGACGCCGCCGTGCTCCTCTCCGACAAGCAGGACCGCGCTGCCCTCCAGGCCGCCATCGAGGCGCTCCCCGAGGACAAGCGGCGCGCGCTGCTCTTGTGCGAGTTCAGCGCCATGAGCTACGCTGAGGTCGCTGAGGTCCTGAACATCCCCCCCGGCACCGTCGCCTCGCGCCGACACCACGCCCTCAAGGCGCTGCGCCTGAGCCTCGGACAACCAGAGGATGAACCATGAGCGAGCGCAACCCCGACCTCTTCCCCCTCCTGGAGCCCCCGCGCGGCGGGCTCGCCATGCTGCGCGCCCGCATCGAGGCCGAGGGCCGCCCGCGCCGCCTCGGCAAGCCGATGGCGCTGGCCGCCAGCGCGGCGACCCTCATCGCGACCGCCGCGATGGCCTCGTGGCTCCTCTGGGCGCCCGCGCCGCCCCCTCCTGCGGCGCTCGCGGCCCGCGCCTCGGACTTCCACCCGGCCCTGGCGGCCCTCGGCGCGCTGCCCGTCGAGCCGGTCACCCTCCTGGCCGCCGACAGAGGGCGGCTCGCCATTGAGCGCGTCGACCTCGGCCGCGACGACGTGATCATGGTTCGCCTCGGCGGAGCCATCGACCTCCCCGATCCCCGCTGACCCCGAAGCCAAGGGCGCCACGACCCAGGCCGGAGACACGATGAGCGCACGCGCCTCGCTCGGCCCCTTGATGATGCAATACCCTGGTTCGCTCGCTGGACGAGGCAACTCGATGGGCCCACGCGCCTCGCTCGGCCCCTTGATGATCGCCGCCTTGCTCGGCTTCGGCCAGAGCGACGAAGTGGCCACTGCACCCCCAGAGCCTACCCCCGACGCCACCCCCGAGGGGGTCCCCGAGGAGGCCCTGACCATCGAGCGCTGGCTCCTCGATCACCTGAAGGCCGACCTCAAGCCCCCCGGAGAACCATGTCCAGGATCAACCTGCTCGCCCTGGCCCTGAGCCTGCTCGTCGTCAAAGGCCCCATCGTGGCCGCCATCATCCGACAGGACCACCCGCCGACCTGGGGCCGCGTCGCCGCCGCCGTCCTTCTGACCAACGCCCTGACCCTCACCTTCTGGCTCTCCGCCGTCCCGCTCATCTGGCGCGACACCCCCGCCTTCATGATCAGCACCGCAGCGATCGTCATCGCCGCCGAGGCTCTCGTCACCTGGTGGGTCACCCGCGTCGAGCGCTTTCAGCTCGCATTGACCGCCGTCATTGTCTCAAATCTGGCCTTCTTCGCCCTGATTTTCGCGGTGCGCCACTTCGTCGGCCTCGATCTTTTGCGGCGCCCCCTCTGAGGCGACGCGCCCTCCAGAGGCCCTGTCCGACGCGATCAACGCGCGCTGCTCAGAAGCTGTAGCCCATCCCGATGGTGAAGGCGGCCTCCAGGGTGGTGAAGCTCTTGGGCTTGACCTCCTCGTCGCCTTCGGCCGCCGGGGTCTCGCTGCCGGCCTTGAAGATCAGGTCGGGGCCGGCCTTGAGGTTGAAGCTGCGGCCCGCGTAGAAGACAAAGCCCAGATCCAGGCGCGCGGCGAAGCCCGACAGGCCGCTCTGGATGATCTTGGCGTCGTCCGTCGGATCGGGGATGGAGCGGCTGCCGAAGAAGCCCCCGACGCCCGCGCCCGGCTTGAAGAAGAAGCTGTTTCCCAGCCGCAGGTAGTAATTGGCCATGGCGTAGCCCAGCACCCCTGAGTCCTTGCTGCTGGTCTCCACCGGATCCTTGTCGTTGAGCGCGGTCGTGTTGGAGGCGCTGTTGAGGAAGAAGTTGACGTTGAGGCCCAGCGCGAAGTTGTCGGCCAGGAAGTAGCGCGGCGTCACGCCGATCGTCGTCGACAGGTTGGAGACGGACGCCTCGCCGATCTCCGCGTCGTCGGCGTCGAGGATGGGCGTGCTCGTCGAGGAGAAGAGCAGCAGCGTCTCGCCGCCCAGATCAAAGACCCCCTTGTCGATCTTCTGGAAGCCCGAGAAGTTGCCCCCGACCGTATCGGCCGAGGCCGTCGCGCACCACAGCGCCACCACCGCGACCGCCACGCCGGCCGATCGCCACACCTGCAACCTTCGTCTCATCGCGACCTCATGGGTTGTGGGTCAGCCTGGCCGAAGTCGATGCCGCCTGAGGTCCGAAGCAATACGGCCTGCGGGCAGGGGAACCCTGGTTGATGGAGAGAGTATGGGCGCTCCGGTCGTTCAAAGGCAAGGCCCGCGCTGGCCGGCCCGCCTCGCGAGGCGGGCTGGGTCCGTCAAGGCTTCAAGGCCCGGCGAGGCTCGACGAGCGCGGGGCGGCGGCAGGAGCGTGGGATGGGGCTGCGCCGCTACTCGTCCAGCAGGGTGACGATCAGCTCGACGGCGCCGCAGGCGAAGTTGTTGTAGCTGTACTGGTCGGCGATGATGAACCAGGAGCCCGCGTCGAGGTCGGCCACCAGGCGAGATTGGCGCACCTGGGTGCCGTTGGGGTCCTCACAGCCGGCGTCGATGTCGGACTCCGCGCAGGGGATGTCGTCGCTGCACAGGAGCTGGGATCCCTCGTCGTCGCACGCCTGGCGGACGTAGACGACGGTGTCGATGGCGACCCTCTCGTCGGCGTCCTTGAGGTCGATCAGGACGCGGGCGGGGCGGTCCAGATCGAGCTGGAAGATCCTGTCGTTGCCGCCGATCTGCGAGCCGGGCACGCCGCAGGAGGGGGGCGCGGCGGCGTTGTCGAAGTCGTCGCCCTCGGCGCACAGGTTGAAGTTGAGCGTGCCGGGCTCCAGGGCGTGGACGTCGTCTCGCGGGCAGTCGGGCGCCGGGGCGCTGGCCGAGCCGGTGATCGTCATCTGGACCTGGAGGGGCTCGCTGAAATCCAGAGTCAGCCGCGCGTCGATGGCGCCCTCGCTCTGGGGGGCGTAGATGAGGCGGATCGGGGCGGACTGGCCGGGCTCAAGGTCCATCTCGGTCAGCGCGCCGACCTGGACGCGCAGGAAGTCGTCCGGCCCCGTGACCCTGAAGCCCGTCACGGTCAGGGCGCGATCGCCGCAGTTGACGAGCTGGACCTCGGCCTCGACGGACGCGCCGACCTCGACGCGCCCGAAGTCGTGCGCCTCCGCGTCGAGCGCCGCGCAAGGGCCTGGGGTGGCGACCCCTCGGCCCTGAAGGGGGATCTGGACCTCGGGCTTGTTGGGATCGTCGCTGTTGATGACCACGACGCCGCTGACCTCGGCGCCGCCGAGGCGCCCCGGCGAGAAGGTGACGGAGAGGTCGAGCCCCTGGCCGGGCGTCAGCGTGAAGGGCGTCTCCTGGGGCGACTCGATGAGGAAGCCGGCGTCGGGAGGGGCGCCGAGGACGACCCGGCTGATCTGGAGCGGCGAGTCGCCGATGTTGCGGACGCGCAGGGCGCGGGCCTCGACGGCGCCCTGGGGGACGGCCCCGAAGTCGATGGAGGCCGGGCTGACCTCGATCACGGGGATGGGGTCGATCACGGGGACGTCTGGCAGCGAGGCGTCGGGGGGCTCGGGCTCGGCGGCGTCGGGGGCTTCGGGCTCGGCGACGTCGAGGGGCTCGGGCTCGGCGGCGTCTGGGACTTCGGGCTCGGGGGTCGGGTCGGGGGACGGCTCGGGCTCGCCTTGCGCCAGCGGGTCGACGCAGGCGCCCTCGACGCAGATGCGCTCGCCGCGGCAGTCGAGATCCGTGCGGCAGCCGGGCGTGTCTTCAAGGCAGGCCGGGAGCGCGGACAGGCAGATGAGCGCGATCGCCGTGAGGCTGGGGGCTATGATTCGATGGAGCATCGCTTCCTTCCGGGTGGTGTGTCAGGTCCACGGGGATAGCCTGACACGCTTTGGCGCCGTCTTCAATTGGAGAGCGCGCGCGACTTTGGCGCCGTCTTCAATTGGCGAGCGCGCGCGAGGTTCCGATCGTGTGGCCAGGGGTTGGGTCACCGAAGGCCGGGCTGCGGAAGAGGGAGGCGGGGTCGCGGGTTGATATCGCCCTGCGGGGCGACTATACCAGCGCCCGAGGTGGGGTCCTGGCCCCTCGGTGAGGGAGCTTCAAGGTGGTTCAAACTCTGTCGAAGGTCGCTCTGGCCGTCTGCGCCGCGTCGCTCCTGGCGTCGTGGGCGAGCGCGGCGGGCGCGTCCGAGCCCGTCGAGGCGGCCCCCGCGCCGGCGCGCGAGGGGCTGACGCTCTCGAGCGCGATGCGCGAGGCCGCCGAGCGCAACTATTCGATATTGCTGGAGGAGTTGGACCGCGACGCCGCCGTCGAGGCCGCCGGACAGGCGCGCGCCCCTTACACCCCCGTGCTCGTGATCGACGCGGACGCCTTTGACAGGGCCGCCATCGGCAGCCTCCCGGATCGCGGCGGGCTCGATCTTGAGGCGCAGGTGCGGTGGGGGACGCCGTGGGGGTCGGCGATAAGCGCGGGGGGGCGGGCCAGCGCGCCGCTGGGAGGCGCGCTGTCGCCGCACGGCGCCTCGCTCTTCGTGACGGCGGCCCAGAGCCTCTTGCGCGGCGGCTGGCGGGCGGGGGCATGGGCCCCGGCGCTGGAGGCGGACCTCGGGGCCGAGATCCAGCGCCAGCGCTTCCGAGACGGGCTCAACGCGCTGCTCGTCGACGTGGAGGAGGCCTACTGGGAGCTGGCCTTCGCCCAGGCGGATCTGGAGGGCCGGCGGCGCTCGCTCAAGCGGGCCGAGGCGCAGTTCGACGACACGCGCCAGAACATCGCGCGCGGCCTGCTGGCCGAGGCCGACGTCCACATCGTCGAGGAGAACGTCGTCATCTTCCAGGAGCAGGTCGTGCGCTCGACCGAGGCGCTGACCCTGGCCCGCGCTCGCCTCCTGCGGCTGCTCCAGCGGGAGCCCGGCGAGGCGCTCCTGGCCGTCGACGACCTCGACGGCGCCGCGCTCTCGCTGCCGGGCGCCGACGAGGCCGCGGCGGCGGCCCTGGCGCAGAACCCCGCCCTGGAGGCCAGCCGCCTGAGCGCCGAGCAGGCCCAGGTGCGGCTCCTCTTCGACGAGAACCAGGCCTTGCCGCTGCTGGACCTTGACGCCAGCCTGATCCTCAACGGGGCGGGGGAGGGGCTGGCCGACGCCCTGGCCTCTGCGGCCTCGGCCGAGGGCCCCGAGGTCCGCGTGGGCCTGCGCTTCGAGGTGCCGCTCCTGGACGGCGCGACGGATGCTGGCCTCGCCCGCTCCAGGATCGAGCGGCGCAGGGCGCTGATCGCGCTCAAGGACGACGAGGCCCGGCTGCGCTTCGAGGTCCAGGAGCTGCTGGTGCGCCTTGAGGCGCAGGCCGAGCGCGTCGCGCTGGGTCAGCGGCGCGTGGAGCTGGCCAGCCTCAAGCTCGAAGCCCAGGTGGATCGCTACAAGAGCGGCATCTCGACGCTGGACGAGGTCGTGCGCTTCCAGCGCGATCTGGACGGGGCGCTGATCGCCGCCCGCCGGGTCAGGGTCGAGTGGCTGGTGACCCGCAGCAGGCTGGCGCGCGCGCAGGGCACTCTGCACCGCGACCACGGCGTCGAGGTGCGCTGATGGAGCCGCTGATCAAGATCGAGGCGCTCACGCGCGCCTACCAGGCCGGCGACGTCGAGGTGCCGGTGCTGCGCGGCATCGACCTGACCATCCACCCCAAGGAGTACGTCGCGATCATGGGCCGCAGCGGCGCGGGCAAGTCGACGCTGATGAACATCATCGGCTGCCTGGATCGGCCGACCTCGGGGCGCTACATTCTGGACGGGTGCGACGTGGCCTCGCTGGACGACGACGCGCTCTCCTCGATCCGAGGCCGCACGATAGGATTCGTGTTTCAGTCCTTCCACCTGCTGCGCAACCTGAGCGTCGTCGAGAACGTGGAGCTGCCCATGGAGTATCAGGGCGTCTCGCCCGCCGCCCGCCGGGAGCGCGCCGTGGGCCTGCTTGAGCGCGTCGGCCTGGGTCACAGGCTCGATCACCTGCCCGCCAAGCTCTCCGGCGGCGAGCGGCAGCGGGGGGCCGGGGCGCGCGCGCGGTCCGACCAGCCCCGGCTGATCCGGGCCGACGAGCCCACGGGCAACCTCGACTCCTCGGCCCGCCGCAAGATCCTCGACCTCTTCGCCGAGCTCCAGGACGAGACGGGCGTGACGCTCATCATGGTCACCCACGACGACGCCATCGGCCAGGAAGCCGGGCGCTGCGTCGTCGTCGTCGACGGCCGCGTCGCGGAGGACCGATGATCCTCAGGCGCTGGCTCGACGGCCGACCCACCCGGCTCCGGCCCCGCTGGCCTGGTCTGCCTGCCCTCGTCGGGCTGCTGGGGCTGCTGGCCTTGCCGGCGCTGTCGGCCTGCGACGACTCGGCCTCGGCCTCTCAGGCCGACGGCGAGCCGCCCGCTGGCGAGGCGCAGGAGGCCCCCAGGCTCGCGGTGCGCGGCTTCGACGGGCGGATCGTGCCGACGAGCGCGACGCCGCTGCGCGCGCCCGAGAACGCCTTCAAGCTGCGCAGCTGGTCCTCGTCGTCGAGCTGGACCAAGCTGTCGGACATCGGCGCCGAGGGCAAGGCCTTCAAGGCCGGGGAGGTCGTGGCGCGCTTCGAGTTCAACGGCACCCGCGCGCGCCCGGGCGTCCAGGACGAGATCGACAAGGCCAGGGCCGAGCAGGCCGAGGGCGCCCTGAAGATGCGCCAGGAGATCGAGCAGCTGCGCACCGACCTCGGGCGCCTTGAGCTGGACGCCGAGCAGGCCGAGCTCGACACCCTCAAGGAGGGCGCCGTCTCCGAGCGCGCCGCGTCGCTGGCCCGGATCACCCACCGCCAGGCGGACTTCGAGGTCGACGCGACCCGGCGGCTGATCGCCGTCCAGGCCCAGCGCGGCGGCGCCGAGGCGCGCTTCATGGACATCTCGGTCGTGCGGGCCGAGGCCGAGATGGAGCGCTTCGCCAACATCGAGCAGCGCTTCAAGGTCGTCGCGCCCCACGACGGGGTGCTGCGCTACGGCTTCATGAGCCGACAGCGCCGCAAGGTGGAGAAGGGCGACGGGATGCCCTCGGGCTACGAGTTCGCCTCGCTGGCCCGGGACGCGAGCGTCTCGGTGGAGTTCTTCGTGCCCGAGCGCCGCCGCGTCGAGATCAAGGTCGGCGGCCGGGTCAAGGTCCTCTCGCCGGTCTCCGGCGCCGAGGTCGAGGCCGTCGTCGAGCGGGTCGACGACTTCCCCCAGGAGATCGGCTTCTTGAGGGACAACGAGGAGCTGCCGGCGGCTCGCGAGAAGGCCTTCGTCGTCCGGGCGCGCTTCGAGGGCGACGCGACGGACATGAAGGCGGGGCTCGAAGTCAAGGTGTTGCCCTGATGCTGGCGATCCTCACGTCCATACGCCGCAGCCTGTCCCAGTTCCGGACCAACCCGCTGCGCACCATGCTGACGCTGCTCGGGATCGTCTTCGGCGTCGGCTCCGTGGTGGCCATGGTCTCGGTCGGCGAGGGCGCCCAACGCGAGATCCTCCAGGCCATCGAGGCGATGGGGGCCACGACCACCCACGTCAAGGCCCGGCCGGTGGAGAAGGGCAACCTGGCCGACGTCATCACCGACAGCGTCGGCCTCAACCGCGCCGACGTGGCCGCCATCCGAGAGGCCCTGCCCGAGGTCAGCGCGGCGGCGTGGAGAGCCCGCCACCCGCTCAAGGTCACCGATCTGCCCGTCGCGCCTCACGATCTCCACGTCATGGCCGTCAGCCCGGGGCTCTTCGAGGTCCACAACCTGCGCGTGGACCAGGGCCGCCCGCTCAGAGCCGAGGACCACCGCCAGAACATGCGCTCGGCGGTCCTCGGCGCCGAGCTGGCCCGGGAGGTCTTCCCCGACGGCGCCCTCGGCCAGCGCTTCCGGCTCGATTACGCCTTCTTCGAGGTCGTCGGCGTCCTGTCGGGCCAGCGCGCGGTCGGCGACGAGCTGCCCTTTGACCCCCAGGTCTACAACCGCGCCGTCCTGATCCCCCACGAGACCGCCCTTCAGGAGCTGGCCCCGGCGCCGGCCTACGGCGAGCTGGACCTGATCTCGCTCAAGGTCGGCTCCACCGAGCAGACCCTGGCCCTCAAGCGCACCCTGGAGCCCATCCTGACACAGCTCCACGGCGGCGTGACCGACTTCGAGGTCGTCTCCCCCGAGGAGGTCCTCCAGCAGCGCAAGGCCGCCCAGACGGTCCTGAACCTCGTGCTGATCTCCATCGCGGCCATCTCGCTCATCGTCGGCGGCATCGGGATCATGAACATCATGCTGGCCAACATCATGGAGCGCATCGGCGAGATCGGCCTTCGGAGGGCCATCGGCGCCCGCAAGCGCGACATCCGCAACCAGTTCCTGCTCGAAGCCGTCCTGATCTGCGTCGTCGGCGGCCTGCTCGGCCTGCTGATGGGCCTGCTCGTCGGCGCCCTCGTGGCCTGGGCCGTCGACATCCCCTTCGCCTTCGCCTGGGAGTCCATGCTGCTCTCCTTCGGGATCTCGCTGCTGACCGGCGCGGTCTTCGGCCTCGTGCCCGCGATGCGCGCCGCCAACGTCGACCCCATCGAGGCCCTTCGTGGCGAATAACTCCATGATAATACTCATGAAATCAACAATAAGCGCCCTCGCCGTGCTCGCCGCGCTCCTCGGCGCGTGCTCGCCGCAGGAGGACGCCGCCGAGATCCCTCGGCCCGCCGTGGCGGTCGCCCGCGGCCCCCTGGTCTACGCCAGCAGCTTCTTCGGCGAGCTCAAGGCGGCCAGCAGCCAGGCCATCCACGCCCCCGAGCTCAGCGGCGTCGAGTACCTCACCGTCGAGACGGTCCTGCCCGACGGCACCCGGGTCAAGAAGGACGACGTCGTGCTGACCTTCGCCAAGGGGCCGCTCGAAGACAACCTCAGGAGCGATCAGACCGAGCTGGACGTCACCGAGGCCGAACTCCAGAAGACCACCTACGATCTGGAGCAGGAGCGCGTCCGCCTTGAGCTGGACGTCAAGCGCAAGCAGATGGCCGTCGAGCGCGCGGAGCTCTTCGTCGTCGAGGGCGTCAACCTCATCTCGCGCCTGGATCTGGACAAGTATCGCCTGGACGTCTCCAAGGCGAAGATCGAGCTGGACCTGGCCTCAAGGGCGCTCCGGGCCTTCACCCAGAAGCGGACCACGGCGCTGGAGATCAAGCGCCTGCGCGTGGACGCGGCCCGCCGCAAGGTCGAGGAGAAGCGGGCCCACCTGACCAACATGGAGGTCAAGGCCCCGGCCGAGGGCATGCTCTATGGCCCCTACACGCGCCTGAACTGGGTCCGGGGCAAGGTCGCCGTCGGCTCGGTCTGCCGCCCCGGCGACAAGCTCCTGGAGATCCCCGACCTGAGCGCCTACGAGGCCGAGATCTTCGTCCGCCAGCGCGACGCCTCGCTGCTGGAGATCGGCGCCCAGGCCACCTTGACCCCCTCGGCCTCCCCGGACATGCGCCTGAAGGCCACCGTCTCGGCCAGGGACGACTTCGCCACCACCCGCAACGAGCGCCTCGGCACCGAGCTGCCCGAGAACAACCTCAAGGAGATCCGGGTCGTCCTCAAGCTCGAAGAGGCCCCCGAGGTGCTGCGGCCCGGCGGCACCGCGCGCGTCGACGTCGAGATCGTCCTGTCCGAGGCGGCGCTGCTCGTCCCCCTGGCCGCCGTCACCGACGAGGCCGGCCAGTCCTTCGTCACGCTGGAGTCCGGCCAGCGCAAGCCCGTCAAGCTCGGCCGCAGCTCCACCGTCATGGCCGAGGTCCTCGAAGGCCTCTCCGAAGGCGACCGCGTCCTGCTCGGCGCCGCCTCCCCGGCCTCCCCCGCAGCCCTCGCCCCCGACACCCCGCGCTGATCGCGAGCCGGGCACAGAGGGCGCGCCCGATCTGGGCGATTTCATCGCAAGCCATCGTATTTATTGGTTTTTAATGGTCGACGAGGTCGTCGGGCTCGACGTGCGCTCCCTCCGAGCCCCTTCACATGGATGACCGAAGGTGTGGATCTCGCCGCCGACGCCGTCTGGCCTCTTGATCCGGTCGGATCTGGGCGCCGTGGGCGCGGGCGCGGGCGTAGCCATTCACCCCCTGCTCGATCTCGATGACAAGGGGCTCAATGATGGATCTCAGCGGTCAGGCTCAACTGGGACCGAAATCGTCTGCGCCTCGTGTTCATCGGGATCGACCAGATCAGTGCTTCGGAGAGCTTGGGTGTCGATGACGTCGAGGCCGACCACGACGAGCAAGGGGGGGGGAATGGTTGCGCGTGGGAGAGCTGGGGGTGCGGAGGGCGTCGCCCAGAGCGACGGCTGGGCATCACGGGCGAGCTGACGCTCGGGTGGCCGCTCCGCGCTCCAAGGCGCCGTCTGGCACCCCAGAGCGCGGCGACGATCAGGCGCGGCGCTCCGAGGCGCCGTCAGGCACCTCGAAGCGCGGGGGCGATCAGGCGCGGCGTCGGCGGATGAAGAGGGCGCCGAGCAGCAGGGCGAGCAGGGCCGGGCCGGTCGGCAGGCCGCGCTCGGGGGTGGCGGGGGTGGCGCAAGCGCAGGAGCTGCCGGCGACGATGCCGTCGATCTCGGCCAGCGGCGTGTCGTCGCAGACGTCGCCCTGGCCGTCCTCGTCGTCGTCCACCTGATCGGCGTTGGCGTCCTCGGGGCAGTTGTCCTCCTCGTCGCGGACGCCGTCGTCGTCGCCGTCAAGGACGGTGTCGTCGTCGCAGACGTCGCCGAGGCCGTCCTCGTCCGCGTCGGCCTGGTCGGTGTTGGCGTCCACGGGGCAGTTGTCCTCGGTGTCCTCGATGTCGTCGCCGTCGGCGTCGCTGTCACAGGCGTCGCCGAGGCCGTCCTCGTCGCTGTCGGTCTGATCCAGGTTCGGGATCGCGGGGCAGTTGTCCTCCTCGTCGGAGACGGAGTCGCCGTCGTCGTCGTCGTCGCAGACGTCCCCGGCGCCGTCGCCGTCCAGGTCGGCCTGATCGGCGTTGGCGTCGCTCGGGCAGTTGTCGGCCTCATCGAGGATCTCGTCGCCGTCGTCGTCCTCGTCGCAGACGTCGCCGAGGCCGTCCTCGTCGAGGTCGAGCTGGTCCATGTTGGCGTCCAGCGGGCAGTTGTCCTCGTCGTTCGCGATGGTGTCGTTGTCGTTGTCGTCGTCGCAGGCGTCGCCGGCCCCGTCCTCGTCGGTGTCGGTCTGCAGCAGGTTGGGCGTCAGGACGCAGTTGTCGGACTCGTCGACGACGCCGTCGTTGTCGTCGTCGATGTCGCACACGTCGCCCTCGCCGTCCTCGTCGTTGTCGGCCTGATCGCCGTTGGGGCTCTCGGGGCAGTTGTCGTCGCCGTCGAGGATCCCGTCGCCGTCCAGATCGTCCTCGCAGATGTCGCCGATGCCGTCCTCGTCAACGTCGAGCTGGTCGGCGTTGGCGACGAACTGGCAGTTGTCGGAGGCGTCGTCGACGCTGTCGTTGTCGTCGTCGTCGTCGCAGGCGTCCCCGAGCCGATCCTGATCGTTGTTGGCCTGATCAAAGTTGGGGATCAGGGCGCAGTTGTCGGCCTCGTCCTCTACGCCGTCGTCGTCGTCGTCGTCGTCGCAGGCGTCCCCGATGTCGTCGAGATCCGTGTCGAGCTGGTCCTCGTTGGCGTCAAGCGGGCAGTTGTCGGCCTCGTCCTCGACGTTGTCGCCGTCGTCGTCCTCGTCGCAGGCATTGCCGAGGTCGTCCTCGTCCACGTCGAGCTGATCGCGGTTGGCGATCTGGGGGCAGTTGTCGGCGATGTCCACGACGCCGTCGTTGTCGTCGTCCGGGTCGCACACGTCGCCGAGGTTGTCGCCGTCCAGATCGGCCTGGTCCTCGTTGGCGTCAAGCGGGCAGTTGTCCAGCAGATCCGCGACGCCGTCGCCGTCGGTGTCGTCCTCACAGGCGTCGCCGATGTTGTCGCCGTCGGTGTCGTCCTGATCCGCGTTGGGGGTCAGCTGGCAGTTGTCCTCGTCGTCGTCGACGCCGTCGCCGTCGTCGTCGTCGTCGCAGGCATTGCCGAGGCCGTCGTCGTCATTGTCGGCCTGGTTGGCGTTGGCGAGCCGGGGGCAGTTGTCGGCGACGTCCGTCACCCCGTCGTTGTCGTCGTCGTCGTCGCAGACGTCGCCCTCGCCGTCGACGTCCAGATCGGCCTGGTCGTCGTTGACGTCGAGCGGGCAGTTGTCGTCGACGTCGAGGTGGTCGTCGTTGTCGTCGTTGTCGTCGCAGACGTCGCCCAGCTCGTCGCTGTCGTTGTTGGTCTGGAGCAGGTTGGAGACGAACTGGCAGTTGTCGGCGACGTCCAGGACGCCGTCGTCGTCGTCGTCGATGTCGCAGGCGTCCCCGAGGCCGTCGCGCTCGTTGTCGAGCTGATCGAGGTTGGCGACCAGGCGGCAGTTGTCGGCACCGTCAAGGATGCCGTCGTTGTCGTCATCCGGGTCACAGACGTCGCCGAGGTTGTCGCGGTCGTTGTTGGCCTGATCGGTGTTGCGGTCCAGCGGGCAGTTGTCGACGTCGTTGGGGATGAAGTCGCCGTCGAGGTCGCCGTCGCAGAGGTCCCCGAGGCCGTCCCGGTCCAGATCGGCCTGATCGAGGTTGGCCACCACGCGGCAGTTGTCGTTGACGTCAAGGATCGTGTCGTTGTCGTCGTCCGGGTCGCACGCGTCCCCGAGGTTGTCGCGGTCGTTGTTGGCCTGATCGGTGTTGGGGATCACGCGGCAGTTGTCCTGCCCGTCCAGCACGCCGTCGTTGTCGTCGTCCGGGTCGCACACGTCGCCGGCGCGGTCGCGGTCGGTGTCGAGCTGGTCGCGGTTGACATTGCGCGGGCAGTTGTCGTTGACGTCGAGGATGGTGTCGTTGTCGTCGTCCGGGTCGCACGCGTCGCCGAGGGCGTCGCGATCCAGATCCTCCTGGCCGGGGTTGACGTTGATCGGGCAGTTGTCGCTCCCGTCGGGGAGCGAGTCGTTGTCGTCGTCCGGGTCACACACGTTGCCGAGCAGGTCGCCGTCGGAGTTGAGCTGGTCGGCGTTGGCGTCGTTGGGGCAGTTGTCCTCGATGTCGCCGACGCCGTCGCCGTCCCGGTCGTTGTCGCACACGTCGCCGAGGCCGTCCCGATCAGCGTCGAGCTGGTCGCGGTTGGGGGTCAGGCGGCAGTTGTCGTTGCTGTCCGGGATGCCGTCGTCGTCGTCGTCGTCATCGCACACGTCGCCGTCGCCGTCGCCGTCGGTGTCGATCTGATCGGTGTTGGCGTCCACGGGGCAGTTGTCCTCCCCGTTGGCGATCTCGTCGCCGTCGACGTCGCCGTCGCAAGCGTCGCCGAGGCCGTCGCGGTCGAGGTCTGCCTGGTTGGCGTTGACGACGAACTGGCAGTTGTCCTGGCCGTCGAGGACGCCGTCGTTGTCGTCATCCGGGTCGCACACGTCGCCGAGGCGGTCGCTGTCGTTGTCGGCCTGATCACTGTTCGGGATCAAGGCGCAGTTGTCCCCATCGTTGACCACCCCATCCCCATCCACGTCACCGTCGCCAGCGTCGCACAGCCCGTCTCCGTCCTGATCGGCGCCGTCGTTGTCCAGCAGGCTGTCCGACTGGGGGCCGAAGTTGTCGGTGCCGACGACGCAGTCCTCGCAGCTGTCGCGGTCGCGATCGCCGCAGATGTCCGGGTTCAGCGAGCTCGGATCGCTTCCGTCGGCCACGCCGTCGTTGTCGTCGTCCGGGTCGACCGGATCGTTGAGGCCGTCGCCGTCCGTGTCGACGCCGCCGCCGCTCTCCAGGAAGACCTGGATGTTCTGGATGAAGTTGATACGGTTGCCGTTGTTGAACCAGTTGACGTCCATCAACACCGTCAGGCGACCCACGCGGCCCGCCAGGATGGCCTCATCGAAGACCGCCCCCGTCGGGTTGTTCGAACCGTCGCGCGTCAAGATGTTGTTGGCCTGCAGGTTGCGCATCTGGCCCGAGGTCGACGGCGTCCAGGTCGTCACGAGGTTGGGCGTGTTCTGGATGCCACCCACGGCCGTGGGGTTGACCGCGTGGGTGTTGCCGTTCGCGTCGCCCTGGTCACCGACCCGGATTCCCCCGCCGACCACGACGCGGTTGACGAAGATCTCGATGGAGTCGTTGAGCGTCTCGCAGCAGAGGCGCTCCCCCGTCAGGTGGACCCCCTTGCCCGTCGCCATGAAGTCGGCCAGGCGCGTCTGCTCGGCCGGCGTGATCGCCGTGAAGGCCCCGACGTGCCAGACGGTGTCGAAGGCGTTGATGTTGTTCGGCAATGTCGTCACGTTGGTCACCGTGTGACCGAGCGACCGCAGATCCACGGTCAGCGTATTGCGCTCATCCCTGTCGCCGAAGACCAGGATGTTGGCCGCAAAGGCCTGCCCCGCCACGGTCATCACGAGGATGACCGCGGCCAGGCGCGCGAAGTTCAAACAAGCTCTGTTCATGACTCTCTGCCTTCCTCTTGAATGTTGGCGCCTGAGCGTGCCCGTGTGTTCCATGTTTGGATCTTGTTGTTCCTCAAGCCCGAGCATAGGGCCAGCAAGCCCTCCCGTCAAAACCCTCTCGTGCCCAGTCCCCTTGATTTGGCCCGCCGGACGTTCTGTGTGGCTGTATATTTACAGCGTGGATGCAATATAGCGCGCGACGACACCGATTGCAACCGGGGCCTCGCGTTTGCCGCGGATGATCAAGGAAACCGGCCCTCATCGGTTCTGAGCAGCTTGTCTCGGTGGCATCTTGAGCAGGGCAGCGGGAGGGCGCCCAGGCGGCAGGCCCGCCTCGCGCCCGCGCTCAGGTTCGCTCAGTGAAGGTCCCGACGCACCAGGCCCCTCATCCCACCACGCCCCACAGGCCACGAGCGGGCCGCCTCGGTCTCGCGCCCGGGGCGGCCTCGCGACCGCGCTCCGTTGACATGCCCGACCTCGCCCCTCAGCATGGGGCCGGGCAGGGATCAGGGACGGAGGAGCTTGTCGTGATGACCGCCGCGCGCGCCTGGATGTTCGCCGCAGCGCTGACCGCGCTGCTTGGGGCTTGCGGCGAGGAGGCCGGGCCGCAGCCTGACCCCTACCCGCTCGATGGGGTCTTGCGCCTGCACCACGTCCAGGTCAAGGGCACCCACAACAGCTACCACGTCGAGCCCGAGCGCGTCGTGGACGCGAGCCACGCCTACAGCCACGCGCCGCTGGACGTCCAGCTTGAGGAGCAGGGGGTGCGCCAGTTCGAACTCGACGTCCACTTCAGCGTCGAGGGGCACTTCGAGGTCCTCCACCTGCCCGGCATCGACGCCCAGACCACCTGCCAGCGCCTCATCGCCTGCCTGGAGATCATCGTGGCCTGGTCCGACGCACACCCCGGCCACATGCCCGTCGTCGTCTGGGTCGAGCCCAAGGACGACGTCGAGCGCCTCGTGGACAACCCCGACGTGCTCGGCTACGACGTCCTCGACGGCCACTTCGACCAGCTCGACGCGGAGATCCGCGCGGCCATCCCCGCGAGCAAGCGCTTTGAGCCCGACGACCTGCGCGGCGACTTCGACGCGCTGCCCGAGGCCATCGCCGCCGAGGGCGGCTGGCCGACGCTGGGGCGCGTCCGGGGGCGGATCATCTTCGCCATGCTCGACGACGGGGAGCACCTGGCGGCCTACAAGGAGGGGCGCCCGGCGCTCCAGGGCCGCGCCATGTTCGCCAACGCCAGCTCTCCCCAGGACCCTCACGCGGCCATGTTCAAGATCAACGACGCCGTCGGCGGGCGCGACCGGGTCCAGAGCCTGCTGCGGGCCGGCTTCCTGGTCACGAGCAACATCGACGGGGCCGGAGAGGGGGTCGAGGAGGCCGAGGCCAGCCTTCAGGGCTCGCTGGAGGCGGGCGCGAACTTCCTCTCCAGCGACTTCCCCGCCCCGGTGGAGGGCTTCGATTACGTCGCCGAGGTCCCGGGCGGCGCGCCCGCGCGCTGCAACCCGGTCACCGCGCCACCCGAGTGCACCCCCGAGGCCATCGAGGCCCTCAGGGCGCCCGCAGATCCACCTCGAAGGTGAGGTAGTCGCCCTCGCTGTCGATGGCGGCGTTCGTCATCTGGACGCCCAGGATCTCGATCTGCCCCAGGTCAAAGAGCCCGTCGAGGCCGGCGTCGCCCAGGATGCCGGGGAGCCCTTCGAGGAGCCCGACGACGACGCCCTCCAGGTTGACGTCCTCGATGTCAAAGAGGGGCTCGTTGTCCAGATCGGCGCGGGCCTTGACGTCGAAGGAGAAGGAGAAGGAGCCGTTGACCAGCGTCACGCCGACGTCCAGGGTCAGGGTCACCGCGACGCTGGCCCACGGGATGGCAGGCCCGCCGGGGGGCTCCAGGGCAAAGTCCATCATCATGTCGGCGATCTCGACCTTCAGCTCCCGCCCGGCGCCGGGCTGGACGGTGGCCACGGGCGGCAGCAGCGGCCGGAGCTTGATCGACACGGGGGTGTCGGCCTGGGCGTGATCGCGCAGCTCCCTCCCGACCAGCAGCGCCATCGATCCGGCGTTGAGGTCCACGGGCAGGGCGCCGCCATCGCCGATGAGATCTTTGACGTTCAAATTGAGCAGCCCGCCGCGCCACGCCTTGGCCAATATCTTGTTGAGGAAGTCGGCGGCCAGCTCCAGGCGGACCATGCGCTCGGGGTCCGCCTGGGGCGATCCGGTGTCGCGGACCAGGACGCCGGGGGAGCTGGGCGTGCCCGAGGCGGGCGCGAGCGGCATGTCGGCGTCGGCGGCGAAGCTCATCCCGCCTCGATCGACGGACAGCCTGGTGAGCTTGAGGTCGAAGGGCAGGGTGCGGCCGAGCAGGACCAGCTCGCGGTGGAGCAGCGAGGGATCAAAGAGCTCGGCCAGCACGACGTCGCCGATGAGGTCGACGAGGGTGCTCTCGGCGTAGCCGCGCACCAGATCCTCGACCGCCCAGGCCAGCCAGTCCAGGATGCCGTCGACGCTGATGTCAAAGCCGTGCAGCGCGATCTCCACCCCCCGGACGCGGGCCGAGACGCTGCCTGAGGGCGTGGGGGCGACGGCGATGTCGGCGATGATCTCGGCAGGGTCGGCGCTGACGGAGCCGTTCAGGGTGATGGTCGTCACCACGACGCTCTGGGTCACCCGGACGCCGATGGTCAGATCGTAGATCCGCACCCGCGCCCTGAGGAAGCCGTCCATGGGGGTCAGCTCGATGTCGGCCCGCCCCCAGTCCACGCCCGTAATCCGGATCTGGTCGCTCTGGGGCATGTTGGCGGCCAGCAGATCGTCGATCAGCCCCCCCTCCAGCATGTCGAGCATGGCCTCCTCGACGACGGGGAAGGCGCTGCGATCAACGCGACCCGTGATGCCGTCGCTCGTCGGCCGCTCGTAGGGCGCAAAGTCCCCGTAGAGGACCCCGCGCAGCGCCTCGCTGCGCCGATCGGCGCGATCCACCGCCGCCACGCTCACAGTGTTGACCCCCTCGGCGGGCGTCACCGTCACCCTGAAGCTGCCGTCGGCGGCCACCGACACCGCGTGCCCGTTGATCTCCACCCGCTCGACGCCCGCGCCCGCGTCGCTGACATGACCCCGCACCGCGATCCTGTCGTCCCGGCCCGCCACCGCGAAGCGCCCCCGCGCCGGCTCGGTGACCGTCAACACCGGCGCCTTCAGGTCCACCACCACGGGCAGCTCCACCGACAGCCCCTCACCCTCGCCCGCGCCCTGGACCAGGATCGTATGAGGCCCCTCGCCGGGCTGCACGGAGGCCGCGAAGGCGCCGCGCTCCACCGCGACGAGCTGCCCGTCGACGCGCACCTCGGTCATCCCCTCCGCGCGGCCCTGAAGCTGCACGATGGGCGTCTTGATCAGGGCGCCGGGCAATGGGGAGGTGACCTCAAGGGCTCGGCCTCCCTCCTCGACCCGGGCGGGCTCGGGCCCCTCCGTCTGGACGAAGCCGTCGCTCAACGCGGGCGGCGGCGGATCGGCGCAACCCGGCGCCCAGAGCGCCAACAGCGCGGTCAAGCCCGCCAGCGTTCGGAGCGTCGGTCGTTGGTTCTTCGTCATGGCCTCTCTCCCAGGAGCGCGCGTGCTTCGCGCCGCCAACCAGGGGGAGGGGTAGGTGGCAATCCTCTCTCCCAGGAGCGCGCGTGCTTCGCCATGATCTCACCAAAGCAACGATTGCGCCAGCGCGCGGGGCCTGGGCGCCGATCACCGCCCTGTCGGCGTCGGTGAAGCGCGGCGGCAGAGGGCGCGCGGACGACGGGGCGGCTTGAGCGCGGCGCTCGGGGTCAGGTGACCCCAGCGTGGCAAGTCGACCACACAGAGAAGCGCGAGGTGAAGGGCTGGGTCGAGCGCACGGCGGCGGGCGCGGCGGCGGAGCCGCTGGCCAGCGCCGAAGGCGCGTCGTCGGGCAAGCTGTTGGATATAATCAGGATTTTCGTTTGTAGGCGCGGGCGACGATCTCGGGGACTTGATCGTAGAAGTCGGGCAGGGGCGTCGAGGCGATGTCGCTGTCGAACTCCCAGCGCAGGTTGTCCTGTATCCGCGTGACGGCCTCGGCCTGGGGGTAGCGCAGGCCGAAGAGGAGGACGGCGCGCTCCTCGATGGCCTTGAGGAACATCTCCCGGCCCCTGGCGGGTCGCTCGGGGATATGGGCGTTCATCCAGTCAAAAGGCATGTCTTCACCTCCTTGGGCGGTCCAGGCGCAATCGTAGACCTGCCGCCGAGAGGTGTCCAGGGTATTTGTGAAGGTCGCCCGCCCAGAGTCGCGGGGCCGATCCTGCGACCCGCCAGCCTCGCCCCACGCTCCTCGCACCGCCCCCTGCGGGGACGGGCTCGTCGGGTGGGGCTTGGATGCGCGGGGGGGCTGCGCCCGATGGGCGCAGGCCGGCGCAAGGGTGACAGCAGATCGCAGGGGCGGATCACCGCGTCGAAGTGGGCCTGTGGATTGGGGGTTTTGCTGCCCCTTGTGTCGACCTGGGGCCGTGCGCGGGCCTGCGACCGACAGGGCGCAGCCCACCCTGAGATTCTAGCCCCACCCGACGAGCCCGCCCCAACGGGGCGGTGCGAGGAGCGTGGGGCGCGGCGGGCGCCTACTCGGTGTAGCCGAGGGCCTTGAGCTGCTCAAGGATCTGCTGGTCGAGCTCGTCGTCGGTCAGGGGGGCCGCCTCATCGGCGGCCTTGGCCTTGTCGGCGGCCTTGGCGGCGTCCTTCTTCTTGTCGGACTTCCTGGCGGCCTTGTCCTTGTCGGCCTTGTCCTTGTCGGCCGTGTCCTTGGCGGCCGTGTCCTTGTCGGCCTGGGTGTCCCCTGCGGCCTTGGGCGCCGAGCCGCTCGCGTTGCCCTCCTGGGCCGCGCCTGTGCGCGGCGCGATCGCGATCAGCGCGACGCAGAGGGTCAAGAGGGGGGCCATCAGGGAGAGTCGCTTGAGGGGGGTTGACATGCGGCGCCTCGCGGTGGGTTGCGGTGTCTCGCCGTGGTTGTAGCACAACCGCGGCCAGGGACAATTCCTTGCGCGTCGAAGCCGGCGTTGAGCCCGTGGCGCATCGAGGGCGCGATCGGGAGCCGCCAGGCGCGATCTTCGCGGCAGCTCGCGGCCCTCGTCGGGGCTCAGGCCACGTCCCACTTCCACACCCAGTGGCCCAGCATCCCCGTGATCAGGGCCATGACGAGGTGGAGGGCCAGCAGCCACGGCCAGGGCGGCTCGGCGGCGCTGGCCATGGCCTTGAAGTCGGCCATGGGGGTGCGCTGGAACTCGCCCCGGACGACGTCGCGGATGGCCGTCAGGCCCGCCTCGTGCTGGTCCAGCCGCAGCCCGACGAGCTTCTGGCCGAGCAGCTCGGAGATGACCTCCACCTCGGAGATGGACACGGCGCGGACCCAGGCGATGTGGGCCTCGTCGGGCACCCCGACCACGATGATGAGCGCATTCTTGGGGCCGTAGAGCCACTTGCGGCGCACCGCGTCGGCCCAGCGCGGGTCGTCGCGGCGCGTGGCCACCAGCGTGACGTCGACCTGCTTGGCGGCCCCCAGGTCGGCGTTGATCTCGCGCAGCCCCGCGTCCCAGGCTTCGGGGACGTCGACGCCGTGGGCGACGACCTTGGTGACCTTGTAGTGGTTGTAGATGCGGGGAAAGTCAGGCACCTCCTTGACCCACGCCACGGGCGCAGGGGGCATCTTGAGGTTCTCGGGGTCGGCCTTGAGGTAGTTCTTGAACTCGCGCTCGGCCGAGGCGGGCTCGCCCTCCTTGGCCATGATCCAGATCGGCGGGACGCCATACTGGCTCGAGACGCAGTCCTCGATCATGATCGTGTCGCCGGTGGTCAGCTTGAGACCCCAGTAGTAGTCCTGGCTGTGACTGCAGATCTCGATGCAGTTGCACGAGGAGGTCCTGCCCTCGCTGTCGGTGCAGGTGCTGCAGGTCTCGGTGCAGTGGCAGCAGGACTCCGAGCCGCTGATCTTCGAGGAGATCCGCCCGTTCCAGTGCTCGGTGTCCCACAACCCCTTCTCCTTGATGAAGAAAAAGCCCATGGCGGCGATGACCAGGGCGATCACCTCCATGATGAGCAGCTCCCGCCAGGTGATCTGGCGCCATTTTGTGGCGACCTGCCGCGCGCGCAAGAAGACGGCGGCGCCCACGACGAGGGGGACGAGCATGACACCGAGCAGGCTCCACATGGCGCGCCTCGCTGGTCAGGGCTGGACGACGATGAAGAGGTAGTCGCCGGGGTAGGCGGTGCCATTGCCGGAGACGAAGGTGTCGAGGCTGATGATCCAGGTGCCGGCGGCCAGCCGCCGCTCGATGACCTTGTCATTGCGGGCCACGCAGCTCGTCGGATCACCCTCAGGTCCCAGCAGGTGGATGTCGACGTCGACCTCGCCGCGATCCAGGACGATCATCCGGACGTCGGTGTCGGCGTCGAGGTCGAGCCGGTAGGTCAGCTCGGGGCCAGACTCGTCCTGGCCGTTGTCGCAGCCGGGGTAGGCGTCGAGGTTCTGGTGGATCGAGGCGCCGGTGCTGGCCGCATGGGTGAAGGGCAGGCGATCGATGATGAAGGGGTCGTCGGGGGCGCCCGCGCCGCGCAGCGGATCGGGGGCCGTGTCGGGGGCCGGCTGATCCTCCAGAGTCGTCAAGCGGGCCTTGTGCAGCGCCTCCAGGGACAGGAGGTTGCGGATGTTGTAGTTGAAGGCGAGCCCGGCGGGGGTCAGGACACAGGGCTGGGAGCGGCCGGCGCCGTCGCGGAAGGCATTGCCGTGCAGTCCGTCGGAGAGGAGGCCCTGGGAGGCCAGCGGGCGAGAGGCCAGGTAGAGGTTGACGTAGGGCACCTGCCGGGCCTCGGCGACGCCGCGCACGACGGCGTCGAAGGTGGGCACCCAGGCGCCGGCGGTGGCGTCGTCCGTGCGCGGGTTCAGGCCCGTGATGATGGGGATGATGCCCTGATCGGAGAGCTGATCGAGGAGCTCGGAATAATTCTCGTAGAAGGGAAAGAGCGCGCTCAGGTGGGTGGTGCCAAGCTGCATGTCGTTGGTGCCGTAGTTGACGAAGGCGAAGCGCGGGTTGATGTCGGCGATCTCCTGCGCGATGGGGGAGGGCGAGCCGGTGATGGCCCAGCGGGCGCTCTGGCCCACGCGGGCGGCCTTCGTCGGGCGATCAAAGGGGGTCGTCCCGGCGGCGTCGCCCATCCGGAAGAAGGCCAGCGTGTCCTCAAGGACCTCGCGGCCGTCAAGGTCGATGGTGTAGGCGCTGCCGGGCTTGTCGGCGAAGCAGAAGAGCAGGTTGGTGTTGACGGTGCCAGAGGCGCCGACCTTCATGAAGACGAGGTCGTCCGGGGTGTCGCTCCTCTCCCGGATCTGGCGCATGGATCGGGCCACCTGGGCGTTGATGGGCGAGAGCAGCGCGTCGTGGCGGTATCGGGCCGGCAGATCCGGCGTCGGCTCGGGCTCGGGCTGGGGCTCCGGCTGACCCTCCGGCTGACCCTCGGGCTGCGCCTCGGGCTGGCCCTCGGGCTGGCCCTCCGGTTCTCCCTCGGGCTCCGGCGGGCCTTCTGGCGCGGGCTCGCGCTCGGGCTGGGGCTCCGGCTGGGCCTCGGGGGACCCCTCAGGGGCGGCCTCCGGGGACCCCTCGGGCTGGGCCTCCGGTTGGGCCTCCGGGGAGGCGCTGTCGATGACGCTCGGCTCGACGCAGGCGGTCATCATGGCGACGATCGCGGCACACACGGCAAGCGGGCGGATCATCGGGGCGCTCCATCGGGGAGGGCGCGGGTGAAGCAGCCGCGCTCGCGGTCCTTGACGACGCCGGGGAAGCGCAACACCTCGTTGTGCATGGCGACATAGACGCCCGGCGGGAGGATCTGGACGGCCAGCAGCGCCTCGGTGATGTTCTGCAGCGCGTCGGTGTCGCGCAGCTCGTAGGGCTTCATCGCGCCGGTCAGGACGATGGGCGTCGGCGGCGGGTTCATCAGCGCGCAAGCCCGCTCGCCGGTGTGCTGGAGGCGGTCGGTGCCGTGGACGATGATCACGCCGTCGTGGGCCTGCGCCATCGCCTCGGCGGTTCGGGCGATGA
This sequence comes from Pseudomonadota bacterium, assembly GCA_005804885.1. Classification (GTDB taxonomy): domain Bacteria; phylum Myxococcota_A; class Bradymonadia; order Bradymonadales; genus SYOX01. The sequence goes on from SYOX01000277.1 coordinate 33,178, forward strand.
GCAGATGGTCGCCCTCTGTCATCTCCAGGCTGTCCTTGTTCATCAAGGGCACCCGCACCAGCTCCACGCCGTTGAGCCGGAGCTGCCCCAGCATCAAGTCCAGTACGCTGAAGCGGTTGCTCAACACCCCCTCCAGCGCGTCGTAGGTCTTCTCGATGGTCCCGCCCGTCGATATCATTGCAATGCGTCGCGCCAATGGATCCTCCGCCTTCGCCCTCTTCAAACCCTCAAGATCATAGCACACCCGCGTTCGCCAGGCGCAACGCTCGGCGCGCGCCCGCGCAGGGTGGCCCGCGCGCGAGCCCGGCCCCGGGCCTCCCGGCCTCGTCGAGGTCGGCGTCGCCGAGGCTACGAGCAGCCGCCGATCCGCCCCGGCCGCTCCCCCGCGCCCTCGAAGCGCGCCAGCGCCCGCGCAAGATCAGGGAGATCCGGCGCGACGACCTCGGCCTCCCTCCCAAGCAGCGCACGGCAGATCACCTCCGTCGTGTGCTCGTGGAGCAGCCCCAGCGCCTCGACCTGCCCGATCCTCCCCGCCCCGCAGACGCGGACCCACGCGCACACGGCCTTGAGGTAGCGCTCGGCGGCCTCCGGTCGACCCCACAGCGGCTCCCAGCTCTCCGCCGTGTCGTCGACGAACATCACCCGCCACCGCTTCGCTCGCCTGGACATCGTCTCCAGGACCTCCGGGAGCACCTCCACCTCCAGGCCCTCCAGCCCGGTGTCATCGCCGACGTGCACCTGCCCGATCGGCTGCTGGACGCCGTCCCTGCCCCGAAAGTAGATCAGCGTCCAGGTCAGGGTGTGCGCCCTCTGGCGAGCCATCACCCCTCCCGCCGCCGCCGCGCCAGCCACATCAGCCCCAGCATCAAGGCCACCATCGGCGCCGCGCCGCCCGCCGCTCCGCCGCCCGCCGTCGCGCAGCCGCCCTCGTTGGCCTCCTCCGGGGCCGCCTTGTCTCCCCCCTTGTCCGCAGGCTCGCCCGGGCCTTTGTCGTCGCCTTTCGGCGCCGAGTCCGCCGGCCCCTCCTCCTTGATGTCGCCCTTGTCCACCGGCTTGTCGTCCTTCTTGTCACCCACGCTGCCGCCCGCGCCGGCCATCTTGAGGCCGATCTCAGGGATGTCCTGGGTCACGATGGAGGGCAACTCCAGCTTGCCGCGCGTGACCTCGGCGAGCTTCTGGGCCGCCTGCGGAGCCCCAGGCTGGGAGTTGAGC
>SYOX01000278.1 GCA_005804885.1 Pseudomonadota bacterium
GCAGTTGTCGACCTCGTCGGGGATGCGGTCGCGGTCCTGATCGGGGGCGGTGATGAACATCGACCAGCGCCGCTGATCAAAGCCGCCGTCGCCGTCGCCGACCTGGACCTCGAAGTCGATCGTCTGCTCGAAGTGCTCCGGTCCCGGCGTCCAGCGCATCACCTGCCCCTCGAAGGTGACCCCCTCGGGGCCTTCGAGCAGCTCGAACTCCAGCGGGTCCAGCGGCCCGGCCGGGTCCTCGACCGCGATGGTGTATTGATATTCTTGACCTATCGACGCCTGATCGGGCGGCTCGCTGACGATGATGGGGGGGACGTTGCGGACCACGATCTGCGCCTCGGCGGTGAAGACCTGCGCGTCGCTGGTGGTCGTCTGGAGGCCCACGATCCGCTCACTGGGGCCGTCGAGCGAGGAGGTGTCCACCTCGATGATGACGCCCTCGGCGTCGTCGTACTGGCCGTCTCCGTCCAGATCCCACTGGTAGAGCACCACCTCCCCGCGCGAGCGCGAGGCGTCCAGCTCGACCGCCAGGGTGCCCTCGTCGATGGTGGTCCGGCCGCCTGCGTTGGCCTGACCCTGCCCGCCCGAGGCCCAGGCCACGGCCTGCTCGACGAGCTGATCCATCGGCCCCGTGCGCAGATCGACGGCGTTGTAGCTGGCCGCCGCCAGATAGAGCGGGCCCAGGTAGACCGTCCTGCCCTCCCCCTCATCGCCGGCCACGATGGCGTGTCGCGGCGAGTTGCCGTTGCAAGTCGGGCCCTCGACGCTGCCGAGGATCTCGGCGTTGGGGTTGTCCGGCGGCAGGTGCGTGTACTCGACGTTGCCCGAGGTCGGCAGCGCGATCGTCTCGGGCAGCCCCTGGGTGATGTCGTGATCCGAGTTCTCCAGCCGGATCGTCGAGCTCGAGCCGCAGAAGTTGTAGTGGAAGGGGGCCGCGTCGATGGGGGTGATGTTGTCCAGGACGGCGTCGATGGGGTCTTCTCCCTGCGTGGAGAAGTCGAACCAGCCCACCGTCACGACACCCCCGCCCTGCTCGCGGACCCACCGCAAGAGCGCGTCGGCCATGGCCTGGGTGTGGTCGTTGTCGGTAAAGCCCGACTCGCCCAGAGCCACCACGTCGAAGGCCTCAAGCTCCTCCAGGGTGTCGATCTGGTTGGCGTTGACGACGGTTGCGACGAAGTCGAAGGCCACGGCGTCGTTGAGCTGCCCGGCCAGCAGGTCCCCCGTCTGCGCGCCGCTGGACGCCACCGCGACCCGGATGGTCTGGGCCTCGGCGGGCGATCCCAGGCCCGACGCGACAAGGAGCGTCAGGGTCATCGTGGCGAGGATGAGGGGGCTCGACTTCAACGAGGAGCGGGCGAGGGTCGTGTTCATGGTGTCTTGTCCGAGCGGCGGGTCGTGGCACTCAAGCGAGCCACAGACTAGCGCGAAGACCACCACGGGACAACCTTCAAACAGCCCTTGAGAAAATCGATAGGAATTATGGTCGACAAGAAAAAAGGAAGGAGGCTCTCCTCCCCATTACCTGGGGCGGAGGAGAAGAACCGAGCAGGAAAGAAGTTATGGAGAGCTGCCAGGGAACCTGACAGACATGAGAGGATTTCTCTACCTATTGGCGCGCTCACGCCAGGCAGAGGGGTAGGAAATTATGGCATGGCCATCCGACCGCCCAGCCGGTTGACAGTGACCAAGATATAAAGCAGTTCGAGGTGCAAAACAACCCTTTTTATAGTCTATTTTTCCAGTCGGACGGTACCGGCCAGGGTGGATCTCGCAGTGGCGGGGGTCGAAGGCCCTTGGAGGGGGTCATTTTTTTTTGCTTGGGGGGGTCTTTTAGGGCTTGCGGGCGATCCATTGGGGTCTTGGGGGGGTCTTTCAGGGTCGGGCTTGGGGGTTGATCGGGGCTTGCGGGCGATCCGTTGGGGTCCTGGGGGGGAGGGTAGGGATCGGGCTTCGGGGTTGATCGGGGACGGGCAGGGGTCATACCCAATCACAGACGAAGGGGTTGCTTTGTGGGCGAGGACAGGGGGATGGCCTGGGCCTGAGCGAGGCTGGTGCACCGCACCGCCCAGTGATGGCACAGGCTCAGGGCGCCGCCTGGACCGGCCACAACGTGAGTCTCTCGGCTGTGGTTGGGTATCAGGCGGTCAGGGCGAAGAGGGCGTCGATCTTCTGGAGGAGGTCATCTTCGAGCCTGTCGGCCAGCTCAGCGGCGGCGAGGTTGTCGCGGACGTGCTGGACGCGGGTGGCGCCGGTGATGACGCTGGTCAGGCCGGGTCGGGTCAGGAGCCAGGCCAGGGAGAGCTGGGCGGGGGTGACGCCGAGGTCGCGGGCGATGGCGGTGAGCTGCCGGACCTTGTCGAGGTTGTCGTCGGTGAGCCAGCCGGAGAGCCAGTTGGTGCGGGCGCCGCGGCTGTCCTCGGGGATGCCGTCGTTGTACTTGCCGGTGAGGATGCCGCCGGCCAGGGGGCTCCAGACGACCAGGCCCATGCCGAGCTGTTGCGCGGCGGGCATGACGTCGTCTTCGATGGTGCGGGCCAGGAGGTTGTACATGGGCTGCTCGACGGAGGGGGGGTAGAGGCCCTTGCGGTCGGCCAGGGAGTGGGCGTCGTGGAGCTGATCGGCGGTCCAGACGCTGGTGCCCCAGTAGAGGACCTTGCCCTGGTGGACGAGGTCGTCCATGGCGCGGGCGGTCTCCTCCAGGGGGGTCTCGTTGTCGTAGCGGTGGCAGAAGTAGATGTCGAGGTAGTCGGTGCCGAGGCGCTGGAGCGACTTGTGGACGCTCTCGAAGATGTGCTTGCGGCTCAGGCCGCGGTCGTTGGGGTTGTCGGACATGGGCCAGAAGACCTTGCTGGAGATGACCAGGTCGCTGCGGCGCATGTCCTTGATGGTGTTGCCCAGGACGGTCTCGGCGGCGCCGCGGGCGTAGATGTCGGCGACGTCGAGGAAGTTGATCCCGGCGTCGACGGCGGCGCGCAGGATCTGTCCGGCGTCGCCGTCGTCGACGCTGGCGCCCATGGTCAGCCAGCCGCCAAGCGAGATGGCGCTGACCTTCAGGCCGGTGTTGCCCATTCGATTGTATTTCACGTCGGTGCTCCTTTCGGGGGGTGTCAGGGCGAGCCGGGCTCGTCGAGTTTCTTGAGGAAGGTCTTGAGGATGAGGCCGTTGATCAGGCCGAGCGAGGCGGCCAGGGCGATCAGGATCAGGCCGTGCGAGGGGTCGCTCCAGAGCATGGCGACGCCGATGAGCGCGCACATGAGGATGGGGATCGTGAGCATGGCGATCATGGCGTTGCGGGCGCCGCGGTTGTCGTCGTGGGGGGTTGGCTTGCTCATGGGCGTGGGGTGTCGGTGGCGGCGTCAGGCGGCCACGGTTCTGGTGAAGCCGACGCACTCGAGGATGTCGAGGGCGGCGGAGTAGCGCCCGAAGGGGGGCATGATGTAGGCGCCGGCGACGCGGTCTGCGACCTGGATGAGGGTCTCCTGGGCGATGCGGACGCCCTCGGCGCGTGCGTCGGGGCCTTGCTGGACCTGCTTCATCCGGTCGCGGATGTGCTGGGGGATCTGCATGCCGGGGACCTCGTTGTGGAGGAACTCGGCGTTCTTGTCGCTGGCCAGGGGCAGGAGGCCGACGAGGACGGGCATGTCGAGGCTCTGGACGTCGGTCAGGAAGCGGTCCAGGAGGAGGGGGTCGTAGACGGGCTGGGTCATGATGAACTCGGCGCCCTCCTGGCGCTTTCGTTCGAGGCGGCGCAGCTCGCGGTCGTAGTCGGCGGCGGCGGGTTCGACGCCGCAGGCGCACAGGAAGCGGGTGGTCTGGCCGACGAGCTTGCCGGCGGGGTCGACGCCGCGGTTGAGGTTGTTGATCAGGCGCAGGAGGCCGACGCTGTCGAGGTCAAAGACGGCCGTGGCGTGGGGGTAGTCGCCCATCTTGGGGGGATCGCCGGTGATGACGACGAGGTTGTGAAGGCCCAGGACGTGGTTGGCCAGCAGGTCGGACTGGAGGCCGAGCAGGTTCCTGTCGCGGCAGCAGACGTGGAGGATGACCTCGAGGTCGAGCTCGCGGCGGGTCAGCAGGGCGAGGGCCTGGTTGGACATGCGGACGGAGGCGCGGGGTCCGTCGGCGATGTTGATCGCGTCGACGCCGTTGTGGCGCAGCATCCTGGCGGCGTCGAGGGCCTTCTGGGGGTCGAGGCCGGAGGGGGGGTTGACCTCGACGCTGACGACGAAGCTCTCCGGCCCGAGGGGGACGGGCGTGGGGGACTTGACGCGCTCGCGCCAGACGCGGTCGATCTTGGCGGCCAGGGCGGTCTTCTGGGCCATGGGGACGGGATCGAGGGCGGTCAGGGTGGTGTTCTTGAGGGTGATCGGGCGTTCGTCGGCGAGGTCGTTGACGAGCTGGACGCGGCCGCCGCCCATCATGCGTGCGGCGGCCGCGACGCTCTGGATGTGATCGGGGCCGGTGCCGCAGCAGCCGCCGACGAGGCTGACGCCGGCCTTGAAGAAGCGCCGGGCGTAGACGCCGAAGTACTCGGGGGTGGCCATATAGATGAGGCGGTCGTCCTGGCGGCGGGGGTACCCGGCGTTGGGCGAGGCGCTGATGGGGACGCCGTGGCCGACCATGCGGCCGGCGACGCGGTAGACGACGCCGGGGCCCTCGACGCAGTTGACGCCGACGACGTCGGCGCCGAGGTCGCGCAGCAGGTGGACGACGCGCTCGGGGTCGGCGCCGTCGGCGGTGCGCTCCTCGGCGTCGAAGGCCATCTGGGCGACGACGGGCAGGGCGCCGCAGACCTCGCGGACGGCGCTCAGGGCAAGGCGCATCTCGCTCAGGAGGCGGAAGGTCTCCAGGACGATCAGGTCGGCGCCGCCCTCGCACAGGAGCTCGGCCTGCTCGCGGAAGGCGTCGCGCAGCTGGTCGAGCTCCCGGTCGGTCATGACGCCGGGGATGCGGCCGGTGGGGCCGATGGCGGCGGCGACGTAGGCGTCGGGGCGGCCCTCGGCGGCCTCGCGGGCGATGCGGATGGCGGCGCGGTTGATGTCGGCGACCTGGTCGGCGAGGCTGTGGCGTTCGAGCTTGAGGCGGTTGGCGGCGAAGGTGTGGGTCTGGATGACGTTGGCGCCGGCGTCGAGGTACTCCTGGTGGATGCGGCGGACGAGGTCAGGGCGAGAGAGGCAGGCCTCTTCGAGCGAGCGGTTGATGAAGACGCCGCGCTCGTAGAGCTGGGTCCCCATGGCGCCGTCGACGACGAGGGGTCCGTCTTCGAGCGCCTTGAGCAGGGGCTTTCGCGGTGGGGCCATGGGTGTCATGGGGCAAGGGGGTCGTCACGGGGCGGCCCGGATCGTCGAGGAACCTAACATCGCCCGAGGGTCGGCGCAACAGCGTGACAATCGCGCGCAGGAGGGTTAGATTCCCAAGTGCGCGAGCGGTAGAGCGGTTGGAGAGGGATCGGCACGGAGGTGCGCATGTCGGAGGACGAAAAGCCCAGGTTGCCCATGCCCCGGCCCGGCAGCGATCGGCCCTCGCTGGGCGGCGGGCTGTCGTTGGGGGGGGTGTCGCAGGGGGCTGACGAGGAGAGCATCGTCTCGTTCTTCCGATCGATGCCGCTCTTCAGCCTGCTGGACGCCGCCCAGGTGATGGAGATCATGCGGGTGTGCCGGATCGTGACCTGCGCGGCCGGCGAGGTGCTCTTTCAGGAGGACGAGGCGGCCGACGCGATGTACATCATCGAGCGCGGCGAGGTGGCCGTCACCCGGCGCTCGCAGAGCGGCGACGAGGTCACGGTGGCCTACCTCGGCGACGGATCGGTGGTCGGCGAGATGGCGCTGATCGTCAGCTCGCCGCGCTCGGCGGCGATCAAGGTCGTGTCCGAGACGCGGGTCTACCGGCTCGACGGGCGAGACTTCGACAGGCTGCGGCGCCAGCGCTCGCTGGCGGCCTACAAGATCCTGCTCAAGCTGCTCGAGACGCTCGGGGACCGGCGGCAGCGGGTCATAGAGCGCATCGACGACGTCTTCGCCAGGCCGGCCGAGCACGTCGATGCCTTTACGCGGCAGGCTCGGGAGCTGTCCGAGCGGATGATCAAGACGCTGGAGTGAAGGCCGATGGCGGGAGTGACACAGGCAGAGATGGTGTCGGTGCTGTGCGGGGCCCGCGGCCTCGAAGGGCTTGACGCGGAGCGCTTCGGCCCCCTGATCGAGGCCGGCGAGCTGATGTCCTTCGAGGCCGGCGAGGTGCTCTATGATCGTGGAGAGGTGGCCGACAGGGGCTTCATCCTGATCTCAGGGCGAGTCGAGCTGGTCGAGGCGCCCTACCCGGGCCGGCGGCTGGCCAGCCAGCTCTTCACCGCCGGGGGCCTCTTCTCCGAGAACGGCTTCATCAAGGGCTGGCCCCACAAGCACAGCTGCCGGGCCATCGAGGCCACCGAGGCGCTGGCCGTCTCGACGCAGGCCTTTCGCGCCCTGCTCGACGCCGGGGACGTGGTCACGATGCGGATCGTCGACGAGCTGCTCAACCTCTTCGTCCACGACCTGCGCGGCACCAACCAGCGCCTCGACGAGATCTTCAGCCGCCCCGACCGCACCCTGACCCAGCTGCGCGACCTCATCGACGCCGAATGACCTCGCCGGTGAGGCCGCCGCCATGCCCGTCTCCCTCGACCTGAGCCACGACCTGCCCTTCTCCCCCGCGCGCTACCTGGAGATCTTCTTCGACCCCGACTTCGCCGACTTTGTCAGGGCCAGAGCCCAGGTGTCCGAGTACAAGGTCGAGTCCCTGGTGCGCTCCGAGACGCACGTGGCCCGCACGATCAAGATCGTGCCGAAGGTCGATCTGCCAGGGTGGCTCAGGCGAGTCCTCGGCGGCGACCGGATCGCCTACCTGGAGACGATGTCCCACGCCATCGGCTCGAACCGGATCGAGCAGGTGATCCTCAGCAGCGTCCTGACCGAGCGCATCGACATCCGATCGACGCTGACGCTGGAGGCGCTGCCCGAGGGCGGGTGCCGCCGCAGCGCGCGGGCGTCGATCAAGGTGGGGATCTACGCGGTGGGGCCGCGGGTCGAGGAGCAGCTCCTGGAGATCTTCCGCAAGGGCTACGCCCAGGGCCGCGACCACATGGTCGAGTACGACGCGCTGGCCGCCCGTCGGGCCGCAGGCGCCTGACCCGGCGATCTTTCTAAGGCATTGATCTTGCTCGTGATTTTTGTCCTCAGACCGCCGTGGGCCTGCGACATCGGCGATCGGGCGTCGGCGATCAGGCGCCGTCGGCGATCGGGCGCCGTCGGCGATCAGGCGCCGTCGGCTCTATAGATTGTCGAGGGTCTTCTGGAGGAGCTGGCCGGCGATCTTCATGAAGTCGCGCTCGGTGACGAGGCCGACGAGGCGGCCGTCGTAGACGATGGGCAGGCAGGCGATGGACTCGCGGCGCATCAGCTCGATGGCGTCGACGGTGCGGGTGTTCGGGGGGATGGTCCTGGGGTTGGTCTGCATGATGTCGCGCACGGGGATGAGCTTGTCGCCGAGGCGGTCGAGGCCCTGGCCCATGAGGCGCAGCAGGTTGCGGTGCGAGACGAGGCCGACGAGGCGTTGGTCGTTGTCCTCGACGGGGACGTGGCGGATGTTGTGCCAGTCCATGAGGTTGGCGACGAGGTCGACGAGCTCGTGCTCGTTGACGGTCAGCACGTCGGTGGTCATGTACTGCTCGACCCGCAGGTAGTTGCGCTCCCAGCCGCCGGCCTCGCTGAGCTCGGCCAGGGGCCAGGTGTGGACGGGCTGGTTTTCGATCTGGCGGGCGTGGGTGGCCGAGACCAGGGCGGCCATGCGCTCGGCCTTGGTGCCCTCGTTCTTGAAGCTCGCCAGGGACTTCAGGAGCCACTGGGAGCCGGTCTGGTTGGCCTCGACGCGGGCCTGGATGATGTCGAGGTAGCGGTCGGCGTCGCGCTGCAGGACGTTGGCGCGGGCGAGCCCGGCGCGGGCCAGCGGCAGCAGGGTGTTGCAGATCAGCTCGCCGGCGGGGCTGGTCTGGCCGTCGAACCAGGTCAGCTGGGCGCCGAGGCCGAGCTGGGCCGCGGACAGGAAGTTGGTCTTGGCGTCGTCGAAGTCGAGCACCTCGGTGACGTCGCCGACCTCTTCGAGGATGCCGCTCATCAGGCCGAAGAAGAAGGCGGCGTTGGCCACGGCGTCGACGGCGGTGGGGCCTGCGGGCAGGACGCGGTTCTCGATCCTGAGGTGGGCCTTGCCGTTGGAGATGCCGTAGCAGGGCCTGTTCCAGCGGTAGATGGTGCCGTTGTGCAGCCGCAGGGCCTTGAGCGAGGGGGGCCGGCCGGCGTCGATGGCCTCGAAGGGGTCCTCGTCCAGATCGGTGCCGAGCAGGACGCGGAAGCGCGCGATGTCCTCCTTGAAGATCTCGACGACGGACTCCTTGACCCAGCTGTTGCCGAAGCTGACCCGGGGGTTGATCTCGCGCTGGTAGGGGGTCGAGGCGCGGGTGTCGATGGACTGCTGGAAGAGCGCGATCCGGGTCTCGTGCCAGAGGCGCTTGCCGAAGAGCAGGGGGGAGTTGGTGGCCACGGCCAGCACCGGCCCCAGGATGGCCTGGGCGATGTTGTAGAAGCGGGCGAACTCCTCGGTGCTGACCTGGAAGTGGACCTGGAAGCTGGTGTTGCAGGACTCGAGCATGACGGAGTCGTGCTGGACGAGGAACTCGTCGGCGCCCTTGATCCGGAAGAGGTAGGCGCCGCCGTTGAGCTTGTTCATCGCGTCGTTGAGGGCGAAGTAGCGCGGCATGGGGGTCATGTTGTCCAGGCCCAGGTCGGACTTCTGGAGGGTGGGCAGGATGCCGATCATGACGATCTTGACCCCGCAGCGCTCGGCGGCCCCGCGGACGCGCTCGATGTGGGCGTTGAGCTGGGTCTCCAGGGCCGAGAGGCAGTCGCCGCCGAAGAGCAGCGGATCGCAGTTGAACTCCAGGTTGAAGCGGGCCAGCTCCGTCGTGAAGTCGGGGTGGTTGACCTCGGCCAGGACCTTGTCGTACTCGGAGGAGGGGCGCCAGGAGGGGTCGGTCAGGAAGAGCTCCTGCTCGGCGCCGATGCGGCGGACGCCGGACTCGAACATGCCCTCCTTGATCATCCGCTCCAGAGCGCGGACGTCGTTGAGCAGGGCCTTCATGAACTCGCGCAGGTGCCTCGGGTCGAGGCCCCCTTGAACGTTGTGCTCGCCCATCTCTCCCTCTCCTCGTCAGGGTGTCTCTTCAGATCGCGAGGCCAGTTATAGCGGCTATGGAGGTCGGGCGTCCATTGACGAGGGGGTCAAAGGTGCTAGACTCCGCCGAGGCATCTGAGGGACTTGAAGCAAGCTGGAGCCAGGCGGTGGTCAGAAGGGATCAAGAGAAGGCGGCGCGCGGCGCGGCGATCGGGGCGTTGGCCTTGCTGCTGGGGCTGTCGCTGGGCTGCTCGAACGCCGAGCAGCCCACATGCGAGCGGCGCGCCCAGTGCGCCTTGGGCCAGGTCTGCATCGAGGGGGCTTGCGGCGCGCCGGCCCCGGACGGCTCGTGCGTCAGCGACGAGGAGTGTCTGTCGGGCGACGTCTGCGTCAACCGGCTCTGCATCGTCGACGCGCCCGAGCCGGAGCCTGAGCCCGAGCCGGAGCCCGAGCCCGAGCCCGTCCCCGACAGGGAGCCGCCGCGCGTGGTGCGCGTCGATCCGACCGAGGGCGAGGTGGGCGTGTCGGTCCTGGACCCGATCCGCCTGACCTTCTCGGAGCCGGTGCGGGACTTTGGCCTCGATCAGAAGATCACGGTCAGCAATGCGGACACGCTGGCGCGGATCGACACCGTGGCGACGATCAGCGGCGACGTGGTCACGCTGCAGCCCACCCGGCCGCTGCTCTCCGGCACCCCCTACCTGGTGCTGGTGACCAACCAGATCGCCGATCTGGCCGGCAACCGCCTGCCGGACGACTTCCGCTGGTTCTTCTCGACGGCCGTGGCGCCCGAGCCCGCCCACGCCGAGATCGCCCGCCGCTTCGCGCCCGTGGTCTTCCAGGAGACGAGCGTCGACGCCAACGAGGCCCGCGCTGACCGCTTCTCGGCCGTGGACGTCGACGGCAACTTCAACGCCGACGACAACCTGCTCAACTTCCGCAACACCCCGCAGCAGGCCGCGGCCTATTACACGGTCATCGAGACGCCCACCCACGTCATCGTCCAGTACCTCTTCTACTACCCGTCCTATTTCAACAGCAATAACAGGGAGTTCCACGAGCACGACATCACCGCGCTGCAGGTGCTGCTGGTCCGCAACGGCGAGGCGCTGGAGTTCGTGATGGCCGACACGGGCTACCGCTCGCAGTACTTTGGCTTCGCGGTCGAGGGCAAGGGGGTCAGCGACCGCAACCAGGGCAACCTGGCGTTGACCTTCGGCCCGGAGGATCTGATCGACGGCAGCAGGGTGCAGACCTACCACGGCCGGCAGATCCACGGCGCCTGCCACTGGCTCTGGGAGCCCGGCGGCCTGTCGCTGGCCACCGCGCCCTGGTGCTCCCACGCGGTCGGGGCCTTCCGCTCCAACACCAACAGCGTCGTCTTCTACCCGGGCGCGGCGGCCTCGCGGCAGGCGCTCGCCTGCGACGTCAACGATCAGAACGCCTGCGCGCCGAGCCTGGGGATCACCTGCGAGGCGGGCGCCTGCCAGGACGCCCAGGGCTTGCGGGCCTCGACCTACGACCTGAAGGACTTCCGGGCCGAGCTCTGGGTGCGGCGGGTCAACATCAGCGGCCAGGACAGGCTCTACACGGGTCGGTCGACCTACGCGCCGCACACCAACAGCGCCGACCTGAGCCCGGGGGTCGGCGAGAACCGCAAGTTCCCGGCCACGCTGAGCTCCAACGACACCGGCAGCCGAGGCGAGATGCCCTTCATCTGGGACTCTCCCGGCTCGGTGGCCGATGGGCAGTGGTGGCTCGATCCGGCCTACACCTTCGGCCAGGGCTACACCTTCGCCGGCGGCCCGATCGACCGGAACTACTGCTACAACCCCTACTTTGACATCGACCGCCGCGGCAGCCAGGGCTGCCCCTGAGCCTGCACGAGCGCGAGGCGCCCGCCCATGACCCGCACCCCCCGATCTCGCACGCTCCTGGCCCTCGCGCTCTGCGGCGCGCTCGGCCTCGGCGCGTGCGCGGCGCCCCAGCGCGCCGCCGTCGGGGGCGAGGTCGAGGGCGCGGGCGCTCAGGCGGCGTGCAAGTGCCAGGCGGGCTGGTCGCAGGCGCCGCCGCCCGCCGGGGAGCTGACCGAGGCGGCGATCAAGGAGAGCGAGGACAAGGCAAGCCGGCCCTGACAAGGCCGGCGAGCGGCCGCGAGCGCGGCCTGGATGAGGGGGGCTTCGGGTGGGCTTCTTCAAGACGTTGTTCGGTCGGGATTGGCGCAAGTTCAAGGCCAGAGGGGACGACCACCTCAAGGACGAGGAGTGGGGCCGCGCCAGAGGCGCCTTCCAGGAGGCCCTCAGGCTCTTCGATGGGCAGGAGGCCGAGCGCGCGACCGTCGAGGCGCAGCTCGCCGTGGCCAACGAGCGGCTGCTGCGGATGCACCTCGGGGAGGCCGAGCGCTTCATCGACCAGGACATGATGGAGAAGGCCGCCGAGCACCTGCAGACGGCGCTGGACTTCGTCTCCGGCGCCGAGCAGCGCGAGGATGTCCTGGCCCGGATCTCGCGCCTGGGCGCCTCCCTCGCCCCAGACCCCGCCATGGCGCCCCAGGACGAGAGCGTCGGCCTGGATGATCCCTTCGATGAGGTCGAGACCTTCCTCGTCCACCTGAGCAACCTGAGCCCCGAGCAGGCCGACGCCTACGAGACCTTCGGGGAGGGCTTCCGCAAGGCCTACCTCGCGATGATGAGCGGCCAGTGGGAGCAGGCCGAGGCGCTGCTGATGCCCATCTACGAGCGCGACAGCGACAACACCTTCCTCCAGTACGAGCTGGGCCGCCTGCGGCTCGGCCAGGAGCGCTTCGCCGAGGCCGAGGCGCTGCTCTCCCAGGCCTGCGAGAAGTCTCCCGACTCCATCCCCATGCGCCACGACAGGATCCGGGCGCTCTGGCAGCTCGAAGACTTCGCCACCGCCGAGCGCATGGTCGAGGCGGCCTTCGAGATCGACGACGAGCTGCTGGACAACTTCGCCATCGCCGGCGAGACCTGCCTGCGCAGCGGCGAGTACGAGAACGGCGTGGAGATCGTCGAGGCCGGGATCGCCCTGTACGGCCAGTCCATCGCCCTTCACCGCCTCCTGGGCAAGCTGGAGGGCGCCCGCAAGAACCACCGCAGCGCCCTGGACGCCTTCGAGACGGCCCTGCGCCTGCGCTGGCGCTTCGACTACGAGACCGGCCAGCTGAACTTCGACATCGAGTCGGCCTGGCTGGCCGCCAACCTCTACCTCGCCACCCGGATCAACCTGCCCCGCGCCGAAGAGCTCTTCCGCGCCATGCTGGCCTCCAGCGACGAGGGCGGCCGGCTGGCCTACCTCGTCGGCGCAGGCCAGGCCATGATGCTCCAGGGCGACAAGAAGGGCGCCCGCGACTTCCTCGTCGAGGCCGCCTCCATGGCCCCCGAGGGCTCCGAGGTCCTCGACCGGATCAAGGCCATCATGGAGGGCGAGCAGCCCCCCGGCGACGGAGCCTGATCGTGCCCGCGCCCTCGCCGTGAGCCCCCTGGGATGCCCCACGCGGGCGCCGCTGGCCCTGACCCTGGCCCTGACCCTGCTCGGGTGCGCCGAGGCCCCCACGAGCCCCCAGGGCGCCCCGACCACCCCCGCCGATCTGCGCGCCGAGGTCGAGGGCCTCTCCCCTATCTCGCTGCGCCTCACCGACGCCCCCGGCCGCGACAACCGCCACGACTACGAGATCACCAACCCCCCCATCACGTCCCCCCACGCCCTCATCTCCGATGAAGTCTGGCGCCTCGGCCCGGCGCCCATGATCGAGGGCGACGCGATCACCCAGGCCAGCCTCGACGAGCCGGCCCCCTACACCCGAGGCACCCCCCCGCGCCTCGTCGTCAACCTCGGCTGGCGCGGCGACGGAGCCCCGCCCGCGCTGATCGCCCTCGACCTCGAAGGCACGCTGCGCTCCACCACCGCGCCCCACCAGCCCGCCGTCGAGCTGCTGCGCGTCAGCGCCCAGGTGGCCCCGCTGCGCGCCGAGCCCGTCGGCCAGCGCGGCCAGAGCCTCGTCTTCGAGGGGCTCGTCGTCGACGCGGCGCCCCTGCCCGACCGGGTCGACCTCTTCGAACTGACGCTGTCCTGGTCCATGACCCCCATCGCGGCCGACGGCCGCGCGGGGCAGACCGTCTCGCGACAGACCACCCACCTGATCCCCACCTCCCTGCGGGCGCCGCGCGACTTCGTCCGCTACAAGCAGATCGTGACCTGGGCCTCGGCCTGGGCCGCCGGCGACTGGATCGACCACGGCCCCGACGACCCCCGCACCGCCGAGAGCGTCCACCAGATCGCCCTGGCGATGCTCGCCGGGATCCGATCCCTGGAAGATGAGGGCTATCGCTACGGCCCCGTCGTGCGGCCCGACAAGGCGGACTTCCAGAGCTGGGCCGACACCCTGCTCGACAAGAAGCAGGCCGCCTGCGGCGAGTTCCGCGGCCTGATGATCGCCCTGCTGGAGTACCACGGCGTCGACGCCACCCGCGTCTGGTTCAACTTCCCCGACCCCAGCCCCGACCGCCTCGCCTTCTACGAGACTCGCCCCATTGCCGCCGTCGGCACCCCCGCTCGCCCCTGGTTCGACACCAACCACTCCGTCGTCAGCGTCGGAGGCCGGATCTACGATCCCACCTACACCGCCTGGGCCGAGTCCTGGGGCGACTACGAGGATTGGCTTTTTGTCAGCTATTGCAGGGGCTTCGGGCGCCCCTGCGCCGCCTCGGACCCCTGGTGCCACGAGGCGCCCGAGGACGCGTCGGCCCGCTGCGTGCCCAACCCCCCGGGCTTCGATCCCGGGGGGGACATGGAGGTGACCCACGATGACCCCCGGCGCTGACTCGGCACCTTCGCAGGGTGGGCCCTCGAGGCGACCCCGCATGATGCGCCTCCTCGGCCTCGGCGCGGTCGTCGGGCTCGTCGCGCTCGTCGGGGCGCACTGGCTCCTGGCCGGCGTCCTCTATGACGATCTGCCGGGGCCGCCGCTGCCGCCGATGGACCCGCCGACGGGGCTGGCCTCGCTCTCGGCGGCGCAATGCGCGGCCTGCCACGCCGAGATCCACGCCGAGTGGGCAGTGACGCGGCACGGCGAGGCCTTTACGGATCCGCTCTACCAGGCGGACCTGGCGCACCAGGGCGAGCCCTATGTGTGCGCCTACTGCCACACGCCGCTGGTGGAGCAGCGGCCGACGGTGGTCAGCGGGATCCGCCTCTTCTGGCCCTCGCTGGTGGCCGCCGAGGCGCCCAACCCGCGCTATGTGGAGGGCTTCGAGCGCGAGGGGGTGACGTGCGCGACCTGCCACATGCGCGGCGGGGCGATGGTGGCCAGCCACGAGGTCGACTCCCCGCACGCGACGCGGGCCGATCCGGGCTTCGCCTCGGTGGAGATGTGCAGGCCCTGCCACAGCCTGGACATCACCTTCGGGACGAAGCTGGTGCGGCCGATCCAGGACACCTTCGAGGAGTGGGAGGCGTATCGGGCGGCCGGCGGCGATCAGACCTGCATCGACTGCCACATGCCCAGGGTCGAGCCGCGCAGCATGGCGCTGGATCGCCCGGCCCGGCCCGGTCGGAGTCACGCGCTCCGGGGGCCGCGCGACGTGGCCTTCCTGCGCACCGGGGTGGTGATCGAGGGCAGCGCGATCGAGGCGAGCGCGGGCGCGGTCAGGGCGCGGCTGACGATCTTCAACGGATCGGGCCACAGGATCCCTACGGCGGAGCCGCAGCGGCGCGTCGAGGTCGTGCTCGAAGCGCTGGACGAGGCGGGGGCGGCGCTGGCGTCGAGCCGGGAGGTGATCCAGCGGGCGGTGCAGATGCCGGCGATGCGCGAGGAGGTGGGCGACGACACGACCCTCAAGCCGCGGGAGCGGCGCCAGCTGGCGCTGGAGGTCCAGGCGCCGCCCGGGGCTCGCCGGGCGCGGCTGCGGGTGATCTACGTCGTGTGGGACGCGGGCGACGCGCTGGTGGCCCAGGCGGGGCTCTCGTCGGAGGATCTGGTGCTGGAAATCCACAGCGAGATCATAGGGTTGGACTGATGACAGGCCACAGCCGAGAGGCTCACTTTGTGGGCGGTCCAGGCGGCGGCCTGAGCCTCGGCCATCACTGGGCGGTGCGATGCACCAGCCTCGCTCAGGCCCAGGCCCAGGCCATCCCCCTGTCCTGGCCCACAAAGCAAGCCCTTCGTCTGTGGTCTGGTATGAGCGGCGCTCGGGATCAGAGGCAGAGGCCGATGTCCTCGACGGGGTCGCCGGCGCCGTCGCTGAAGACGGTGCGGCAGAAGCCCTGCCGATCCTGGAAGCGACCTCGGCAGTCGTCGAGCCCTGGGCGGCAGTAGGCGGTGCAGACGGGCCTCGGCTCGCCGCCGGTCTGGAAGTCGAGGCACTGGGCGCCGTCGTCGCACCAGGCGCCGATGGGGGAGCAGGCCTCGGCGAGCTGCCGGCCCGTCTCGGTCTGGGGTCTGCAGACGCCGTTGCCGACGGTCAAGAAGCCGCAGGCGGTGTCCCGAGGGCAGGCGCCGTCGCCGCTCCACATGTCGCACAGGGGCTGGCAGGTGGCGCCGTTGGGGCTCGAGACGCAGAAGAGGTCGGAGGCGCAGGTCTCGGCGGGGAGGCTGGCGCCGGGCGTGCAGGGGGCGCCCAGGGGGGCGACGCCGGCGCCGAAGCAGAAGCTGGCGCGGTTGCCGAAGCCGACGCAGGTGCCCCCGTCGGGGCCGAAGGACCGGCAGTCTCGCGAGGTGGCGCACTCGCCGGGCAGGCAGAGCGAGAGGGCCTGCTCGCCGGCGTTGACGCTCAGGCAGAAGCTGCCTGGGGCGCAAGCGTCGGCGGTGAAGGGCTTTTCGCAGACGCCCAGGCAGAGGGGCTCGGGGTTGCTGTTGAAGAGGGTGCAGTAGAAGTCGCCCTGGGCTTCGAGGCCGACGTTGCCGGAGAGGGCGCAGGGTTCGCCCTGGGCCTGGCACTGGGGGGTCTGGCAGAGGGCGGGGTCGGCGCAGCGGCCCTGGCAGCAGGCTTCGGTCAGCGGGCAGTCGAGGTCGCTCGCGCAGGCGCCCGGGGTGTCGGCGTCGGGGGTGTCTGCGTCGGGTGTGTCGGCGCCGTCGCCGAGGTTGGCGAAGGTCGGCTTGTCGCCGCCGCAGCTGGCGCAGAGCAGAGCCAGGGCGGCGATCGAGGCGAGGTGCGCGGCGAGGGGGAGGCGAGCGGGCCAGGCCTGGGGGTTGGCCCTGGGCGGTCGGCGGTCGCCGCTGCGGTCGACGGCAGGGGGGTCTCGGTCGAGCGTCGGGTTCGGGGTGATGTGGGCGGTGTGGGTCACCGGGGTTGGACCTCCAGAGGTTGCTGCGGTCGAGCGGTCCTTATCCTAGCCGGAGGCGTGTGGGCGTCAAACGCGGCTCTTTGAGAGGCCAGGATCAAGAGGGCCGCGGTTCATGGATCGAGGTCAGATCAGGCGCTCTGAGGGCGCTCTGGGGTGCGCCGGGCAATGGAGCCCGTGGTGTCCGAGCAGGAGCCGTCGTTCTGAGAGAAGTGCGAACGCGATCCCCTTGGTGCCGAGATCGGGGGTCAAATTTTTTTTAGCCCGATGGGGTCGGGACCGAAGCACTATCGGGGCCTCCGGGCAAGAAAATGGGCTTTGCGGCGCGTCCGAATTGATGCACCATAGGCTCACGTCACGGACGATGGAGGACACAAGGGTTGGTGAACCCTGGTCCGCCTCCTTCAGGGAACAGCTCTTGAGGAGGTCGTGTGCGTGGGCGGAGAGATCTATCTTTGCGTCGCCACAACACACATCCCGCATCGTTCAACGGGTCCCTCCGAGGCTGGCCTTCAAGCCAGGAAGTGGCTGGAGAGGGGCTCTTGAATCTGTCTGAAGCTCCGGGTGTCTGCTCGGGGTGTCGCTCGCCGATCTACTGAACGGCTGGACAGATTTCGAGATCGTGGTCAGATTTAAAGCGAGGCTTCCTTGCTGGGGCAGGGGTGTCTTCTGGTTCAGGCGTGTCTGGATGTTGCCGGGGGAGGGATCTCAAGATGAGAGTCGAGCGTCGTTACACGAAGCCGGTGGGGGATCCTTACGCGGGGATGGCCTTCGAGAGTCGTTCGAGCGAGATCAGGAACCCGGACGGTTCGGTGGTCTTCCGGGCGGAGGGGGTGATGGTCCCGGAGTTCTGGTCGCAGGTGGCGACGGACGTCATCGCCCAGAAGTACTTCCGCAAGGCGGGGGTGCCGACGATCACGAAGCGGGTCGAGGAGGCCGGGGTGCCCGAGTGGCTCCAGCGCCAGGTGCCGGACGAGGCGGCGCTGGCGCTGCTGCCGGCGGGCGATCGCGAGCGTGGCGAGCAGGACAGCCGGGAGGTCTTCGACCGGATGGCGGGGTGCTGGACCTACTGGGGGTTGAAGCACGGCTACTTCGGCGAGGAGGACTCGCGCTCCTTCTATGATGAGATGTGCTTCATGCTGGCGAACCAGATGGCGGCGCCGAACTCGCCCCAGTGGTTCAACACCGGGCTGGCCTGGGCCTACGGCATCACCGGGCCGGCGCAGGGGCACTGGTTCGTCGATCCGGACACGGGCGCGGCGAGCCCGTCGTCGGACGCCTACACGCACCCGCAGCCGCACGCC
>SYOX01000279.1 GCA_005804885.1 Pseudomonadota bacterium
AACAGACGCACAAGACCTGACTGGAAGCAGATCGTGGCTGCTCTCCAGATCCAATTCGAGGGACGGATCCCCGAGAACTGGGGCTCCGTGCTCTGATGACATGCTCCGGCCTATCTTACACATTTAGTCTTGCAGTCCCGATGAATAGGCAAACCGATGAACAGTGTCAAGCCCTTTGTGATGGCAATGCCGGCAAAGCCCCTTGCGGGGCGGGTGGAGGGTTGATAGTATTTCGGTTGGTGTGGCCCACGGAGGAGAGCATGAGCGAGGACAGAGCCAAGATCACGTTCTGGACGGATCGGGCGACGGCCGAGGAGATCCGAGATGTCGTGTACTGGATCAGCGGCCTGACGGTGTCGTCCTTCTGCCAGGAGGCCGTCGAGGCGGCCCTGGAGAACTACAAGCAGATGGAGGTCGACCTCGTCGACCGCAAGCGCTCCATCCGGAAGGACGCCGGCCAGCCTTTCCCGCCACGAACCGGCGAGGTCACGCAGGGCCGCCCCCCCGGAACCTGAACCTCCCCCCTTTGAATTCGCCTTGACAGAACCCTCAGCGCGCTTTAGCCTCAAAAATGCCAGCGTTTACGGCAAGGCTTTGGAGGTTGCAATGGAAGCAGGCGCGCTCTACGTCAAGCGCCAGGACGAGGCCCCCTTCTCCGACGAAGGGCTCGCGGCGTGGAGGCAGGTCTGCGCGCTGCACGGCCTGAGCCTCCACGCCGCCCGAGAGAACTCTGTGGTCCGCATCAGCGGCCCTGAACCGGAACTGCGCGAGATGGAGCAGACGCTGGCCTCTGGACTTCAGAGGCGCCTTGTCCTGCCCAGAGGGCGCCCTCGCCCGTGCCCGAAGTGTCAAGCGGACATGGCGCTCAAGGTCGGGCCTTTCGGGCGCGACGCTCAGATCTACGGTCGCTTGTGGTGCCAAAAATGCCAGCATAAACAGCATTCGCCGTGGCCCGATGCTGAGGCGATCGTCGCCGCGGGGCTGGCCGATCGCGTCTGCGACTGCGGCGCGGCGGTCCGCTTCGTGGATGGCGACGCCGGCAAGAAGATCGCCGTCGAAGCCCAACCGATCGCGGTGGAGATCGAAGGCGAGGTCAGGCACCTGCGCCCGGTCCACGCGCCACGGTGCGCCAGGGCGCGCGGGCGCTCATGAGCAGCGACGAGCTGACCATCCTCCACGCGCTCCCCCCGAGGCCCGGCGCCCGCCGCCCTCGGCTGACCAAGGCCTTCTGGTCAGACGGCAGCGTCCAGGACTACGACCGGGGCGCCTCCCTCTTCAGGGCCGAGGTGGTCAGCCTCACAGGCATCGGAGATCTGTTCCGGCACCTGTGCGCGCTGCGGCGCAACCCCCACGCCTGCATTGTTCGAGGTGCGCTCTCTGCCGAGGCCAACCCGGCGCGGATCCAGCGGCGCTTTCGAAAGCCACCCCACGACCTCCTGGATGCCCCGCGCCGATGGATGGCGCTCGATATCGACGGCCTGCCGCGCCCCCGACGCCTCAAGTCCGCCTCGATGCTGGAGTTGGCCGACTGGCTCATCGCGCAGCTCCCCGCAGAGATCGGCCGGGCCTCCTGCGTCGTGCAGTGGTCAGCATCGATGGGGCTGGTCGAGGACGGGGCGATCCGCGCCCACCTCTGGTTCTGGCTCTCGGAGCCCGTCTCCAACGGCGCCTTGCGCGCCTTCGTCGGCATGCTGCGCGACAAGGGCCACAAGTGGCTCGACGTGGCGCTCTACAACCCCGTCCAGCCCCACTTCGTCGCCGACCCCATCCTCAGCGGCCTCGAAGACCCGGTCCAGAAGCGCGTCGAGCCCTGGTGGAGCGTTGAGGGGGTGCACGAGCTGGACTTGACCCGAATCGAAGCCGAATGGGCCGCCGCCCAGCAGGCCCGTCGCCTGCGCCTGGAGCGACCGACCGCCACGCCGTCCGAGGACGCCTGGGACTTCTCGCTGGCCCGCGACGCGCTCGACTTCATCGATCCTGACTGCGAGTACAGCCGATGGCTCGCCGTGGGCATGGCGCTCAACGCGCGCTGGCCCTGCGACGCCGGGCTGTCCCTCTGGGACGCGTTCAGCGCGGCCGGCGCGAAGTACGAACAGGGCTTGTGCGACTACAAGTGGCGCAGCTTCAGCCCCATCGAAGGCGGCGTCGAGCTGGCCACCCTCTTTGACCTGGCCAAGGCCGGCGGCTGGAAGCACCCCGGGCGAGAGCCTGCCCGCGGCCCCGAGGCCAGGGTCAGCGAACCCTATGCCTTTGACCCAGGCGAGCCCCCCGCCTATCTCATTGACCCACCTTCCACCAGAAAGGAGCGCCCAGCTCCCCCCTCGGCGCCTCCGCCCGAAGAAGACGGCTCAGACCCCGAGCAGCGCTGGGGGCGCCGCTACCGCCAGACCGACAACGACAACGCCCGCAGGCTCGTCGACGCCCACGGCGCCATCCTGCGCTACGTCCCGGTCTTCAAGGACTGGTACGTCTGGGACGGCGATTGCTGGAGGGTCGACCGCAAAGAGACCGTCCAGGAGATCTCCAAGGAGGTCACGGAAGAACTCTGGCGAGAGGCCGAAGCGCTGGAGCTCGACCACCCCGCCAGGAAGGGGGCGCTGCGCTTCGCGGCCCGCTCCGCAGGCGAGCGGCCCATCGGCGCGATGGCCCGCCTGGCCCGCTCCGATCCGCGCATCGTTCTGCTGCCCGAAGATCTTGACCGACACGACTGGTGGCTTGGCTGTCAGGGCTCGACGGTGGACTTGCGGACAGGGCAGCGATGGGACCCGCGCCCCACCGATCACCTCACGCGGGCTTGCCGCGCACCCTACGACCCCGAGGCATCCTGCCCGACCTGGGAGCGCTTCCTGCTCGACGTCATGAACGAAAGCGCCGAGATGGTGGCCTTCCTGCACAGAGCCATCGGCTACAGCCTGACGGCGCGGACCGACGAGCAGGTGCTCTTTCTGTGCCACGGCGTCGGCCGCAACGGTAAGAGCACCTTGCTTGAGACGATCGCCTGGGTGCTGGGCGACTACGCCCAGACCGCCCGCTTCTCGACCTTCCTGGAGCAGCGCGGCGACAACATCCGCGACGACATCGCGGACCTGCGCGGCGCCCGCTTCGTCTCAGCAGTCGAGCCCAAGCCCGAGCGCGGCTTCGACGAGGGAGCCGTCAAGCATCTCACCGGCGGAGACACCGTCCGCGCCCGCCACCTCTACGCCCGCTCCTTCGAGTTCGCGCCCGTCTTCACGCTCTGGCTCGGGACCAACCACCTCCCCCGCGTGCGCGGCACCGACGAGGGTATCTGGCGGCGCCTGATGCCCATCCCCTTCCTTGTCAACTTCGAAGGCCGCGAGCAGAAGGACCTCAAGGACCGGCTCAAGGCCGAGGCCCCAGGGATCCTGGCCTGGGCCGTGCGCGGCTGCATGGCGTGGCAGCAGATCGGCCTCGACCCGCCCGAGGCCGTCAAGACCGCCAAGAACGAGTACCGCCAGGCCATGGACCAGCTCTCCGAGTTCATCGAGGAGTGCTGCGTCCTCGGCCCGACCTTCCGAGCGCGCACCAACACGCTGGCCGACGCCTTCGAGCGCTTCGTCGGGCATCGCGTCAACCGCGCGCGCCTCGCCGCCCAGATGGAGGCCAAGGGCATCGGGCGTCTCAAGAGCGGCGGCCACCACTACTTCGCAGGCATCGGCCTGCTCGCAGATGAGGATGAGCGACGATGACACCAACCCCCACCCCTGCGGAGCAGCTCCTGCGAATGCGCGCTGCGGGCGCCTCCAACATCGAGATCGCCAAGGCCACGGGGCTGACGCTCGCCCAGGTGTCCTACTTCGTCCGCGCCCTGAATCTGCCCAGGCGGCGGGCGGGCCGCAGACCCGTCGGCGTCAGCGAAGAAGTGCGCCAGAGGGCGCACGAGGCAGCGAGGATGCGCAGCAAAGGCCTGTCGGTCGCCGAGATCGCCTCTCGGTTCAAGCTCAGCCGCCAGCGCGTCTACGACTACCTCGCCATGGGGGCCTGAGATGGCCCGCCGAACCAGCGCCCCCTGGCGGCAGTGGGAGATGGACCTCGCCCAGGTCGCCCGCGCCGCAGGATGGCTGATGATCGCCCCCCCGCCCGACGTCAAGATCCTCCGCAGGGACAAGGTCAACCCGTCGATCTTCACAGGGCGCTTCGAGGGCAAGCTCTGGACGGACCTCTTCGGCATCTCTCCTGGCGGGCTGCCCGTCGCCGTCGAGGCCAAGCTCTCATCCTCGACCCCCTCCTGGCGCCTTGACGATCGCCTCCAGGGTCACCAGGGGCGCATCCTTTCGGATGTCGCCCGGCGAGGCGGCGCGGCGGTGGCCTGCGTCCGAGGCCCCATGGGGGACTACGTCGTCCCTTGGGGCCCCGACGGCGCCCCCTTCGAAGGCAAGTCGATCCGCTGGCAGGCGATGGCCCCATGGAGGCTCGCGCCCGGCGAACCCTGGATCGCCCGCGCCGAGGTCTCAGCAGACGGGCGCGCGCTCCTGGAGGTGGTTCGACAGGTCGCCCACGAAGCCGATCCCCAGACGATCGCCGTCGCCCTGGACTACCTCCAGGGGCACGCCGCCGGCCAGCGTCGGATCATAACCCCCCACCGCTCCAGGGTTCACGGGTGGCTCTGCCTCCTCGTCGGAGTGAGCCAGCGAGCCCTCTTCGAGGACCCGCCCGCCTTCGACACCTTCAAGGACACCATCGAGAACATCGCGGACGCCGTCGGCGTGAAGCTGCAATACGACGACGAAGGCCGCCTTGTGCCCCCCGAACCCCTCGCCCAAGGAGACTGCTGATGACCCCCTCCCGGTTCGTTCGCTCGCTGGCTTGGCTCGGTGGTCGGCTGGTCGACCTGTAGCGCTGCGCGCTGCTGATCCACTCTCTGCCGAACACCCCAAGGCGAATTGCCCCACCCGTCCATCCATCGCACCCTCTGCCCCAGGACCAGGAGCGCGCGCATGGCGTTCAACGATGACTTCAAAGAGGAGGTCGCGGCCTACGCGACCGTACACGGCAACAAGGCCGCCGCCCGACATTTCGGCGTCTCCTACACGTCCGTGCGCACCTGGCGGCGGGCGATCGAGGGCAAGGACACCTCGATCGCCCGCGACGACGGCGGGCGATTTCTGCCTGGCGTCAGCGGCAACCCCGGCGGCTTCTCCAAGCACCAGGCGGCCATCCGCCAGCGCTTCGCCGACGTCGCCGCCCGCGCCCTCGAAGGCCTCGCGCAGATCCTCGATCACCAGCTCTCCCTCCCAGTCGACGAGCGCGACGCCGAGCTGTTCCGTCGCATCTCCGAGACGGTCTTCGAGCGCGGCGTACCCAAGCTCAAGGCCATCGAAGTCAACCACACGGGCGGCGGCGTCAGCCTGAGCGCAGACGACCTGATCCGCATCCTGCGCGAGGGCGCCCAGCGCGTCCGCGAAGATGACCCCTGACGCCCAGCCACAGTTCGATGTCTGCGAAGCGCTCACCGAGGCGGCGGCCTGCGACCGGGACCCGGCCTACTTCCTGCGGCGCTACGTCTTTATCGAGGCCAAGGACGACGAGGGACAGGGCGGCGCCTGGATCAAGTTCGCCCCCTGGGGCGCCCAGCTCGGCGTGGGGCGCCTGTGGGCCATGCACCGGCTCTTGCTCGTGCTCAAGGCCCGCCAGCTCGGCCTGACGTGGCTCTTCCTCGCGCTGCTGGTCTGGAAGGCCATCTTCAGGCCCGGCTCGGCCATCGCGCTCTTCTCCCGCCGCGAGAAGGAGGCCAAGGAGCTGCTCAAGAGGGTCAAGGGGATCGTCGCCCGGCTGCCGAAGCACTTCCAGCCGGCGAGCTTCCCCGAGGACAACCGCACCGAGTGGCGATGGTCCAACGGCTCGGTCTTCATGTGCTTCCCGACGTCTGCCGGGGACTCCTACACCTTCACCGACGCCCTCGTCGACGAAGCCGACCTGTGCCCCGATCTGGCCGACATGCTCAACGCCGTCAAGCCCACCATTGACGGCGGCGGCTCGCTCGTCCTCTTGTCCAAGAGCCTCAAGCGAAAGCCCCACACCATCTTCAAGCGCCTCTACCGACAAGCCCGCCAGGGCAAGGGGCCCTGGACGGCCACCTTCCTGCCCTGGAGCAGCCGGCCGACGCGCACGAAGGCGTGGTACGAGGCCCAGCGCGAGCACTCGCTGGCTCAGGACGGCACGCTGGACTTCCTCCACGAGAACTACCCGGCGACGGACATCGAGGCCCTCTCGCCGCCGAGCGCCAACAAGCGCCTGCCGAGCGACTGGCTCGCGGCCTGCTTCAAGGAGCGCGACCCAATCCCCGCCGAGGAGCTGCCCGACGACGCCCCCGACATCCCCGGCCTGCGCGTCTACCACCTGCCCGCCGTGGGGCGCCGCTACGGAGCCGGCGTCGACGCCGGCCAGGGGCTGGCCACGAGCGACGACTCAGCCTGCGTCATCCTCGACGAGGATGGCGTCGAGTGCGCCTCCTTCGAGGGCAAGCACGAGCCCACCGAGGTCTTCCCCGAGTACGTCCACCGCCTCGCCCTCTGGTACGGCGCCGACATCCTGCCCGAGGAGAACAACCACGGCCACGCCACCATCGGGGGCCTTCGGACACGCGCCGCCCGGCTCGTGCGCGGCAATATGCGCCGCGAGGGCTGGCTGTCAAACCGGACGGGCAAGGTGCTGCTCTACGACGCCCTGGCCGGCGCCGTCCGCACGACATGGCGGGCACGCCGCCGCGATCCCGACGCGTCGGGGCTGACCCTCCACAGCCCCACCGTCTACTACCAGGCCGGGAGCATCGAGGCCGACACCCTGCTGGCCCCCCAGGGCGACAGCGACGATCTGGCCGACGCGCTGGCCCTGGCTCGGATGGCAACCGACCTCGCCGGCGACTTCGAGCACCGCGCCGAGGTGGGCGGCGCCGAGGTCGAGGTGAGCGACGGCGACCGCGACGACTTCGACGACGACAACGACAACCCCGGCGCCCCGGAGGCGTGGCATGGACTCCCTGGCTTTGAGCACAACTGGTAACAGACCCCTGGCGTCATCGACGACCGGCGACGGCTCCCGCGTGGGGCTCTTCATCCGCGTCCCCGACCAGCTCGTCGCCGCCCGCCCATCCCTCCGGCGCGACACCTCGCCGCCCCACGTGACCTTCCTCGTGATCGGGGACGTGAGGGGTCGCGAGCAGGAGCTTCTCGACGCCCTTCAAGACGCATCCAGAGCGCGGCCTTCGAGCAGCCGTGCCTTCATGGGCAAGCTCGACGCCCTGACCAACCCGCAGGGCGAGACCGTCCTGTTCCAGAGCGTCCGCTTCTGCGTCCCAGGCTCTGCGGATCGCTGGGATGACTTCGGGCCTCTCGGGCGCCTGCGCGAGCTGATCGTCGAGCGCCTGCGGCAGCGCAACTTCCCCGTCAAGGACATCGGCGTCGAGCGCTGGATCCCCCACATGACCCTGTCCTACCTGCCCGAGCCTCGCGGCATCTTCGCCGGGCCTGTCTTCGAAGGCTCCTGGCATGTGTCGGAGCTTGAGGTCTGGGGGCTTCCCGACGAGATTCGCCTGCCGCTTGACCCCCTGGCCAAGGGCCTCATCGACCTCATCGAGCGGCCCTTCGGTCTCGGCGTGGCCGAAGCCGCTCGATGGGAGCGCCTGCCGCCGTGGATGGGGCGAGAGCTCTGCCAGGACTTGAGCAAGGCCGCCGGGCACAAGTACCTGCGCCGAGTGCCGACCGGGAAGACGACAAGTACGGGGCGGCCCATCTACCGCTACTTCTACGAGGTCACCGGCGGCGCGGGCCTCGGGCACCGCGACGAGCTCAAGGCCGGGGCCGCCTTCAAGATCAAGCACGGGGGCCGCGAGGGCCATTTCCACATCTTGCGCGTCGAGGGCGACAAGGTCACCATCCGACACGACGAGAGCGGCCACGAGACCACGCTGAGGCTCGACGCGCTGGCCGCCATGCTCCACCGCGAGCACGCCGCCCAGCTCGGCAAGGTCCGCAAGAGGGCCTCCAGGCAGCTGTCCGACGCGCTCAAGCACGGCTCGAAGAAGCAGGTGGCGCGGGCCAGGGCGCTCGCGCGCAAGCTCGGCGCCGTGTCCGACTTCGAATTCGATGGGGACGCCTCTGAGGCGCGCCACGACGCTCAGACCGCCCCCTCGACCTCCGAAGGCAGCGCGACGAAGATCAGGCCCGGCGCGCTGGAGCTGCTCGCCGCCCTCAAGGACAGGCCCGGCCGAGGCAAGGATCTGGGGCAGGAAGACGAGGTCGCCTCGCCAGCCCCGATCGCCCCGAGGCCGAGCGAGCCGCCCCAAGATGACGGCGCGGTGACCGGAGCGGAGAGCAACAAGGGCGCTCGGCTCCAGTACAAGATCGACGCGGGGACCCATGTGGACGGCTCGCGCGCCGACCGCCATGGGATCAGCCAGGCGCGTCTGGCCGCCATGAGCCCCGAGGAGGCCGCCCGGTACGTCCAGAAGGCGCGCTTGCTGCCGAAGTTCGACCCCGACGCCCAGCTCGCCCGCGGCGCGACGCCCGGCTACCTCCTGGCCCACAAGGCGCTGCTCGCCCACGTCACCTCCAGGCCCGCCGACAGTGCCCAGGCGCGCGCCGACTACCTCGAAGCGATCGACTTCCTCGCTCGATCTCTCGACAGCCTCAACAGCGCCGCAGATGTTCAGGGGTTTCTGGCCGATTGGCGCCTGATGAGCATGGGGCTGAACTCCCTCGGAGAGTTCGGCACCTACGAAGAAGCCCACGCGGCGGTGATGCGACACAAGAGGCAGGGAGACGGGTGGCTCGTGTCGGAAGATCCCAGGAGCGGCAAGGTCATCGCGAGCATCGCGACCGGCTTGACGCAGGAGGGCGGGCGCTGGCGCCTCATGGCCCGCGCGCTGGGCAAGGACATCGAGCGCCTTGTTCGCGGGAGCGCGACGGGCAAGTGGGCAAGTCGGCTGCGCAACTCCGTCGCCCATGATCGCGCCGCGCCCACGGACGCGAAGACCTTGCGGGCGCTTGGCGAGGCGAGGATCTTCCTCAAGACGACCCCGAAGGAGGCCGGCGACAAGGCGGCGGCGAGGCGCACGGGGGGTCGATGGGACTTCAAGCGCAACGTCGGCGAGCACCTTGAGCGTCGGGGCGGTCGACCCATCGAGCAGATCAGCGCCGAGGCGATGCGCCAGGAGTTTGGCCTGGGCAACGTGCAGTTCGGCAACTGGGTCAGCGACGAAGACGCCCGCCACCACATCGAGGCTTGCCACGGCGCCCTGCGCGACCTCGGCGAGGTCCTCGGCATCCCCCCGGAGCAGGTCAGCTACAACGGGCGCTTGTCGATCGGCATCGGGGCGCGGGGCGCAGGGCGCGCGCTGGCGCATTACGAGCCCGACAAGCAGATCATCAACCTGACGCGCTTCGCCGGAGGCGGCTCGCTGGCTCACGAGTGGGGTCACTTCCTCGATCACATCGCCCACACCGTCTACAAGCCCGGCCAGGGGCAGGACCCCTTCTTGTCGCAGCTGGCCCGCGCGGGCAAGACCGCCGGCGCCCTCCCGCCCCGGCTCCACCAGGCGCTGTCCGAGGTCTGGACAGCGATCCGCCACGCGCCCCCCGGCCCCGAGCTGGCGCGCACGATCCAGTCCCGCCGAGACGAGGCCGGCCTCAAGATCAAGGAGATCGCCGCGTGGCTGGACAGAAATCGAAGCGGCGCTCAGGCCGTGGGAGCCGGGCGAGAGAAGCTCGACGCCTACAACCAGCGGGTCAAGGAGCACAACGACCTCGTCCGCGAGCGCCGCGCCCTGGGCCGCCTGCTCACCCGCCCCCACAGCCAGTTCTTCGCCGACGCGATGACCCTCTCAGGGGTCAAGCACCTGGGGGACACCAGCAAGGACGCTTACTACACGCGCCCCCACGAGCTCTTCGCCCGCGCCTTCGAAGCCTTTGTCGAGGACCAGCTCCACGCCCAGGGGCGCCAGAACTCCTACCTCGTCAGCGGCACGCGAGAGCCCTACGAAGGCCGAGCGCGCCTGCTGGGCAAGGGCCACGCCCAGATCTACCCCCAGGGGGAGGAGCGCCAGCGGATCAACCGCGCCATCTCCGGGTTGATCGCCGCCCTCAAGGACGAGGGCACGCTGGATAAGGCCTTGGCCTTCCAACGCCGCCCCGATCCCTTGCAAGAGCTGTTGCGCAACTTCTTCCGGGCCTGCGCGCCCTCCCTGCACGCCGCTGACCCACGCTCCCCGAGGCCACGATGACCCCCTACAAGAGCGCCACCTTCGACACGACGAGCAACGCCTGGGATGCCGGATCGACGACCTTCAGCGTCACCCGACACGAGGCGGGCTTCGACCTCGATCAAGCCCACGGCATCCACCAGATCACCCTCATCGGCCTTGACGGAGGCACCTTCTCGCTCAAGGTCCTGCTCCCCGGAGAGCAGGACTGGCGCGACTACAACACCGACCCGAACGACGAGGGCGCGATCCTCGTCATCGACGAGATCATCGTCCAGGGCGTCCGGGCGGTCCTGGCGAACCTCGGCGCCGGCGCCGCCCCGAAGCTCACCCTGACCAGCCGCCTGCGGGGCCTGTGATGTTGCCGCGCTCCAGCCAGATCGGTCGCCGAGCGCCGCCAGAGGGCGCAGGCGTCGTCCGCGCCTCGACAGGGCTCATCAGATCGACGCCGCCTCCCGGCAACCCCCCCGCGCCCTCCACCTTGGAGGAGCTGGCGGTCCTGGCCGGCGCCGCGCACCTGTACCCCTTCAAGGAAGGCGACGAAGCCAGCGATCAGGTCGGCGGCGACGACCTGACCCTTGAGGGCGGCGCGGCCTTCATCGCCTCGCCCATCCCCGGATGCCAGGGCGCGCTGGATCTGGCGCCCTCGACGAGCCGGCGGGCGACGTGGACGCAATCCGGCGACTGGGGGCGCGACGCCGGGCAGGCGCGCACCTGGGAGATCGTCTTTCGCTTCAACGGCGGCGCCCCTGGAGTCTCGAAGTGCCTCATGATGCTCGGAGTCGCCTACAACACGGCCAACATGGCCTTCCAGATCACCTCGGAGTACGGCGGCCACGGGTCGAGCACGAAGCTGCGCGTTCAAGATCCCGCCTGGGTGGATCTCTACGACGGAGACGCAGACCTGCTTCTGGCGGGGATCGACTACGACGACGCAGGCCTCGACGGCCAGGTCATCTATCTGGCGATCACCTGGGACGGCGCCGGGGTGATGAGGGTCCACAGGCGCAAGACGGGCGACGTGGCCGAGATCTCCAGCGGGGATGTGAGCGTGTCGGCGCGGGCCGCAAGCTCCGGCGCGGCCTTCCTCGGCGGCAACCAGTCCAACATCCTCACGATGGCCTTCCTTGAGATCCACCACCTCGCCGTCTACCCCTCGATCCTCTCCGAGAGCGCGCGGGCCGAGCGACACACCATGCTGGGGCTCTGAGAATGAGTTGGGAGAACTACATCGCCGCCAACGACCGCGAGGCGCCGCCCGAGATCGTCAAGGCCGCCTCGGCGCCGCCGACCTCCCCTCCAGCGCGCGAGCCGAAGGCCTGGGAGCTGGACCCCCATGATCTGACGCACGGCTGGGTCGGGGACTCCTACGCCACCGACATCCACCCCGGCACGCGGGGCCTGGACTTCGGCACGCTCGCCCACATGGCCCGCGTCCCGGTCATCTCGGCCATCATCGGCACGCGCATCAACCAGGTCGCCGAGTTCGCCACCCCCCAGAGCGACCCCTACAGCCCCGGTTTTCGGATCGCGATGCGCGAGCGGAGCCGGTCGCCCACGAAGGCCGACCGCCAGGAGATCGAGCGCCTGACCGGGTGGCTCATGCGGTGCGGCGACGCGAGGCTTCATGTCCGCCCGGTCAACTTCGAGATGGCGTTGCGGATGATGCTGCGCGACTCGCTCGTCTTCGACGCCGCCTGCCTGGAGGTCGTCCCCCAGCGGGGCGGCAAGCCGGCGGGCTTCGTCGTCGTTGACGCCGCCACGATCCGCCGCGCGAGGGCGACCGAGGCCGACCGGACGAGCGGGCGCCACAAGACGGCGGGCTTTGCCCAGGTCATCGACCACCAGGTCCGCGCGACCTTCGAGGAGGGCGAGTTGGTCTTCGGCATCCGGCGCCCGCGATCGAGCATCTACACGGCGGGCTACGGCTACCCCGAGCTGGAGGAGCTCATGCGGGTCGTCACCCACCTGCTGCACGCCGAGACCTACAACGCCAACAACTTCACCCACGGCCTGCACCTCAACGGCCTGCTCGCCCTCAAGAGCCGGATGGACCGGGCGAAGTTCAACGCCTTCAAGCGCGAGTTCTACGCCATGCTCCAGGGCGTCGACCGCTCCAAGCGCCTGGCCCTCCTGCAGCTGGACCCCTCCAACAACGAGGGCATCGAGTCGGTCAACCTCGCCCAGACCAACCGCGACATGGAGTACAGCCAATGGGTCTCCTGGCTGCTCCGGATCGCCTGCGCCATCTACCTGATGGACCCCGCCGAGATCGGCTACCAATACGGCAACGAGGGCCAGACGGCCGCCTTGAGCGAGAAGGGGCCGGCCGAGAAGATCGCCTACAGCCGCGAGCGGGGCCTGCGCCCGCTGCTGCGCTGCGCCCAGGAGTGGTTCAACCGAGGCGTCATCGAACCCCTCAATCCTGACTTCCGACTGGAGTTCGTCGGGCTGGAGAAGACCAGCGCCGAGCAGGACCTGGACAATGACGGCAAGGCCGTCAAGACCATGCTCACCGTCAACGAGGTGCGCGCCCGCCGCGACTACAAGCGCCTCAAGGGCGACCTCGCCCCTTTGGGAGACATGATCCTCGACCCCACCTTCATCAACACCGCCGTCATGCTCCTGCAGCAAAAGCAAACCAAGGCAAGCGACGACATCGCCGCCGAGAAGACGCCGGAGTCACCCGCAGACGACGCCACCGACGACGATCTGCTCGACATCGACGCCCTGTGGAGCCGGAACCCCGGCGCCGCCCGCGCTCTGCGCAAGAAGGTCTGATCCGCGTGCACTCCTCTTCCCGTACCCTTGCTCCTTGAGGCACTCATGGCCGCAGTCTCCCACCACGACCTCGCTCAGCCAATCCCTTGAGATTGACCGATCCCCAAGGAGCGCGGCGTCGCGCTGTATGAGGAGGTATTTGAGGCGGCGGTGGACCTTGAGCGGTGCGGTCTGATAGTGATAGGTTCCGCTTGCCCATGATGGCGGCTGTGAGCCTTCGATTGGCGCCTTCGTCTCCGAGGGAACGTGCCAATGCCCCAACAGGATTTTGAGGAATCCACCGAGGACGTCATCAAACATCTTGGGAGTGAGAAGGACTCGGGGCGAACCTGACAACACAAGTGGAGGCGCATGACCTCGACAATGACGATGCCCCTCCAAGAGGCCAGAGAGGCGTTTAATGCCTGACCACGGCTACTTCGAGAACCTCATCTGGCAGATCGCGGATCTACTGCGCGGGCCTTATCGTCCGCCGCAATACGAGCGCGTCATGCTCCCGTTGACAGTCCTGCGTCGCTTCGACTCGGTCCTTGCCCCAACCAAGGCCAAGGTGCTCGCTGAGTACGACAAGCGGAAGGACACGAAGCTCAACGACGATGCGATTGATCGATTCTTGAACCGTGCCGCGGGTCAACGCTTTCACAACCACTCGCCGCTGGACTTCCAGCGCCTGAAGGGCGACCCGGACCATATCGAAAAGCACCTGGTCGGCTACATCAAGGGCTTCTCTGCCAACGTACGCCGCATCTTCGAGTTTTTCGAGTTCGAGAACGAGATCGAGAAGATGCGTGAGGCCAACGTCCTCTACCTCGTCATCTCGAAGTTTGCCGATGTCGACCTCCACCCGTCGCGTGTCCCCAACGCCGAGATGGGCCGCATCTTCGAGAACCTCATCCGCCGCTTCAACGAACTCGCCAACGAGACCGCCGGTGACCACTTCACACCGCGTGAGGTCATCCGCCTCATGGTGAATCTGCTCTTCATGCACGATGACGAGCTGCTCGCGACGCCAGGCACTGTCCGAAAGCTCCTCGACCCGGCCTGTGGCACCGGCGGCATGCTCGCTGAGGCACAGAACTACCTTCGCGATCACCACCAGGAAGCGCGGCTCTACGTCTTCGGCCAGGACTACAACAAGCGGGCCTTCGCCACCGCCGCGTCCGACATGTTGATGAAGAACGTCGACCAGAACGGCGGTAGCGACAACGTCCGCTTCGGCGACATCTTCCTCGACGACCAGTTCGGCGACCCACCCTACGACCGCTTTGACTACCTGCTCGCCAACCCTCCTTTTGGCGTCGACTGGAAGAAGCAGCGCAAGGAGATCGAGCGCGAGCACAGCAAGATGGGCTTCGCTGGCCGCTTCGGCGCGGGCACACCGCGCGTCAACGACGGCTCGCTGCTCTTCGTGCAGCACATGATCAGCAAGTTCGAGCCGGTGCGGCCCGACGAGCAGAAGCACGGCTCGCGCATGGCCGTGGTCCTCTCCGGATCGCCGCTCTTCACTGGCAGCGCCGGCTCCGGCGAGAGCGAGATCCGCAAGTGGATCATCGAGAACGATTGGCTCGTATCCATCGTCGCCCTGCCCTAG
>SYOX01000280.1 GCA_005804885.1 Pseudomonadota bacterium
GGCGGAGGAGGCGGCGGCGGCGGCGGGCCCATCCGATGCGCCGGCTGGTAGCCCGGCTGCGGGGCGGCCGGCTGCGCGTAGCCCGGCTGCGGGGCCTGCCCGTAGGGGCTGGCCGTCGGGCGGTTGGTCTGGACCGCCGGCATGCGCTGGAAGGTCGGGTGATCCATCCCTCGGCCGTAGCTGCCCGCGCCCTGCTGGCCGTAGTCGGGCACCGCGGGCTGCGGCGTGCCGTAGCCCGGCGCCGGCGCCGGCGTCGGCGTCGGGCGATCGGCCCCCGCCCCTTGCGAGAAGGAGTAATTCCGACTCCGGGCGTAATGGCGCATCGACTCGTTGATGAGATAATCCATCGAGCAGCCCAGATCCCGGGTCATCACCTCAAAGAGATCCCAGAGGTAGTCCCGGCAATAGAAACTTCGGAGTGTTTTGCGGTTGTGGTCGCTCATCCCGAGATCTTCCCTCACCTTGTGCGCCGGTCGCCGAGCCCCGGACCTTTGAGACCCAACGGTTTCAATCGGAGGGATTCTAACCCTCGCCCTCGCGCTCTGTCCAGAAAGGACCTGTCGAGGCCAGGCCCCCTGCGCCAGGGCCGCGTGGCCGCGGATCTGGGCCCGTCTTTGCGTTCGAAGCCATGATGGGCTACACGGTGGCCTCGGCCCCGCGCTTTTGGGGCTCTGTCGCCCCGACGGGCCCCACTCCAGAGCGATGATATCATGACAGACTTGCGGCAAGAGGTACAGCGGCGGCGCTCCTTCGCCATCATCTCACACCCCGACGCGGGGAAGACCACCCTGACGGAAAAGCTCCTCCTCTACGGCGGCGCCATCCACATGGCCGGCAGCGTCAAGGCCCGCCGCGCCTCCCGCCACGCCACCAGCGACTGGATGGAGCTTGAGCAGAAGCGCGGCATCTCCGTGACCTCCTCCGTCCTCCAGTTCAGCTACGCCGGCAAGGAGATCAACCTGCTCGACACCCCCGGCCACAAGGACTTCAGCGAGGACCCCTACCGCACCCTGGCCGCGGCCGACTGCGCCGTCATGCTCATCGACTGCGCCAAGGGCGTCGAGCCCCCGACCCGCAAGCTCTTCGAGGTCTGCCGCCGGCGCGGCATCCCCATCTTCACCTTCATCAACAAGATGGACCGCCACGGCCACGACCCCCTGGACCTCCTGGCCGAGCTTGAGGAGATCCTCGGCATCCGCTCCTGCCCCATCAACTGGCCCGTCGGCATGGGCAAGGACTTCAAGGGCGTCTACGACCGCCACCAGAAGGTCATGGCCCTCTTTGACGCCGACGCCTCCCACGGCGAGACCGCCATCGAGGCCCACAAGCTCGCCGTCGACGACCCCGAGCTGGCCCGCCTGCTGGGCCGCGGCGCCCACGAGAAGCTCGTCGAGGACCTCGAGCTGCTCGACGTCGCCGGCGACCCCTTCGACCTCGACAGGATATTGGATGGCCGGCTCACACCCGTCTTCTTCGGCTCGGCGCTGACCAACTTCGGCGTCCAGCTCTTCCTGGACGCCTTCGTCGACATGGCCCCCCCGCCGGCCACCCGCATCAGCACCATCGGCCCCATCGAGCCCGACTCCGAGACTTTTTCCGGCGTCGTCTTCAAGATCCAGGCGAACATGAACCCCGCCCACCGGGACCGCATCGCCTTCCTGCGGATCTGCTCCGGCCGCTTCGAGCGCGGCATGGACGTCTACCACCCGCGCCTGGGCCGCTCCATCACCCTGGCCGACGCCCACCAGTTCATGGCCCAGGAGCGCCGCCACATCGCCGAGGCCTTTGCCGGGGACATCGTCGGCCTCTACGACACGGGCCTCTTCCGCATCGGCGACAGCCTCGTCAAGAACGGCCCCAACGACCTGACCTACGCGGAGCTGCGCACCTTCTCCCCCGAGCACTTCGCCCGCATCCAGGTCTCGAAGGTCCTGCGCCGCAAGCAGCTCGACAAGGGCCTGCACCACCTCTGCCAGGAGGGCGCCATCCAGCTCTTCCGCGACTTCGACGCCGGCATGGTCGAGCCCATCGTCGGCGCCGTCGGCATCCTCCAGTTCGACGTCCTCAAGTTCCGCCTGGAGGCCGAATACAACGTCGACGTCACCTTCAAGCCCCTGCCCTTCGCCTGCGCCCGCTGGGTCAAGGGCGAGGGCTTCGATCCCCACGCCTTCCAACGCCGCGAGACCACCGCCTGCGTCTACGACCTCTACGACCGCCCCGTCCTCCTGATGCGCAACGAGTGGGCCCTCCAATGGCTCAAGGATGACCACAAGGGCATCGAATTCCTCGCCTTTGCCCCCGACTGAACCCCCCTGGCCGCGCGCCGATCCCACCGAGGCGGGGCTCGGCAAGAAAGCGTTGACACCCACACCCCCGCCCGCTATAACTCCCGCCTGCCCTTCGAGGGCGATTCTTGCGGGGTGTAGCGCAGTCTGGTAGCGCGCTTGCTTCGGGAGCAAGAGGCCCCGAGTTCGAATCTCGGCACCCCGACTCGGCCTCACCGCCCAGGGAACCCGTCCCCAGGCCAGCCCGGTCATCCAAGAATGAAGAAGGCCCTGGACAACCTCCAGGGCCTTTTCTCTTTTCCCCCCTCTCCCACACACCGACCACCTCCCGATCCGCCGATCGCCGCCTCCAACCACGCCGCCATCGCCCCGCGCGCTCACGAAGGCGGCCTGCGGACTTCGTAGAGATATCCAGGGCTCCCGTCCCAACGCGCGCTCCCCTCATCTCGATCCCGTCCGCACCGATGTTCCTGGCGCGCGGCTGAGACACCTTCGAAGGCGATCACCGTCGATATCGTCCGGCGCACCGCGACCTCCCTGCCCGAGGCCCTTCCATCCAGTATTTCGTCGCCCGATACGCAGGGCAATCGAGTTCTAGGCGCGTGCCGTGGAGAGTAGGCTGAGCAGGTAGTTACGATCCCAGCCAGCCCGTTTGCGTGAGTTGGCGACACCGAGCTTACGGTTGGGGTCTTGTTTAATGATGTTCAAGGCGAAATGAC
>SYOX01000038.1 GCA_005804885.1 Pseudomonadota bacterium
AGATCGCTCTCAACCTCCTCAAGAACGAGCGAACCCTCAAGGTGGGCGTCAAGAATAAGCGCTTGAACGCTGCCTGGGACCACA
This sequence comes from Pseudomonadota bacterium, assembly GCA_005804885.1. Taxonomy (GTDB): domain Bacteria; phylum Myxococcota_A; class Bradymonadia; order Bradymonadales; genus SYOX01. The sequence goes on from SYOX01000038.1 coordinate 85, forward strand.
ACTACATGCTCAAGGTCCTCGCCGCCGGCCCTGAGATTTAGATGCGATTGCCCTGGGCTCAAGCCCCTCGCCCCTCAAGACGGCGACGGCGGCGCGCGAGAGGATCTGGGCGCCGATGGGGATGGCGGCCTCGCTCGGGTTGAAGCAGGGCGAGTGGAGCATGTGGCGCGGGGCGTCGGGGGCGGCGGTGCCGAGGCGGAACATGCAGCCGGGGGCGTGCTCCAGATACCAGGAGAAGTCCTCGGCGCCCATGCTGGGCAGGTCGATGCGGTGGACCTGTGCGCCGCCGAGGAGGTCGACGGCGACGCGCTCGACGACCCGGGTGAGGCCCTCGTCGTTGATGATGGAGGGCGCCCCCGGGTTGATCTCCAGCGTGAAGGCGGCCCCGTAGGTGTCGCACAGGCCGGCGATCGTCCGGCGCATCCAGGGCTCGATCTCGTGCCTGTGGGCCTTGGAGAGCGAGCGCGCGGTGCCCTTGAGGGTCAGGGCGTCGGGGATGATGTTGTGCTGCCGGCCAGCCTGGATGGCGCCGATCGCGATCACGACCGGGTCGCGGGCGTCGAAGACGCGGCCGGCGAGCTGATAGAGCGCGCTGGCGATCTGGACGCCGACGAAGACGGGGTCGATGGCCTGATGAGGGCGCGCCGAGTGGCCGCCCTGGCCCGTGACGGTCAGGGTGAAGGCGTCGGAGGAGGCGGTGAAGGCCCCGGCCCGGACGCCGATCTGCCCGACGGGGACGACCGGGTCGCAATGCACGCCCAGGACGGCGTCGACGCCCTCCATCGCCCCGAAGGCGACCATCTCGTCGGCGCCGCCGGGCGAGACCTCCTCGCTGTGCTGGTAGATCAGGCGAACGCGGCCGGGCAGGGCGTCGCGGCAGGCGCTCATGGCCTCGGCCACGCCCATGACGCAGCTCATGTGGACGTCGTGGCCGCAGGCGTGCATGACCCCCGCCCGGGTCGAGGCGAAGGGCAGGCCGGTGAGCTCCTCGATGGGCAGGGCGTCGATGTCGCTGCGCACGGCCACGGTGCGGCCCAGGTCGAGGCCGATCGGGGTGAGGTCGGCCAGCAGGCCGACGCCCTCGGGGCGGGCGCGGACATCAAAGCCGAGGGCCCGGAGCCTGTCGGCCAGCAGGGCGGTCGTGCGGCGCTCGTCGTGGCTGAGCTCGGGGTGGGCGTGCAGCTCCCGGCGCAGCGCGATCAGCTCCTGGGTCCTGCCCTTGAGGGTGCGGTGGATGGCGTCAAGCAAGGGGTCGCTCACGGTCTGGCTCCTCGATGGGGGTTGCGCTGGCGGATCAGGTCGGGCGGCCTTCGGGATCTGGCAAAGGCGCGTCGCCGGGCGGGCGGGCGCGGCGCCTGGGGGGCTCGGCCGCCTTGAGGGAGATCGTGAAGGTGCTGCCCTTTCCGGGGGTGGAGGTCACGTCGATGTCGCCGTTCATGGCCTGGACGAGGTGCTTGACGATGGCCAGCCCGAGGCCGGTGCCGCCGACCTCGCGGCTGCGGCCAGTGTCGACCCGGTAGAAGCGCTCGAAGATCCTCATCAAGTGGGCGGGCTCGATCCCGATGCCGCGGTCCTCGACGGCGATCAGGAGGCGCCCATTGAGGGCCCGCCGGGTGCGGACGACGACGTGCCCGCCGGGGTTGGAGTAGTTGATGCCGTTCTCGATGAGGTTGCGCAGCACCTGGGTCAGCGCGCGGCTGTCGGCCAGCGCCCACGGCCGCTTGCTCAGCTTGATGTCCAACTCGACGTCGCGCTGATCGGCCTTGGGCTGGACGGCGTCGATGACCTCGGCGAGCACCGCGCGGATCGAGACGGGCCGCAGCGTCGGCTGGGCGCCGTCGGCCTCGATCCGGGCCAGGGTCAGCAGGTCGGAGACGAGCAGGTTGAGGCGCTTGATGTGGCGCTCGATGGTCTCGACGAACTCGCGGGCCATGGCGTCGAGTTCGAAAGGGCCAGCCAGGAGCGTCTCGGCGTAGCCCGTGATGGTGGCCAGGGGGGTGCGCAGCTCGTGGCTGACGTTGGCCACGAAGTCGCGCCGGATGCGCTCCAGGCGACGCAGCGCCGTGATGTCGTGCAGGACGGCCACGGCGCCCTGGATCTGGTCGCTCTGGCGCAGCGGCGCGACGGCCATGGCCAGGTGCAGCGCGTAGACGCGCTGCAGGACCATCTCGCGGTTGATCGCCGCCCCGCCGCGCGTCGCCTCGTCCATGGCCCCCATCAGCTCCGGCGCCCCGTGGATCTCCTTGAGGGGCATGCCGATCACCTCGGCCTCTTCGAGCCCGAGCAGGTGGCGCGCGACGGGGTTGAGCAGCATGATCCGGCCCTCGGCGTCGGCGGCGACGACGCCCTCGGCCATGCCGTCCAGGATGGTGGACATCAGCGCCTTGTCGGACTCGGCCTGGGCCAGCCGCGCCGTCAGGTGGCTGGAGAGCGCGTTGATGCTATGGGCCAGGACGCCCAGCTCATCATCGCGGTCGACGTCGATGCTGGCGGGCTGGACGCTGGAGGCGATGCGCCAGGAGGCGGCGCTGATCTCCGCCATCGGGCGGCTGATGACGCGGCTGGTCATGAAGCCGGCCAACAGCACCGTCAGCACCGTGACCAGCGCGCCGAGCCAGAGCAGCTGGCGCACTCTGGCCTGGACCGCGACGTGGGCGTCCTGGGCGCAGGCCAGCCGCACCACCCGAGGGCCCCGCGCCGAGGCCGGATCGATCCGGCGCGCGATGTAGATCAGCGGCGCCCCCAGCGTGTCGCTCGAGCGCACGGCGCGGCCGACACCGCGCTCAAGCGCCTCCTTGACCTCTGGCCGCGTGCCGTGGAGCTCCAGCGCGCCGAGCGCGCTGGCGCCAACCTCCGAGTCCCCCATGACTCGCCCCTTGACGTCGATGAGCGTCACCCGGATGCCGTCGCCGGTGTTGAGGCCGCGACCGAGGACCAGCGCGTCCGAGAAGCGATCCCAGTCCTGGATCGGCCCGGCCTGCTCGATGAGCCGGGCGATCAACGTCGCCTCGCGGCTCAGGTGCTGCTCATTGCGCTCGATGAGGTGCGCCTCGACCTGCTGATCGAGGATCAACGACAGAATCGCGATGATCGGGATGACGATGGCCGCGTAGATGATCAGCAGGCGCCAGTGGAGGCGTCGATACCAGGGCAGCTTGATGGGCGGCGCGCCCACGCCCTTGATCCCTTCAACCATCCTCGGGCGTCTCTGCGAAGCGATAGCCGACCCCGCGGACCGTCTCCAGCAGCCGGGAGGCCTCGCCGAGCTTCTCGCGCAGCCGCTTGACGTGCGTGTCGACGGTTCGGGTCGTCACCCCGGGGGCGATCCCCCAGACGTCTTCGAGCAGGCTCTCGCGGGTCTGCACACGGCCGCACTGGGCCACGAAGGTGGTCAGCAGCTTGAACTCCAGCGCCGTCAGCGTCAGATCCTCCTCGCCGAGCCAGGCCCGATGCCTGGCCTGGTCGATGCGCAGCGGCCCGAAGCGCAGCTCCTGGCTGGCGGCCGGCGAGTCCAGCGCCGAGCGCTTGAGGATCGCCTTGATCCGCAGCGCCAGCTCCCGGACCGAGAAGGGCTTGACCACGTAGTCGTCGGCGCCGATCTCAAAGCCGACCACCCGGTCGATCTCGTCGCTGCGGGCCGACAGGATCAGCACCGGGATGTGCTTCGTGGCCGGCGACTGCTTGAGGTGGCGGCACAGGTCCATGCCCTGGATGTCGGGCAGCATCAGATCCAGGACGATCAGATCGGGCTTCCTCGCCTCAAGAACCTGGAGGGCCTCGGCGCCGGTGGCGGCCTGGAGGGTCTCGTAGCCGGCCGAGCGCAGGTTGAAGTTCAACAGGCGCCGCAGGTCGTCCTCGTCGTCCACGATCAGGATCGTCTCGCTCATCGGTCTTCCCTCACTGGCAGAAGGCGATCGTCTCAGGGTCCAGCTCGATGACGCCGGGGGGGTCGAACTGGCCATTGCCGTCGGCGTCCAGGAAGAAGGCATTGCTCATGGCGTAGATCCGCTCGCCGGGGTAGACGACCTGGAGCCTCTCCGGGCTGAAGGCGACGATCTGGAACCACGCGTCCTGGTCGCCGGCGTCGAGGTCGACGGGGCCGTCGAAGTCCACGATCGCCTCGGGGCCGCCGCCGATCGTCAGCTCGTCGACCACGAGCCCATTGCGGATGACAAAGAGGCGGGTGACCTCGGCCCAGGGCGGGGTCATCGCCCGCACGTCGACCGTGACCCGCGAGGCGGCCACGAGGCGCCCGGGACGCACGGCCTCGGGATCGTCGGGCTGGCCGGGGCCGAACTCCAGGTAGGCGGCCGCCGAGATGACCACGTCGCCGGTCAGCACCCCGTCGATGATCCCGTCCTCGGTCAACCCCTCAGGGCCCCCGGCCGCCGAAGGGATGAAGTTGCGCGGGTAGCCCACGGCCTTGTTGAGCCCGTGAGAGTCGCTGTTGCCCACGCCGATGATGCTCTTGCCGACGTTGAGCAGCGCGTAGAAGTCCTGGAGCTGCTCGCACAGCGGGCCGTTGACCACCTCCATGGTGTCGAAGTCCAGCGAGAAGCCCTCGTCGGCCGTCTCAGGGTGCTGCCCAGCCACCCAGCCCCCGTCGTCGAAGTAGCCCGTGCTGTCGCGCGGGTGGTTGGACTGGATCAGGCGGGCGCCGGTGATGCTCCGCATCGCCTCGATGAGCTCGGCCCCGTTGGCGTAGGCCCGCACGGCGCCCTCCTCATCCTTGTAGGCCAAGGGCAAGGCCCCATTGCCGGGCGCGTCGGGGTCGTAGTCGGCCGGGTAGGCGCCGAAGTGGCCGAAGCTCGGCGAGACCTCCGTGCCCGAGAGGCTGGCGATCAGATCCTCGGCGCCCATCTCCGCGATCACGGGGGCGAAGTCGGTGGCCACGTCGTGATCCGAGGAGACGGCGAAGTCGACGCCCTCGGCGATGTTGGACAGCACCCGATCCTTGACCGCCACCTCGCTGTCCAGGCTCGCGGTCTGGTGCTGGTGGAACTCGCCCGAGACGAAGCCGGGCGTGATCAAGACGTGCTCAAGGTCGGCGGCGACATCGACCTGCTCGCCCGGCCCGACGGTGAGCTGGCCGCTGGCGATCGTGTACTCCAGCCCGCGGCTGATCTCCCACGTCCAGCCGCCGGGCAGCACCTCGACGGTCTGCTGGCCGCGCAGGACAAAGACCAGCCTGCGCTCTCCGGCCTGACCCCCCACGAGGCGGACCTTCGCGGGGGATGGGGTGCGCTCTCCGTCGCTCAAGGTGTTGATGTTAAAGCTTATTTTTGCAATTTCGGGCAACTCCACGGCGATCTCGGCGCCCTCGGTCAAGTCGGCGTCGCGCAGGCGCTGGCCGCCGATGGGGTCGAAGATGACGATCCGGTAGCGGCCGGCGGGGGCGAAGAGGGGGACGCGGCCCTCGGCGTCGCTGTGGTCGATCCAGAGGGTGTCGCCGACGACCATGTTGTCGTCGCCCAGCGCGGTGAGCTGGACCTGGGCGTCCTGCAGGGGCTGGCCGCCGCGGGTGAGGGTGAGGTTGGCGCGGACGCCCTCGAAGGCCGTCGGGTGCTCGGGGCGCAGGGCGTAGAAGCCGCTCAGGACGTCGGCGACGTGGGCGCCGACGGCCAGCCAGCGCCGGGTGGCGATCTGCGCGCCGCTCTGGACGGGCTGCCCGGCCTGGCTCAGGGGCAGCGCGGGCAGCGTCAGGCCGATGAGGCCAGCGGGGAAGGCCGGGGTCTCGTTGAACCAACCGTAGGCGACCCCCCTGCCGAAGGCCACCACCTCCTGGGTCTGACGGGGGGTGCGCTCGCCCTGGCCGGGGAAGATGTACCCCATGGTGTCGCCCCAGAAGATGATGTCGCCGGGGATGATCGTCTCGCGGCTGTCGCTGCGGTTCTTGATGAAGGTGACGATCTCCAGCGCGTTGCTGTCGGCGGCCAGCCGATACTCGGTGATCACCTCCACGTCGCGGCGCTTGAAGAAGGCCGGGCCGACGATGCCGGCCAGGTAGCTCGACGGCTCCTCGCGCCCCGTCACGCGGAGCACGGCCAGGGGTCCGGCGGCGCCGTCGCGGATCACCTCGACGGCCTCGGCCGAGCCGCTCTTGGAGTCGATGAAGGTCGTCCCGATGTCGAGCCGATCTCGCCCGCCGGTGTCGCGGTAGGGCTCGACCCCGACAGGCTCGGCGTCGATGATCCGCCCCCCGTCGAAGAAGAGGTGGCTGCCGGTCTCGCGCCCCTCGATGCAGAAGCGCGCCCGGGCGTTGATCAGCGCGAAGCACCCCGGCCGGCACGCGGCCTGCTCGCCGCCAAAGCCCCCCGTCTCGGATCGGACCACCCCGACGCGGACCTGCCCGGCGGCCGGCTCGAAGGCATCGACGTCGGCCCCGTCGGGGCTGACGCCCTCCTGGGGGTCCGTCAGCGTCAGCGGCGGGGCCTCGGGCTGGGCCTCCGGCTCGGGCTCTGGCTCGGGATCGGGCTCGGGCTCGGGCTCCGGGGCCGGCTCCTGCTCAGGAGCCGGCTCAGGCTCGGCCGGCGGCGCGGCCGGCGGATCGTCGCCGCAAGCCGCGATGGCGGCCAGGGCGAAGAGCAGCGCGAGCCGGGAGAGCAGGTGGGCTGTGGGGGTCGTGGCGTGCATGGGGGCTCCGTCGGTTCGGTGCGACCCAAACCTAGCAAGATCCCGATCGGGAGTCGATGATCCTGGCGCGACCCTCGGGCGGCGCCGCTCTTCCCCGCAGGTCGGATCGCGGGGGATCGGCCGCGCGAGCGCTGAGGCATCAAGCTTCGAAGCTCAGACGCCGATACTCATGGAGAGGCGAGGTCAGGCCGGGGGTGGTCGGCCGCAGTCCTTGGGGGTCAGATGAGCGGGAGCATTTCATTTTGTCTGGTCGATCCCGAGCCGGTCTTCCACGTCGCGCCAGGCGCGCGTGTGTTCGATCGCTATGAACTCATTGATCTTCTTGGGATGGGCGGGACCGCCAATGTCTGGCGAGGGCAGGTGCTGGGCACATCCCATCAGGTGGCGGTCAAGATCCAGAACCAGGGGCCCAGCACGGGCGCGCTGCGCTCTGAGCGCCTTGAGCGCGAGTATCAGCTCCTGAGCCTGATCTGCAGCCCCTATGTGGTGGCCGTCAACGACTGCGGGGTGTTGCCCGACGGTCGCATCGCGGTGGTCTTCGAGTGCATGAGGGGCAGCACGCTGCGCGAGGTGATGGAGGCGCAGGACACCTTCGAGCTGGTCGAGTCGCTGGAGATCACAAGCCAGCTCCTGCGGGCGCTGGTGGACGTCCAGGCCCAGGGGATCGTGCATCGGGACATCAAGCCGGACAACATCATGATCTTGAGCGACCCGAGCGGTCCTCGGCGGGTCAAGCTCTTCGACTTCGGGATCGCCAAGGTCACCTCCGAAGACGCTCGGATCGTCAGCGGCCTGGGCGGCTCCGAGATCGCCGAGCTCCTCATGCCGCTGACCTCGGCCGAGATGACCGTGGGGACGCCGGAATACATGGCCCCGGAGCAGATCTCGGGCACCTGCGTCGGGATGTACACGGACGTCTACGCGGTCGGGATCGTGCTCTTCGAGATGCTCTTCGGCGAGGTCCCCTACACCGGTCGGAACTTCTTCGAGATCGCCCACAAGCACCTGGCCGGGTTGCTGCCGCCGCTGGACGCCGACCTGCCCCTGATCGTCCAGGAGCTGATCTGGCGGGCGCTCTCGTGCCTGATCGACGATCGCTACGAGTCGGCCGAGGTGATGTTGCGCGCCGTCGAGGAGGCGCTGGCCAGCCCCGAGGTCATCAACTTCTGCCCGGTCGACACCGACGAGCAGAGCAGCCTGACGGCCTTCCTGGCCGGCGACCTGATGGACACCTGGACCCACGCCGAGGAGAGCGGCCTGGAGCGGCTATCCTCGGACTCCTCGATGATCTCCGCGCCGGAGTCGATCGGCTGGAGCGGGTGCGGGGCTCCGCAGAGCATCTCCCCGGGGGAGTGGCTTGACGACGTGGCGATCTCAAGCCAGGTCGTCGCGCTCAAGGCGCTCGAAGAGCAGGCCGGCGCGCGGCAGGCCGCCCAGGAGGCGCTGACCTTCGCGCGGCTGGGCAGCCCGGTCGAGGCGCCTTCGAGGGACGGCCGCCGGATGCGGCTGTCGAGCGACGCGCGGCGATCGCTGACGGCCCAGCTCCAGGCCAGCGGCGCGGCCGAGAGCCGACCCCCCAGCGCCTCGGGCTCCACGGCGAGCCCCGCGGTCCAGGCCCCGGAGCCCCCCGCGACCAGGGCCCCCTGGGAGGTCCACATCGAGCAGGGCGGCGCCGAAGACGCGGCCACGGAGGACATCTCCATCCCCGATCTGATCGACGTGATGAGGGACCGCAAGAGGCGCCAGGCGCCAGGATCCTTCGAGCACGGAGCCACGTCGCTCTTCGTCCGCCCCAGCGCCTCGCCGCCCGCCGCGCGCCTGACCCAGCGGTGGGCGGCGGCCTCCTGGGGCGACAAGTAGCCCAAGCCGCAAGCTCGGCCCGCCGGACATGGCGGCGCGCCCGAGGCGGCAAGGGATTGACAGGCGAGGGTCGCGGCGAGACAACCCGTAGGCGCGGTTGCGTCAATCCAGGCGTGCGCCGCGCCGAACGACCATGACCGTCGACCTCAACCCGCCCCCGACCCTCCCGCCCGGCGCTCCGGCATACGTGCGCGCGTGGGCTGCGGTCCACGAGGCCTTCCATCGACCAGAGTCGGCCATCTACAGGACGGTGCAGGGCGTCGTCTGGGCGATGATCGCGCTGTCGATTGTGCTCTTCAGCGCAGAGTTCCTGCTGGCCGAGGGCGCCCCGATTCGAGCGGCGATCAACACGATCGACAACGCGGTGATGGTGTTCTTCGTCGTCGAGATCGGGCTGCGGGTGCTGACCTACCGGCCACCAGCGCTGGACTTCTACCGCCGCTCGCGGCTTGGGATGTTCCGCACCCACATCGCCTGGCGCCTGCTCTACTGCATCGAGCCGCTGAACTTCATCGACATCATGACGATCCTGGCGCTGGTGCCGGCGCTGCGGGGGCTGCGGGCGCTGCGGCTGCTGCGGCTGCTGCGCAGCTCGAAGTTCCTGCGCTACAGCAACCCCGTGCTGGGGATCGCGCGGGCCTTTGACGACAACAAGCTGCTGTACACCTTCGCCTTTTCGATGCTGGGTGCGGCGACGTTGATCGGGGGCCTGAGCATCTACCTGCTGGAGAAGGGCGCCAACCCCAACATCGAGACGCTCGGAGACGGGTTCTGGTGGGCGTTGGTGACGTTGACGACGGTGGGCTTCGGGGACATCAGCCCCGTGACGGGGCTGGGCCGGCTGGCGGGCAGCGTCCTGATGGTCGCCGGGTTGTTCACCCTGGCCTTGTTTGCCGGGATCGTGAGCCATACTCTGCTCAACACCATCCTCAGCGTCCGGGAGGAGCAATTTCGAATGAGCACACGCCTGAACCACGTCGTCGTCTGCGGCTACGATCCGGGAGCCCAGATGCTGCTCGGCGAGCTGCTCAAGGAGCTCGACGGCGACGGTCGAGACATGGTCATCTTTGCCACCGGGGAGCGGCCAGCCGAGATCCCCGCGGAGTTCACCTGGATCAAGGGCGACCCCACGAAGGAGAGCGAGCTGGACAAGGCGCGCATGGCCTACGCCTCGGCGGCCATCCTCGTCGGCTCGCGGCAGCTGCTCCCCCAGCAGGCCGACGCCAACACCCTCATGATGGCCTTCACCATCCGATCCTACCTGGCTCGCCACCCCGCCGTGGATAAGCGCGCGCGCCCGCTCTACATCGCCGCCGAGATCCTCGACGCGGAGAACGTCGCCCACGCCAGCACCGCCGGCGCCGACGAGGTCATCGAGACGACCCGCCTGGGCTTCTCGATGCTGGCCCACGCGATCGCGATGCCCGGCACCGCCGCGATCATGAGCCGGGTGGCGGCCTCTGGCGCCCACAGCCTCTTCATCGGGGCCATGCCCGAGGGCGTCGAGCAGCCGCAGACCTTCGGATCCCTCGGGCGGTTGCTCAAGAACCGCTACGGCATCTTGCTGATCGGAGTGCGCGACCCGGACACCGGCGAGGAGCGCATCAACCCGCCCGACGCCGCGATAGTCCCCGAGCGCGACCAGCTGCTCTACCTCGCCGAAGACCCGATGCTCCCTGTCGTCCAGATGAGGTGATGGGCCGCCGTGAAGGACCGCCGCCGCATGGGTGCGGGTGGTCGGCGTGATCCTCGTGGCTGTCCAGTGTCATCGCATCTTGTCGGCTCTGGACGGTCCAGCGACGCCAGTACCCAGGCAGATGTCTGATCCAATCGCCAAGGTGTGACATGCTGTCATACCCTCTGGGGAGAGGGTAGAGCGGGGATCGGCGGGGGTGGGCGGAGTAAAACAAGGGGCTTGATCTTGACGTGGCCGAAGGGCTGGTTAGAGATCGAGGTATGGACAGGTGTGCTCGTGTGGGTGTGTGGGCTTCGATACCTCAGGTCCACATTCTCTGGCACGAGCTTTGCTTGACCAGGAAGTTGAGGGGTTTCCAGGGGTCCATTGGACCCGTTGAGCAAGAGAGGCGACGGAGATGTTGAAGCGAATCCTGGTGGGTTGTTCGGTGTTGGCGGCGATGGCCATCGTGACGCCGGTGTCGGCGGAGATGAACCCGGATCCTTCGGAGTCGATGACGCTCGATCAGCTCGACTTGATCACGGGCTACCTGGTGTCGGATCAGTACATTGCCAGCCGGTTGAAGCTGCGTCAGCTCGATCAGGATCCTGTGCCGGAGCTGATCACGATCGCGATGGACGGCAAGAAGAAGTCCTACGTGCGAGAGCGCGCGCTCCAGAGCATGTCGCTGTTTCAGGACAAGCGCATCAAGGACGCCTTCTTGAAGCTCCTGCAGGAGAAGCCCGATCGCTACTTCGCCTTGACGGTGATGTCCTACCTGGAGGCCTTCGGTGAGGACGGCGTCAAGGACGTCGAGGGCTTCCTGGCCGACGCGAACCCGGACGTCCGGCTCGCGGTGGTCAAGGGCCTCGGGCTCTTCGGCGGCGGGCGAGGCTTTGAGCTGCTCCAGTCCCTCGACAAGACCGAGCAGAACCCGCAGGTGCTCAGCGAGCTCCGGTCCTACGTCCAGTAATCGGGGGCGTGGCGCCCCTTCATTCGAGAGACCCTGGAGCGATCCGGGGTTTTTCATTTCTTGCCTGGGTCGGCCCGGGAGCGATCCGGGGTGTCGCAGGGCGAGCGGGCAGGCTTTTCTTGACATCGGGGGGGGTGGCGAGGGCATACCCCTGGGGGTCTGTGCCGTTGAGAGGGTGGCCTCGGCGACCGCCGAGGGGAGAGCCCTCTGATGCCCCGATGGGATCTTGCGCCACTTCCTTGAACACAACCAGGGTCCGCTCGGGCGAGCGCTTCGGCGTCTCAGGGCCGTGATCGGCTGGGTGCCCTTGACCGCGCGCAGCGCCCTGGCCTTGCTCCTGCTGGTCTGGATACGGCAGTCCTATGGGATCGAGCGCAGCGATCTGATCCTGCTGGTGCTGGGCACGGGGGGGATCGTGCTTGTGACGGTCTCGACGCTGGCGGTCGTGGTCGCGGCGGCGCTGATGCGGCTCAAGAAGCCGCCGGCGCCGCAGGAGCCGTGGGTCTTCCTGACCGGGGTGCCCTTTCGGACGGGCTTCGACGTGGGGTGGGAGGGCTGGCTGCCGCTGGTGCGCCTGGAGCTGTCGTGGGTCAGGCCGCATGACGTGGTGGCGGAGCTGGTCCCGGAGCGAGGGCGGCTGGTGGAGGTCGTCAGGGCGCAGCGGCGGGCGGTGGCCGAGGAGATCGTGCGCCGCTGGACGATCTCGGACACCTTCGGGCTGGCGCGGATCACCTTCGACAGGACCGCGACGCAGGCCCTCAAGATCATGCCCTGCGCCAGCCGCCTGAGGCCGCAGGAGCTCCTGCACCAGATGTCGTCGGGGGATCTCGTCTCCCACCCGGGCGGCGAGCCCGAGGGGGACTTGATCGAGACGCGCCCCTACGCCCACGGCGATCCGCTCAACCGGGTGCTTTGGAAGGCCTTCGCGCGCACGCGGCGGCTGCTGGTGCGGCTGCCGGAGCGCGCCATCGCGCCAAGGCAGAAGACGCTGGCCTACCTGGTGTCGTCGCCGGGCGATGAGCCCGCGGCGGGGACGGCCAGGGCGGCGCTGGAGCAGGGCGTCTTCGGGGTGGACTTCCTCTTCTGCGCGGACGGGGAGCAGGCGCCGACGCGGGAGGTGCCCGAGGCCATCGAGCAGATCGTGCGCTCGGCGGGCTCGGCGGCGCGGGGTGGCGGCCTCGGCGGGTTCATCGCGCAAGGCCAGGCCCAGGGGTCGCGGTCCTGCGTGGTGTTCGCGCCGGCCAGGCCGGGGCCGTGGATCGAGGCGGTCGAGGCGCAGATCCGCGCGCACCGGGGTCAGGTCAGCGTGGTGTTGACGGTCGACGGCTTCGGCGGCCAGCGATCGCCCTTGTGGCGGCGGCTGCTGGTGGTCGAGGATCGGAGCCACGGGGAGGTCATCAAGGAGCTCAGGGCGGTCTGGGATCGGCTCGTCAAGGCGGGCGCGCCGGTCACCGTCATCGATCGAAGCTCGGGCGGGGCGATCCACCCGAGCGCGATGAGGGGTTGAGGGGTGCCGCCGGGTCTTGAAATCAACCGGGGCTGCGGCGCGTTCTGCCCAGGCCGCGATCGTCGCGTCGCCCCGCCTTGCCACAGTCACCTCTGCCACGGCGTCGAATGACCCAGAGCCCCGAGACCAGCCCCGATCCAGTCTTTTTGACGGCGCTCAGGGCGTTCATCTACGCCGTGGCGGCCTTCGTGCTGCTCTACGGGCTGTCGCTGGGGTCGGGGCTGATCGGCGGGGTGCTCGGCGCGGCGCTGTCGGTGGTCGCGGCGCGGTGGATGGAGGGGCGGCGGGTCAGGGCGGCGGCGGTGGGGCTGGCGGCGGTGGGCGCTGTTGCGATGGGAGCGGCGGCCGACGGCGTGTTGACGGGCTCGGCGGCGCTCTCGGGGGCGATCGGGATCGAAGACACGCTGGCGCTGGTCGATCTGGTGGTCTTCGGGCTGACGCTCTTCGGGGCGGGCCTGGGGCTCAGGAGCCTGGCGACGCGGGTGCCCGCGCTGGCGGTGCTGGAGGTGGGGGTGATCACCGCCGGGGTGGTCCGGCTGGTGGCCGGCCACCGCGATCACGCCATCAGCGAGCCGCGCTTCTTGTCGGACTGGGTCTGGAGCCAGGGCGGTGATCCGATCGTGGCGCTGCTGGCGCTCGGCGCGCTGGTGATGGCCACCGTGCCGCTCCTGCTGATGGTGCGCCAGCGGTGGACGAAGGCGGCGCTGAGCATCTCGGTGTTGATCTTCCTGGGCCTGTTCGCCTTCGCGCTGCTGCGGGTCAGCCCGCCGGAGTCGATGCCGCCCAGCGGCGGCCTGGGCCTGACCGGCGACCCGGACAAGCAGGACGAGCCGATGGAGGGCGAGGGCGGCGGGGCGGGCCACGGCGGGGGCAAGGGCGATCCGAACGAGATGCCCTTTCGGGACGACTACCCCAAGGGCGAGCCGAAGCCCGTGGCGGTGGTGCTGCTGCACGACGATTACACCTCTCCGACGGGCTACCTCTACTTTCGCCAGACGGCTTTTTCGCAGTACAACGGCACGCGGCTGGTGCGGGCGCTGGTCAAGGGGGCCGACCCGGACCTGCTCGATCGCTTCGCCGCGCGCCGCGCCGAGGTCGACGAGGTGGGGATGCTCAACCGGCGCTTCGAGCGCCTGGAGACGACCGTGGCGCTGATCACGGACCACAGATCGCCCTTCGGGCTCAACAACCCCGTGGCCTTCGAGTCGATCCCGAACCCGAACCCGGGGCACTTCAGGCGGGCCTACAAGGTCGAGTCGCTGGCGCCGAGGATGGACTACCGGGAGATGCTCGATTACACCGCCGGCGACCCGGAGTGGCCCGAGGCGCTGCGGGCGCTCTACACCCAGGCCCCCGAGGACCCGCGCTACGAGGAGCTGGCCAAGGAGCTCGTGGCGGAGCTGTCCCCGGAGTACGAGGGGTCGCCGGTGGCCCAGGCGCTGGCGATCCGGCGCTGGCTGGAGAAGAACACGGTCTACACGCGGCGCAGCAACCACGCCGGGGCTGCGGACCCGACGGCCTCCTTCCTCTTCGGGTCGCGGCGGGGTTATTGCGTGCACCTGGCGCACTCGATGGCTTACCTGCTGCGGGCGCGGGGGCTGCCGGCGCGGGTGGCGGCGGGCTACCTGGTCGACGAGGCCAGGCGCCAGAGCGGCTCGGCGGTGTTGATCCAGAACCAGGACGCCCACGCCTGGGCCGAGGTCTACCTCGAAGGGGCAGGCTGGGTGGTGATGGACGTGTCGCCGGAGCAGGCCGAGGAGGGGGAGGGGACGCCGATCAACCCGGATCTTCAGCGGGTGCTCGGGGAGCTGGCGCGCGGCGACGAGACGGCCGGCAAGCAGGTCGACCACGAGGGCAGGGCCTCGCTGTGGCGCTGGGCGCTGGGCGTCATGGCGCCGCTGCTGGGCCTGCTGCTGGGCCTGCTCTACGGCGTCAAGGCGTGGCGGCGGCTGATCGGGCGGTTGTCGCCGCAAGGCCAGCTCTACCGCGTGCTCTACCGCCGGGCGCTCGATCAGCTCTCCGAGGTGGGGCTGTCGCGCGAGTACGGCGAGACGCGCGAGGCCTTCGCGGCCCGCGTGGCCCAGGTCGCGCCCGCGCTGGAGCCGATGACGCGCGCCCACCTGCGGCGCGCGCTCGGCGGCGAGGATCGCCTCAGCGGCGCCCAGTGGCGCGCGCTGTCTCAAGATATCGACGCCCAGATCGTCGGGAGCGCTCCGCGTTGGCGCAGGCTCCTGGGGCTCGTCAACCCCGTGTCCTGGATGCGCGTGAGATGATTGAAGAAAAACCCCTCTCTGAAGACGCGGCCGCGCTGGTGGCCGACTCCAGCGTCCGCACGCTGGCGGACGTGGCCGAGATGGTCGAGCTGCTTCGGGCGCGCTGCCGAGCGGCGGTCCAGGGCCGCGACGACACCATCGATCTGGTGCTCGTGGCGCTGCTGGCCGACGGCCATGTGCTGCTGGAGGACTACCCGGGCAGCGGCAAGACGACCCTGGCCAAGTCGCTCGGGCAGAGCATCATCGAGGAGCTGCCCGACGAGGAGCTGTCGACCTTCCGGCGGGTGCAGTTCACCCCGGATCTGCTGCCGGGCGACATCACCGGGGTGATGATCTTCGACACCGACACCAACGGCTTCTACTTCCGGCGCGGGCCGATCTTCACCCACGTGCTGCTGGCCGACGAGATCAACCGCACCAGCCCCAAGGTGCAGGCCGCCTTGCTGGAGGCGATGGGCGAGAAGCAGGTCACGGTCGACAACGAGACCCACCGGCTCGACGACCTCTTCTTCGTCATCGCCACGCAGAACCCGCTGGATCTGGTCGGCACCTACCCGCTGCCGCTGGCCCAGCTGGACCGCTTCCTCTTCAAGATCCGCATGACCCACCTGGCCCGGGCGGACGAGCTGGAGGTGCTGGGGCGTTGGCGGCGGGGCGGCGGGCCGCCCGATCTGCCGCGCGTCAGCCGACAGGACATCGTCGCGGCCCGGATCCTGCTCAACCACGCCGTGTCCGTCTCGCCGAGCATCCACGAGGCGCTCGTGGACCTGGCCGGCGCGATCCGCGCCGATCGGCGCGTGCTCCAGGGGGTCTCGACCCGCTCGCTGGTGCTGGCCATCCCGGCGATGCAGGCCCGCGCGGCGATGCGCGGGCGCGACTTCGCCTCGTCCGAGGATCTGGAGGCGCTGCTGGTCCCCCTGATGGCGCACCGGATCGAGGTCGTGCCCGGCGTCGAGGACCCCGGCCAGGTGATCCGCGAGTGCGCGAGCAAGGCGATGGAGGCGTTGGCGCGCTCGACGCTGCGCCGATGACCCTGGAGGGAGGCCGGATGATGATGAGGCTCGCCGCGTGGACGCTGCTGGCGCTGGCGCTGGCGTCGATCGGGCCGAGGGCGGCCCAGGCGCAGCTCTTCTCGTCGGGGCCAGAGCTGGGCACGGCGCAGGAGATGGCGGCCGTCGAGGCGCTCGACGCGCGCAAGACCGTGCGCGCCCGAGAGCTGGCCCAGGAGATCCTCGACGACTCCCCCGACTCGATCCCCGGCCTGACCGTCATGGCCTCGGCGCTGCACGTCGGCGACGGCAACCTGCCGCGGGCGATCTTCTCGATCCGGCGCGCCCGCGGGCTGCTGGAGCGCCGCGCGGGCCTGTCGCCCGCAGACGAGGTCGACCTCTACTGGTATCGCCGGATCCTGATGGCGGAGGCCAACATCGCGGCCGACATCGACGACCGCGACGGCCAGCTCGCGGCGCTGGCGCGGCTCGACGAGGTCTTCGAGCCCAACCCGGGCGAGCACATCTGGGCGCTGATCAAGCTGGAGCGCTGGGCGGAGGCCCGGGCCAAGATTCAAGAGGCGATGGCCGACGAGTCCCAGAGCGATCAGGTCTTCCGGGGCCTCAACGGCCTGTGCGCGCTGGAGTTCGAGCTGCGCAACCGCGAGGCCAGCTACGAGGCCTGCAAGCTGCTCTCGGAGCGCTTCGGGGCCAACGAGGTGGCGTGGTCCAACACGGCCGAGTCGGCCATGACCTCGCTGCGCCACGCCGAGGCCGAGCGCTACTACCTCAAGGCCACCGAGCTGCGCAACAACAGCTACGGCAGCCCCTGGCGCTCGCTGGCCATGATCTACCTGCTCGAAGGGCGCGTCAGCGAGACGCTGGCCGCCCTGAAGATGGCCCAGAAGCAGCGCCAGCAGCGCCCCTCCTTCACCCACCAGCAGGATCAGGCCAGCATGGACACGGCCACGACCTCGCTGATGCTGGCGCTCGGGCGCGGGCAGGACGCCGAGCGCATGGGCCGCAGGGTCTACGAGCGCCCGGATCGGGCCGGCGGCACCAGCGCCAGCCAGCTCCAGGGCGAGCTCAGCGGCGCCCTGCTCTTCTGGAACACCCTCCTGATGCGGCTGGCCCAACGCCGCGAGGAGATCGCCGCGCTGCCCTGGTACAAGCGCTGGTGGCCCGACGCCGAGCTTCGGCGCCTTGAGCTGGAGTCCTGGGCGATGGAGCGCCGCGCGATCACGCTGATGGCCAACGAGGCGCACCTCGTCGAGCTGCTGCGACCCCACCTGCTCGGGATCGTCAACGTCGAGATCTGGCTCATCGGCGGCGTCGCCCGCGCGCTCGGCCCCGGCGTCGCCGCCGAGGCCGTCCGGCTGGCCCGCGCCGCCGAGGACAGCGACGCGGCCGAGGGCTACTTCAAGGCCTTCGACGCCGAGATCGCGCTGATCGACGGCGACGAGGAGGCCACGCTGGCCGCCGCCGCCGCCGCGCTCGACGCCCTGCCCGTCGCCGAGGTCCTCACCCGCGCCCGCGTGGCCGCGCTGGCCGGTCAGGCCGCCGACGAGCGCGGCGACGTCGAGCTGCGCGACCAGATGTGGGAACAAGCCCTGGCCGACTTCCCCGCCGTCTTCCGCCTCCTTGACCTGAGCATCCCCGTCACCGTCGTCCACCAGGGTGGCCTGACCGAGGACCTCGCCGACGCCCTGCTGCGCTCGCCGCGCTTCTCCTCCGAGCCCAGCGGCCTCAAGATAGAGATCACCCAGAAGGACGGCGCCTTGATCATGTGCCTCTACCGCCGCCACGACGCCCTGCACGGCTGCGCCGAGGCGCCCATCGAGGACGACGAGGACGCCGCCATCGCCGAGGCCTCCGCCCGCTTCCACGACCTGATCATGTCCCCGAAGCTGGACTTGAGCCAGGCCGACGTGCGATCCCTCGACGGCTCCCTGGCCACCGGCCGAGCCCGCGAGCAGATCGACGACGTCCTCGGCGAGATCGCCCAGTGAAGGGGCGTCGGACTCGCGCATCTTGTTGATCCGTCAATAGAAAGGAGGCCGCCATGGCTCCCGTTAGCGCCATCCTCCTGGACATCGAGGGCACCACCACCTCGATCCGCTTCGTCCACGAGATCCTCTTCCCCTTCGCCCGCACCCACATGTCCGCCTTCCTCGTCGAGCGGTGGGGTGACCCCGCCGTCCAGGCCGACGTCGCAGGCCTCCTGCTCCAGCAACAGGCCGATTCGGCGACCCTCCCCAGCGTCACCTCGCCCTTGGCCGGCGCCGACGCGGCCACGCGCCGCGCCGCTGCGCTGAACTGCGCGCTGCGCCACATGGACCTGGACCGCAAGACCACCGCGCTCAAGTCCCTCCAGGGCAAGATATGGGAGGCCGGCTACGCCACGGGTGAGCTCAAGGCCGACGTCTTCGACGACGTCCCCGACGCGCTGGCCCGGTGGACGGCCGCAGGGCTCGCCGTCGCCATCTACTCCTCGGGCAGCGTCCCGGCCCAGCGGCTCCTCTTCGGCCACACCCACCGGGGCGACCTGACCCCCCACCTGTCGGCCTTCTTCGACACCACCACCGGCCCGAAGCAGGAGCGGGCGAGCTACGCCCGGATCGCCGAGGCGCTCGGCCTGGCGCCCGAGGCCGTCCTCTTCGCCACCGATGTCGTCGAGGAGGCCCTCGCGGCCCGCGCCGCCGGGATGCGCGCCGTCATCATGGACCGCCCAGGCAACGCCCCCCAGCCTCCCCACGACTTCGAGGTCTGGGCCGACTTCTCGGCCTTCGATCCCACACAGACCGCTTGAGCGGACAGCTCGGGCTCAGCGCCACCCAGTCAGGGCGGCCGAGCCCTGATCGACCGGGACCTCAGAGGCCGCAGCGGGGCGACAGGCTCTGAGGCTGGCCGTCGGGGCAGAGGGTGTCGGGGCTGAAGATCGCGCCGGTGAAGTCCGCGCCCTCGGTGATCGCGCCGGTGAGGTCGGCGTCGGTGAGGTCGGCGTCGGTGAGGTCGGCGTCGGTGAAGTCGGCCTCGGAGAGGTCGCGGCCTGCCAGATCGACGCCGATGAGGAGGGCCTGTCGGAAGTTGAAGCCGCTCAGGTCCATCGGGAGGGTGGCGCCGGCGAGGTTGGCCTGGTTCATGCGCGAGCTGCTGATGGCGGCGTCGGTGAAGTCGGTGTTGACGAGGGTGGCCTCGACGAAGGAGGCGCCCTGGATGGTGGCGCCGGTGAGGTCGGCGTCGGTGAGGTTGACCCGGTCGCAGATCGAGCCGGAGAGGTCGACGCGAGGTGCGGTGACGCCGCTGAGGCGGCCGAGGTTGAGCGTGACGTCGCGGGCGAGGGCGTCGGTGAGGTTGGCGCCGGTCAGGAAGACGAAGGCGAGGTCGGCGCCGGTCAGGTCGGCGCCGGTGAAGTCGGCGCCGGTCAGGTTGGCGCCCTGGCTCAGGACGTCCTGGGCGCAGACGCCGCGGAAGCTGCCGCCGATCATCTGCAAGTTGTCGATGACGGCGCCGCGCAAGTCGATCCCGTCGAAGGAGCCGCCGTGGTACTCGGCCTCGGCGAAGACGGCGCCGACCAGGGAGGTGGCGGCGCGGGGCTGGTCGTCGGCGCAGGCGGGGGAGGGGATGGGCTCGTCGTCGCCGACGAAGCGGGCGCCGGCCAGGTTGGCGCTTGTGAAGTTGGCGCGGTCCAGGTTGCAGTCGACGAAGAGGGTGCCCTGGAGGTCGGCCTGGGAGAAGTTGGCCCGCTCCAGGAGGGCGCCGGTCAGGTTGACGTCGCGGAAGGTGGCCGAGCCGAAGTTGGCGCTGGACAGGTCCAGGCCCAGGCCGCTGAGGTCGCCGCGGACCTGGGTGAGCGTGAGGTCGGCGCCGGGGAGCAGGATCCCGTCGGCGAGGATGCGCTCGAAGATGGCGCGGTCGAGCAGGAAGCCGGCGAGGTTGAGCTGGGCGGCGGCCAGATCCTGGAGGCGCGCGACGAGGTCGACCTCGTGGTCAAGGGCGCCCGCTGCGATGACAACCTCTCGGGCGTCGCGGACAAAGCCCGAGCGGGAGACGCGGACGGTGTAGGCGCCGTCGGGCAGGCCGTCGAAGACGACCTGCTCGCCGTGGCGCACCCGGACCTCGCGCAGGCGCTCCTTGCCGGACTCCAGGATCACGCGCGCCTGCCGCTCGTTGGCCGGTATCCAGTCGGGCAGCACCTCCAGCCGCGCGCTGATCGAGCCGACGAGATCGCAGACGTCGCCGACGCCGTCGCCGACGCCGTCGACCAGATCGCTGTCGGCCTGATCGGGGTTGGCGTCCTCAGGGCAGTTGTCGAGGTCGTCCTCGACCCCGTCGCCGTCGTCGTCCGCGTCGCAGAGGTCGCCGAGGCCGTCGCCGTCGAGGTCGGCCTGGTCGGGGTCGGGCAGCGCAGGGCAGAGATCGCCGTCGTTCTCGACGCCGTCGCCGTCGAGGTCGGGATCGCAGGCGTCGCCGAGGCCGTCGCCGACGCCGTCGACCAGATCGCTGTCGGCCTGATCGGGGTTGGCGTCCTCGGGGCAGTTGTCGTCCTCGTCCGGGATCCCGTCGCCGTCGGTGTCGGCCGCCTCGGCGGGCGCGCAGGCGCCCTCGCGGCAGGCCTCGCCGGGATCGCAGTCGTCGTCCTGCTCGCAGTCCGAGGGGTCGTTGTTGGGCGCGTTGTTGGGCGCGTTGTTGGGGTCGTTGTTCTCCGGCGCCTCGCACCCGGCGCCAGAGCAGGGGGGATCGCCGGGGTCTGAGCACCCCGCGCCGAGCATGGAGAGCGCGACGAGGGGCGCAAGCAGCGTCGTAAGGAGGATCGGGCGAACGCGGGCCTCGGGCATGGGCTCTCCCTGGGGGTGGTCGCCTCGGCGCGGGCCATCAAGGGGCGCGCCGGTCGCCCTTGAGGCTCCCGATACCGCCGCCCGATGTCAAGTCAGCGCGGTCAAGGGCGCTCGGTGTAGTTCATCTTGAGGCGCGAGTTCATGCGGGCGGTGGGTTGGAGGTCGAAGGGAGACTTGAGGTAGGCGCGCAGCTGATCGTGGTCGATGTGGGGGAACCAGCGCGAGGAGTCGGGGTCGCCGGCGTGGCGGAACTTCCACAGCTCGGCCAGGTCGAGCTTGTCCATGCCCTCGATCCAGCGCCCGTGGACCTCCTGATCGACGCCGTGGAGGTCCATCTGGTAGGACAGGTGCCGTCCGTGCTCGCGCAGGTAGAACTGGCGGTACATCAGCCCCTGGGCCGTGACCCGGAAGAGGCGCAGGCTGGCCTGCCTCGTGTACTTCTCCGAGATCGGCGGGGCGTTGAGGAAGAGGGCCTTGCCGCGGGTGTAAAGCTCGTCGCGGTGGACGTGGCCGGAGAGCTCGGCCTCGATCCCGTGCTTCTCGAACAAGGCCAGGTATTTCTCCATCCATCCAGTCTCCCAGCTCTTCGAGATCCTGGAGCGGTAGAAGGTCGGCATGACCGGGATGTGGTTGAAGATCATCACGCGCTGCCCGTCCTTGCGAGCCTCGATGATCATCTTCTCCATTTCACCCCATTGCTCCCTGGCGATCTGGCCGGAGCTCTGTGGAGATCGTCGGGCGTTCCAGAGCTGGGAGTCGACCCCGATGAGCGCCAGCGGCCCGTAGTCGACTCTGTAGGGGGTGCGGAACTCGGGGAACTCGCGCTCCCACCACTGGATCCGGTCGGCGGTCGGGTCAAACATGACGTCGTGGTTGCCCGGCACGAGGTGGACGGGGGCGCGCAGGCGGCCGTTGATGTCCTTGAAGATCCGGATCTGGGAGGGGGTGAAGCTGTCGGTCAGGTCGCCGGTGATGATCACGAATTCGGGCTGGGGCGCCATGCCGTTGATGACCTCGACGGCGACCTCGAAGGCCTTGTGGTCGCCCTCGCGGCCGACGTGGGTGTCGCTCAGGTGGACGAAGGTCAGCAGCGTCTCGCGGCCGTCGTCGGGCCACGGCGAGGTGAGGTTGGCCAGGGGCTTGAACTGGAGGGCGTCGGAGGAGGTCGGCGGCTCAGGAGCGGGGTCGGGCAGCGGGATCGCTTCGGGCGCGACGGTCGCCTCGGCGGTCTCGTCGGCGCCGAAGGATTCGAAGAAGAGGCCGAGCGCGCTGGTGAGCACGAGCGCCGAGGCGCCGATGATCACCAGCGGCTCCCTGATGACGTCCGAGAAGTCCCGCATCCTCCTCCACCTCGCCGGAGGGCCCTTCGCCTCCACCCTCTGATCCTGAGGCGTCGAGGCGGCGTGTCAAGTTCGGGGTCAGGGGCAGGGGGGGGGCGGCGGCGCGCTCAGAGCCGGCCGTCGTCGGGGCCGTCGACGACCTTGGACTCGGGCTGCTCGACGAGCGCGCGGAAGAGCGACGAGGTGCGCGCCAGGGCCTCAAGGTCGCCGAAGACGATCAGCTTGGTGCGCGCGCGGGTCAGCGTGACGTTGATCCGGCGTGGGCTGGCGATGAAGGCGCTGGTGCGGCCGGCGGCGACGAAGGAGACGAGCATGATCTCCTTCTCGCGGCCCTGGAAGCGCTCGACGGTGTCGATCTCGATCTGCTCGGACCACTCGCCGAGGGCCTCGGTGACGATGCGCCGCAGGAGCTGCACCTGGGCGCGGAAGGGCGCGATGATCCCGATCTCCGAGGCGGCGTGGAAGGGGTTGAAGGCGGGCGGGTCGTCGCGGGCCATCAAGAGGTCGTCGCTGAGCAACTCGCGCAGCACGGCCAGGATCATGCGGGCCTCGGGCTCGTTCTGGCGCATGAGCTCCCGGCCCTGGATGTTGACCAGCACCAGGGGGCTGTCCGGGTCGAGGATCTGCCGGATGAGCGGCGGCCGCTCGGCCAGCGCGGCGCGATCGACGGGCAGGCGCAGGCCGGCCACGGCGGGCGCCGCCCGCATGCGACCGCCGTAGAAGGCCCGCGAGCTGAAGGCCACCAGCGCCTCGCTCATCCGGTACTCGTCCTCCAGCATCGTGCCGGGGACGTGGTCAAAGAGCCGCTCGAAGAGAGACTGGTCGAGTCCCCGGACCCCGGAGACCTCCTCCAGGCGCCGCTCGACGGGCGACAGATCGTCGCTGGCGGCCATGTGGGCCGTGACGGCGGTCTCGGAGACGACCACGGGCGGGAGCTGCCGGTGATCGCCGACGAGCACGAAGCGCCGGGCCTTGTTGATCGATCCGAGCGCCATCGGCTCGGTGATCTGCCCGGCCTCGTCGAGGATGGCCACGTCAAAGATCGGCGGCCGCGCCGTCGAGCCGTCGCGCGGCTGCCCGCAGGCGTGCTCCAGGATCTCCATGACCGGGCTGGAGATGACCGTGTGGGTCGTCGAGGCGATCACGGGGCAGGCGAGGATGGCGGCGTGCAGCGCCGCCAGATCCGGCGTCCGCGCCGCCAGCGCGTTGGCGTACCACCGCGCCGGGTCGCCGCCCGTGTCGCAGATGTGGCGGTGGAGGGTGTTCTCCTCGCGCACGGAGCCCAGGCGCAGGAAGTCCTCAAAGCCCGTTTCCATCAGCCGGATCAGGACGTTGTCGACGGCCGTGTTGGTGCTGGCGGCCAGCAACACCCGCTGCCCCCTGGCCACGAGGTGTCGGATGATCTCCGCGATGACCGTCGTCTTGCCCGTCCCCGGCGGCCCCTGGATCAAGTAGGCCCCCTCGCACGTCACCCCGCCGGTGACCGCCTCGCGCTGCCTCGGGTTGAGGTGGTCCAGCGACGAGAGCCACGTGGCCGTCGGCGGCGGCGCCGGCGCCTTGCGGTGCAGGATGAGCTCCAGGCGCGCCGCGTCCCGGCAGCGCAAGAAGTCAAAGAGCGCCCTGTGGCACTCCCGATGCCCCAGGCGAGTCGGGTGCGCGTCGAGGATCCACCCCTCGGGCGCCAGCCGCAGCGCCGTCGGCGCCGCCGCCGTCTGCACCCACACCTCGCCGCGGCCCGCCTGCACGATCTGCCCGGTGAAGATCTGGCCTGCGAAGTCTCCCCGGTGGGCGATGACCCGCTGCCCGGGGCTGAAGAGCTGGAGCCCCTCCCCCTCGAAGCGCACCTGGCGGGCCGGCAGGTCGACGCCGCCGATCGTCAGCTCCGAGACGGCCTTGCGCGCCCGCTTGCGCTCCTCCAGCGTGTCGCCGCGCAGGATCTGCCCCAGCTCCATCGTCGAGTGCCAGTACTCCTCCTCGACGAAGCGCACGAAGCGCGCGTAATAGGCCCTGGCCAGCGCCACGACCTTCGGGTCGATCCCGGCCCACACCCCGCCCGGCCGCGAGACCAGCTTCGCGTGCGCGCTCGGCCCCGCCCCCGTCACCAGCGTCTGGTAGCTGCACCGCTCGCGCCGATATCGACAAGCCTGCTCCCGGCACAACGAGGGCTGCTGGAGGTAGTGCGGCGGCTCGAAGCGCGTGTCCCCGAAGGCGTAATGCCGGTGCAGCGACACGATCCCGTTGCGAGCCTGGATGATCTTGCGCTCCTCGGCCAGATCCTGCCGATCGACGGCCTTGATCTGGCCCGTCTTGCTGTAGAGCAGCTCCCCGATCACCGGCCGGCCCGCGCTCAGCGCGACCTTGTCCCACAAGAGCGCGTAGCAGCGCACCTGCTGGTCGTGCTCGTCGCTCGGCCGACCCGTCTTGAGCTCCAGGATCCGCAGCGCCTCGCCGTCGTCGAAGGCCAGATCGATCCGGCCCTCCAGGCCGTACTCCCCGCTGAAGCGCTTGACCTCGGCGCTGGCCCCCTCGAAGAGATCGCCGCGCGCCTCGATCACCAGCGCCGACAGGCGCTCGTAATGCTGCCGGACGCTCTGCCGCAGCCTCACCATGTCCCCCTGACCCAGCCGCGCCGCCAGGATGTCGAGCCGGCAGGTCGAGGTCATCGCGTCGAAGAGCGACTCGAAGTCCCCGGCGACCCCCGGCCTCATCGCCATCGCCTCCAGCATGTCGTGCACCAGCCGCCCGACCACCAGCGGCTCCCCGGTCCCCCCGCTGTCACGAAGATCCGTCAAGTAGCGGCTGGCGCAGCCCTGGCTCTTGATCACGTCCGTGACCGGCACCAGGAAGTAGGGCTCCAGGATCGGCAGCGTGTGCTCGCCGTGGGTGTAGAAGCGCTCCTCGCCGCGGGTCGCGGTGCGGGCGTGGTAGAGGCTCAACTCCGCCCCGTCCCAGGCCCCGTCGAGGCTGTGGTAGGTCGAGCGCGGATCGACCACCCGCGGCGCGAAGAAGAAGGCCCCCGAGCGCATCCACGCCCCGCCCGCGTCCCGGTGCCGCAAGAAGAACTTGAGCACCGAGCGGCCACGATCCGTGCGCTCGCGCACCAGATCCCCCATGAGCCCGTCGCGGATGTCGACGTAGCCCTCCTCGCCCGTGATCCCAAGCGCCCCGGCCGAGACCGAGAAGCGCCCCGCCGAGCTGTACAGGCCCTGCCTCAGCTCCCTGGCCAGCGCGTCGATCGTCGCGTGCCTTCCCTCGGGCTCGGGCGAGAGCGCGCGGTTGATGGTGTCGATCAAGACCGGCGGCATCCCCTCGACCCGCTTGCGCAGCCGCTCGATCCAGCGCGCCCCGACCGCCTCCATCTGCGCCGCCGACGACTCGAAGGCCAGCCGCCCCGCCACCGGATCGCCAGCCGACAGCAGCCGCAGCAGCAGCATCCCCATCCCGTAGACGTCCGAGCGGATCGTCCCCGGCTCACCGCGCATGACCTCCGGCGCCGTGTAGCTGACCGCCTCCGGCCAGGGGTCCATCCCGAAGTCCACCAGCGCCGCCGCCGGCCCCTCCTCCGTCTCCTGGATCAACACATTGCCCGGCTTGAGCCCCAGGTGCAGCAGCCCCGCCCGGTGCGCCGCCGACAGCCCGTCGCACAGATCCACCGCCAGCGCCACATGCGCCTCCATCGGCGCGCTGTAGCCCTCGACCTCGTACCAACGGTGCAGCGGCAAGGACGGCCGCCACGACATCGCCAGCACACCCCGCCCGTCGCCGTCGACCTCGGCGCGCAGGACCGGCGCGATCGCCGGGTGGTAGATCAGCCCCAGCTCACCCTGGCGCTCCGCCCACCCCTCGGGCACACGGCCCGGCCGCAGCACCTTGAGGCTGACCCGCCCGCCGCCCGCCGCGCGCACCTCGGCGTCCACGCCCAGCCAGGTGTCCGCCCTCGGCCCGACCGCGATCTTGTCCAAGAGCTCGTAGCGCCCCAGCAGCGTCCTTGAGCGGCCCTTCGGGGTGGCTCCTTCCATAGCTCCACCGTGTTGTCCCGGCCAGATTGCCAGAACAGGTGAACAAACTAGCATGTGGTCGGCCGCCCGTCGAGCCCACTTCGACCTGACCCCGACGAAGGCGCAAGCGCGCCGCCTCGGCGCGCCGCAGGCCCCGGCGATCAGGGGCGTGGGAGAGACTCGATGAGCGGCCGGTGCTGGTAATGGGCCTTGAGCAGCTCGAAGATCCCGGCGTAGAGGCGGCGCTTGTCGCCCGCCGACACCCGCAGATCGGGCTGGCGCGCGCTCAGCCACCCCGGCAGCCCGGCGTCGGCGCCGTCGAGCATGTCGATCCCGTGAAATTCGAGGCTCAAGACCTCCGGGTGCGACCGCCGGATGGCCGGCAGCAGCGCCCGAAGGCCCCCGACGCCCAGCAGGTGCAGGCTGGTGCCGATGAGCGGGAAGCGCACCCCCGGCACGAGGCTCATCGGGATCTCCCACAGCCCGCGCTGGCCTGAGGGCGCCCGCCGCCAGGGCCTCGTCGGATCGGCCAGGTAGGGCGTCGTGGGCGCGGTGAGGGTGTGGGGGAGGGTCATCTGGGAGCGGCTCGGCGCCCCGGACAGCCGCATCCGCGCCATGATCAGCCCCTTGGCCGCCCAGTAGGGCGGGCAGGGGAAGAGCGAGGCGTCGTAATCGTAGCCGCGCTCGGCCAGCACCCCCGCGATCCCAGGGTCGAGGTTGTAGCCCGGCGCCCTGAAGCCCCTCGGCCGCCGCCCCGTGGCCGCCTCGATGGCCCGCTCGGCGGCCTCCAGATCGGCGCGGATCGCCGCCAGGCCCCGCGCGCGCAGATCGTAGCGGTGCTCGTGGGAGTGGCTGGCGATCTCGTGCCCCGCCTCGACGACCCGGAGGGCCAGCGCCGCGTGCTCCTCCTGCTCCAGATCCTCGCCGACGCAGAAGAAGGTCGCTCGGACGCCCGCCGCGTCAAAAAGCTCCAGAAAGCGCCCCAGCGCCACCGACCAGACCGGGTCCCAGGCGCCAGCGCCAGGATCGGGCGCCCCGTGGATGGCCGCGTAGCGGCGCACGCCGTCCATGTCCACGCTGACACAGCATGAGGGCGCCGCGGGCATCAGCGGTTCTTGACGCGGATGACCCAGGCCAACTTCGCGATCCCCTTGAGAACATTGGGGATTCGCCTCGACAGGGCGATCGATGGCTTGCGCTTCTCGATGACCTGGACCGGGATCTCGACCACGGCGAGCCGCTTCCGGGTGGCGCGGATGACCAGCTCGCTGGCGAAGAGATCCTTGTTGACCACGCACTTGCCGACGACCTCCAGCACCTGGGCGCGCCGGAAGGCCTTGAGGCCGTGCGTGTCGGTGCCCTTGAAGCCGACGAAGACCCGCAGCAGGAAGTTGATCACCAGCGTGGCCAGGCGCCTGTAGGCCGGCCGCTTGTCCAGCGAGCGATCCAGCACCTTGGAGCCGACGACGAAGTCCGCGCCCTGGTCGATCTCCACCATCGCCCTGCGGTAGAAGTCCACGTCGCACAGGTCGATCTCGTCGCAGATCACCACCTCGCCGCGCGCCTCCAGGATCCCCCGGCGCAGCGCCTTGCCGTAATCCGGCTCCTCGCTGTGGATCAGCCGCAGCTCCGGGTGGCGCTCCATGAGCCTGTGGGCCAGCGCCACCGTCCCGTCCCGGCTGCCGTTCTCGCTCAGGATGATCTCGAAGTCCCACCCGATCCCTTCAAGCTCTTCGAAGAGCCCCGCGATCGAGGACTGGAGGATCCCCTCCTCGTTGTAGATGGGGATGACGATGGAGACTCGGGGGTCGCTCACGGGCAGGCTCTCGGTCGGTTGGGCTCGCGGTCGCGGCGGCTGGCGCCGGGCCTTACTTAACCCGCGGCGCGACAAAAATCCAGGCGCGCCACCCGCCGCTCTGTTCGGCGCCGCTCGATCCCGGGCCAGATGTTCGGGCGACTACTTCGCGAAGGCCGGCACGGCCAGGATCTTCTGCCAGTACTCCTGGGCTGCCTTCCGGTTGTTGGCCGCGCCCGAGGGCGGGATCTTGGCCGCGTCCGGGCCCGCCGGGCCGATGGCGATGATCGTGCGCTCGTCGCGGTTGATCGTGATCGTCATGATCCGCTTCTCCCGCGCCCGCTCCGGCCAGTAGGTCGGGTCGCCGCTCTCCAGGAAGGACTCGCCAGTGCCCAGCGCGTTGGTGATCAGCCCCCGGATGCGCTCGAAGGACTCCCGGCTGGCCTGCACTGAACGATCCGGCGGCGGCGCGCAGCGCAACACCACGGCCTTGATCCGCCCGGCCGCGTCGGGGACGTACTCGATCTCGTCGAAGAGGCTGTGCTCCAGCGGGCAGCGCAGCCCCGGGCATACCTCCTCGGCCTGCTCGACCGGCGCGTCGATGGCGATGGTGGCCTTCGCCTGAAGGGAATCGCCCTTCGGCCCATCCTTGCTCGGACACCCCATGCCGGCCAGCGCCGCCAACATCACGGGAACCATCACGATCCTCATCGCATCCCCCCCCAAGCGCGCCCATCCCCTGCCGCCGACTCACTCGGTCGCCTCTCCGGCCTCCAGCGCGCGCCTGAGCTTGCGCTGGCGCCGAGGGCTGGGGGCCAGCTCGATCGTCGTGCGCTCATGCAGCGACAGCGACACCCGCGGCCCTGCGGCCAATTCGAAGAAGGACAGCTCCGGCGACGCCCTGATCCGCCACGGCCACGACGCGCTGCCCAGCCCCCTGGAGACATAGAGCATGCAGGCCTCGTCCAGCGCGTATGCCCCCTGGATGTACTTCATCCCGAAGCGCGCCGCAATCGGCTCGGTCACCCTCGGGATGTTGAACTGGAGCCCGTGCGTGTGCCCCGACAGGATGAGGTGACCCCCCGCCTGCGCGACCCTCGGCCCCAGCTCCGGCACGTGGCACAGGACCAGCCGGAAGCCGTCGGCGTCGACCTCACCGAAGGCCCTCTCGATGTCGTGGTTGCGCGTCACCGCGTCGTCGACGCCGATGACCTGGAGGCTGTGCCCGCGCACCGTCGTCATCTGCACCGAGCGGTTGCTCAACACCGGGATCGCGTGCCGCTCGAAGGCCCCGAGCGTCGTCCGCGTGCAGGCCCAGTGATCGTGGTTGCCCAGCGTCGCGAAGACCGGCCCCTCCAGCATCCCCAGCGAGGCCACGCAGGGCGCGATGTCCCGACGCCGGTAGCCGACGTAATCTCCAGTCAATACGGTCAGATCCGGCGCCGAGGCGTTGACGTAGACCGCCAGCGCCTCCACGTGCCGGGGCTTGATCCAGCGGCCGAGGTGCACGTCGGTGACGTGCGCGATGCGCATCCCCTCGGTGCGGTGATCCACGCCGGGGTGTCGCAAGATGTATCGGTTGACCTCCACGCGCTTGAGCGGATTGATCATCGGACCTCCAGCCCCTAGAATGCTCTCTCTCTGGCCGGACCCTCGCTCGGCCCGCAAGAATATGAACACCCACCCCGCGCGCGCCAACCTCGCGCGATCCAGGGACACCAACAAACCCCGCAGCCGCCAGCGGGGGCGCAGGCCAGCCTCGTGTACAAACCCGAAAACCCGCTCATCGTTCAGTCCGACCGCACCATCCTGCTCGAGACGGCCTCGCCGCACTTCGAACGCGCCCGGGACCAGCTGAGCGTCTTCGCTGAGCTGCTCAAGAGCCCCGAGCACATCCACACCTACCGCCTCTCGTCCCTGAGCCTGTGGAACGCCGCCGCCCTCGGCCTGAGCGCCGAGGCCATCAAGGACACCCTGCGCGGCCTGAGCAAGTACGCCGTCCCCGACAACATCATCGTCGACGTCGACGACGCCATGTCCCGCTACGGCCGCCTCAAGCTCATCCGCGAGGAGGGCCGCCTCTTCCTGATCTCCGAGGACATCATCCTCCTTGAGGAGATCTGGGCCCTGCGCACCATGCAGACCTTCCTGCTCGGGCGCGTCGGCCACCGCCTTGAGGTCCGCGCCGACCAGCGCGGCTTCATCAAGCAGGCCCTCATCAAGGTCGGCTACCCCGTCGACGACCTGGCCGGCTACATGGAGGGCACGCCGCTCGACCTCTCCTTTCGCCAGCAGAGCCTCAGCGGCGAGCCCTTCGGCCTGCGCGACTACCAGGTCGAGGCCGTCGGCGCCTTCCACGCCAGCGGCTCCGTCCACGGCGGCTCCGGCGTCATCGTCCTGCCCTGCGGCGCCGGCAAGACCGTCGTCGGCATCGGCGTCATGGAGCGCGTCCGCACCAACACCCTGATCCTGACCACCAACACCACCGCCCTGCGACAGTGGCGCGACGAGATCCTCGACAAGACCACCCTGACCGCCGATCAGATCGGCGAGTACAGCGGCCACGAGAAGAACATCCAGCCCGTCACCATCACCACCTACCAGATCCTCACCTACCGCAAGAGCAAGGACGGCCCCTTCGTCCACTTCAACATCTTCGACGAGGGCAACTGGGGCCTGATCATCTACGATGAGGTCCACCTGCTGCCCGCCCCCGTCTTCCGCGCCGTCGCCAACCTCCAGTCCATGCGGCGCCTCGGCCTGACCGCCACCCTCGTGCGCGAGGACGGCAAGGAGGACGAGGTCTTCAGCCTCATCGGCCCCAAGAAGTACGACGTCCCCTGGCGCGTCCTCGAAAAACAAGGCTTCATCGCCACCGCCCTGTGCACCGAGATCCGCGTCCCCTTCACCGACACCGACCTGCGCATGGAGTACGCCCTGGCCGAGCCTCGCCAGAAGTTCCGGCTCGCCGCCACGAACCCCGGCAAGCTCGCCGTCCTGCGCCGCCTGCTCGAAGAGCACGCCGACGACCGCGTCCTGATCATCGGGCAGTACCTCGAACAGCTCGACGACGTCGCCAGGCTCCTCAAGGCCCCCATCATCACCGGCCGCACCCCACAGGCCCAGCGCGAGGCCCTCTACGAGCAGTTCCGCACCGGCGCGCTGCCCCGCCTCGTCGTCTCCAAGGTCGCCAACTTCGCCGTCGACCTGCCCGACGCCAACGTCGCCATCCAGATCAGCGGCACCTTCGGCTCCCGACAGGAGGAGGCCCAGCGCCTCGGCCGCGTCCTCCGACCCAAGAAGGACGTCAACACCGCCCGCTTCTACTCCGTCGTCACCCGCGACTCCGCCGAACAGGACCTCTCCAGCAAGCGGCAGCTCTTCCTCACCGAACAAGGCTACCGCTACGAGATCCTCACCGCCGACCCCTGAAGCTCAGTCAATCTCAGAGAACCTCAAGGCGCCGCGACCACGAAACTATCCCCCCTCTCTCCAAAATCACCTCTCAAGCCTCGCCCGACAGCCCCGCAGGCGCCCCCGTCGCTGGGGTCATGATCCCCGAGGGACTGTGACAGGTTGTCACGGTTTGAGGGCCTCGGCGTGATAAT
Source organism: Pseudomonadota bacterium (assembly GCA_005804885.1). Taxonomy (GTDB): domain Bacteria; phylum Myxococcota_A; class Bradymonadia; order Bradymonadales; genus SYOX01. Next base: position 31,574 of record SYOX01000038.1, read on the forward strand.
CGCCCGCTGGAGGTCGCCATTGACGGGGCGCGTCATATACTTGATCCTGGCACGCAAGTTGATTGCTCATGGCGAGGTGGGGTGCGTTGACACACCCCGAGGCTTGGAGACCACGATGAAGAAGCACGACGCCAGGACCACCTACCCGATGCCGCTCTTGCTGGCCGCGATGCTGGCCGCGCTCGTCGCCGGGTGCACGGACGGGGCGCTGTCGGTCGAGGGCAACTACGTCGACGGGCGCACGGGCGACTTCTACAACGGCGGCCGCAGCGTCGGCGGGCGGCCAGACGGCCCGGGCGCGCCCGGCCGCGTCGTCGCCGGCGGCGCCTCCATCGAGGTCTCCTCGCCGCTGCCGGGGACGATCGTCACCACCCCCGCGATCGTGGTCAAGGGCGTGGCGGTCAACGTCGACTCGGTCGTGATCAACGGCACCAGCGTCCAGGTCGTCGAGGGCGCCTTCCAGAGCAGCTTCCCGGCCACGGGCGAGGGGCCGCTGGACATCTCGATCGCGTCCGAGAAGCTGCCGACGCTGGTCGTGCCCGTGGTGGTCGACCTCAAGCCCCCCGTGCTCCGGGTCGACTCGCCTGCGCGCGGCGCCTTCATGGTCATGGGCCAGCAGGACCGGATCACCGTCAAGGGCGCCGCGACGGACGCGGCCACCCAGGTCAAGGAGGTCAAGGTCAACGGCCAGATCGTCACCCTGGCCCCCAACGGCTCCTTCTCCGTCGAGCTGACCCCCGCCGTCGGCACCAACTTCGTCCAGGTCGACGCCGTCGACGGCGCCGGCAAGACCGCCTCCACCGTCCGCGCGGCCGTCTACGGCCAGTTCCACGAGTGGGACAGGCCCACCGACGACGCCATCTCCCTGCGCCTGCGCGCTGACGCCATGGGCGTGATCGAGGAGGGCCTCGTCAACTCCCTCGGCGGCGACCTGCTCTCCAACGTCGACCTCGGCGGCGGCGGCGGCGACTTCGAGGTCCGCGGCATCAGCTACGGCCAGATCAGCCTCGACCTCATCCCCCAGAACGGCTACTTCGACACCACCATCCGCATCCACGACATGGTCATCGAGATCGCCACCGAGCAGCGCGTCTTCTTCTTCGACGTCACCATCACCGGCGACATCAGCGCCGACCCCGCCGAGCTGCGCGGCAAGCTCTACCTGCGCGCCGACGGCGCCGGCGGCGTCTCCATGGACCTGACCGACGTCTCCGTCCAGCTCCACAACTTCGACCTCAACCTCGATGGCCTCGTCGGCATCATCGACGGCCTCATCGAGGGCATGGTCGAAGAGCTGGCCACCAACATGCTCCTCGAAGTCCTCAACAGCGGCGGCCTCGGCGGCCTGCTCGGCGGCAGCGGCCAGCCCACCCTCGTCGACCTCCTCGGCCAGCAGGCCGAGCTCCAGCTCTACATCACCGAGCTCGGCATCGACCCCGGCGGCATGACCTTCGTCGCCGACGGCGGCCTCAACTTCAGCCCCAGCCCCCTGGCCCCGCCCTCGCCCGGCACCCTCAAGACCGCCAACCCGCCCCCGCCCGGCAACTCCGACGGCGGCCGCATGGTCCGCATGTCGCTCGCGGACGACTTCGTCAACCAGATCCTCGGCGGCGTCTGGCGCTCCGGCGCCCTGAACATCGACCTCGGCGCCGCGCTCGCTGGCGGCGACGGCGGCCTGCCGCTCCAGCTCAACGCCGGCACCTTCTCCCTGCTCGTCGGCAACGACCTGCTGACCTACGCCGACGGCCGCGAGACCCCCGTCGGCCTCGTCATGCGACCCCTGCTCCCCCCCGTCGCCCGCATCCAGGACGGCGACCAGATCATGAACGTCACCGTCGGCGACATGATGCTGGACTTCTCCCTGGAGCGCGCCGACGGCGCCTCGGTCAAGTGGGCCTCCGTCGCCATCCAGCTCGCCATCGACATCAAGATCGGCCTCAAGCCCGACGGCGAGCTCGACCTCCAGACCGACATGACCGTCAAGGTCGATCTGGCCGAGGAGCCCCTCTTCGACATCGACGACGCCGCCCTGGAGCAGATCATCGCCACCATGTTCTCTGGCCTGGCCGATGACCTCGGCGAGGGCGGCGGCATCGGCGGGCTGCTCGGCGGCGGCGGCGGCGGCCTCTTCGGCGACACCCCCGGCATCGGCATCGGCCAGATGGACGTGCGCGCCGACGGCCAGGCCCGCGACTTCATGTCCTTCTACGTCGACCTCCTGCTCGAGTAAGCCCTGAAGATCATGGGCCTTCCTCGGAGGCCCTCGCGCGCAAGCTCTGAAGATCACACATCTTTTTCAGACGCTCTCGCAAGCTCTGAAGGTCGTTGATCTTCTTCAGGCGCTCGCGCTCGCTTGATACGGAACCACGCTCAAGCCACTCACATGTTGGGCCACCAGGAAGCCCAGGATGAAAGTGGTTCGAACGTGTTTCCGTATGAGCCCTGAAGACCGTGGTCCTTCCTCATGCGCCCGTCGTTGGTTAAATTATTGATATTGTTGATGTTGTTTGGGTGGCCCCGCTCGCGTGGGCCCTTGAGAGCATTGATCTTCTTCGGGCGCCCGCGCCTGGAGGGCCGCCCGGTGCCCCGCGCCGATCGCGCTCAGAGCGCCGCGTGGCGGTAGGCGTCTGCGCGCGTCGCGGGCTGGGGGGCGGGCGCGGCGGGCAGGGGCTGGGGGCCTTCAGGGATCTCGGTGGCGATGGGCTCGCCGCTGCGGTAGACGCGCTGGCCCTGGAGCAGGCCCTGCAGATCCCAGAAGGACCATTGGCCGTGGGGCTTGTCGTCCTGAAAGAGCCCGGAGCTGGCCTGTCGGCCGTTGGGGTGCCAGAAGGTCCAGACGCCGATCGAGCGGCCCTGGTGGAACCAGCCGGCCTTGTGCCGCGCGCCCGTCTCCCACCACCACGTCCAGGCGCCGTGGCGGCGGTTGTCCTTGTAGGGCCCCCTGGCCTGAGGGCTGCCGTCCGGGTGGTAGAGCGACCACGGTCCCTCGCGGTGGCCATCGAAGAAGCCCCCCGATTCGATCAGGTGCCCGTTCGGGGCCCAGCGCCGCCAGAGGCCGTGGGGCTTGCCGTCCCAGTACTCCCCGCGCGAGGCCCGCAGCCCGTTGGGGTGCCAGGTGGTGAAGAGGCCGTGCTTGCGACCCTGGCGATACCAGCCCTCGGCCCTGCGGTGGCCGTCGGGGTGCCACGCCACGTACTGCCCGTGGCGCTCCTCGCCGCGCTGCTGGCGGAAGCTCTCCGGGGACCCGTCGGCGTACCAGCCGGAGACGGCGCCGTCGGCCTCGCGCCGCTCGTAGATCAGCAGCGTCCTGCCGGCCAGGGCGGCCGGCGGCTCCTGCGCCGCTGTCGGGCGCGTCGTTGTGGGGATGATCGAGGGCATCGGGTACCGCAGATCGACGTCCAGTGCTTCTCAAGCTCTAGCACAACCCGCGCGGCGGCGCGAGATCCCGCGCCTCGCGCAGCCCCGTGGGCGGGCTCGTCGTGTGGGGCGCTCGCCGTGCGTGGGGCGGTGTCAGGCGCGCGTGGGGCGAGCGTCGAGCGCAAAGAGGTGCCGAGGAGGGGTTGAACCTCCGACGCCCGGCCTGGCGCCGCGGATCAAGCGCCCTCGTCGGCGCGGAAGGTGTCGAGGCGGTCGTAGTGGCGGTAGCCGAGCTGGGAGAGCGCCTCGCGCGGGGCCAGGCCGATGTCGACGAGGGTCTTGGTGCCGTAGGTGCCGGCCAGGACCGGCGGGCTGTAGGCCTTGATCACCTCGGGGGTCTGGAAGGGGGGCAGCGGGAAGAGGATCTGGTGGGCGTGCAGGTGGATGAAGTGGGCCATCGACACCCGCGAGTAGCCCGGCGCGCGCGGGGCCTTGATGACGTGGGGGGTGGCCAGGAAGGCCCCTCCGGTGAGGATCTCGAGCTGCTGGCCGACCTGGGCCACGACGCAGCCCTCGGGGGGCTTGCCGGGGACCATCTGGCCCTGAGGGTGGGCCTTGGAGGGGCGCGTGCGCAGGTAGAGGCCGCACTGATCGTCGGGGCGGCCGCAGTACTGCCCCTCCGGCGAGATGAAGCGCCCTCCCGGCAGCAAGGTCAGCAGGTTGAAGTCCGTGTGCTCCTCGCCCCAGAGGATGTCGGTCTGGACCTGATCGGCGTTCAGGGGCAGGTAGCGCAGCGCGCGGGTGACGTGGGAGGCCCCGTAGGCCGCCGCCTCGAAGGTGTAGGGGGCCAGCCCCAGCGCGCGCGCGGCGCCCCGCAGCAGCGCCAGCCCCACCTCGTGGAGCTGGTGGCCGATGTCGAGGTAGCTGTCCCTGAAGCCCTCGTGGCCCTCGGGCCAGATGTTCGGGGCGTAGATCTCGGGGTACTCCATCAGGCCCAGCGGGTCGAGGGGCTCGGGGGCGGCGAAGAAGCACTCCTTGAAGTCCGGCTGGCCGCCGGCGATCACGGCCCGCTCGGTGTTCGGCGGGGTCCAGCCGCGCTGGAACCAGATGTCCGGCCGCGACATCGCCCGCTTCTCGGCCTCGTCGCAGGCCGTGAAGCCCTGGAAATCATTGTAGAAAGTGTCCAGCAGCGCCGGGTCGATGCCGTGGTTCCGCAGGTAGATCAGCCCGTAGGTGCCGAAGGCCTGCATGATCGCCTCGGTCGAGCGCGCCGTGCGCGCCGGGCTGGGGTGGGCGAGGTCTTCGAGGTCGACGATGGGGACCTGGAGATCGGACATGCTGTGCTCCGGGCTGCAGTGGTGGTCGAGCGGGCCGGGGCGTCGGCGCGCGGCTTGATCTGTGCCCATAGCAGGTGGCGGGCGGGCGTGACAAGCCCGCCTACTTGCGGGCCATGTGATCCTCGAAGTGGCTGCCGGTCTCCTCGACGAAGCGATCGCGCAGGGTCGCCAGCGCCGCCATGATCTCCAGGCGCTCCAGGGTCAGGCGCTGGATGAGCTTGCGGTCGGTCAGCACCAGGGTGCGCAGGATGATCCGATCCCTGTAGCGGGCCAGCTGTCGCCGGTAGCGCAGGTAGAAGAAGCCGGCCGGCGGCAGGGAGAGCAGATAGAGGAAGGTCAGCAGCAGGCTGTGCTGGCTCAGGAGCCAGATCCCGAGGGCCTGGGCGGCGTAGAAGAAGGGGTAGAGCGCCATGCCGGCCACGAAGCCCTGGAAGGCCCTGCGGGCCTCGTCCGGGGCCTTGAGCGCGGCCGCCTTGGTCAGCTGGTAGGGCAGCAGGTTGTGGATCAGGCCCCAGATCGCCACCGGCGCAAAGAGGAGCGCGTAGAGGGTGAACTTGAGCGACTCCTTGCGCAGCGAGAGCGTGTGGGGCTTGCGCTCCAGGAAGTTGTGGTGGAGCTGGACCTGGGAGAGGTGCTCCTTGTAGGCGCGCACCCGCTTGCGGATGTCGTCGACCAGCTCCGGGTCCGAGCTGATGAAGTGCGTGATCGCGTCGGCGATGCGCTGCTTCATCCAGAACTTGTCGTCGAGGTCGGCCCTGGCCTCGGGGGTGTTGCGCAGCTCGTCCATGACGCGATCGCCGAGGCTCTTTGCGCCCTCCCACTGCCCGATCATGTCGTCAATCAGGCGCCGGCCGTAGATGTCCCAGATGTCCTTCGTCAGCGAGAGCACCACGTCCGACTCGATGTGCGTGGCCGCCTGCCGGATCTCCTCCTGGAGGGTGTCGGTCAGATCGCGGGCCGCCGCCCTGGGGTCCTCGCGGTGCTGGTCGGCCCACGCCGACACCTCGATCGGCGCCCCGAAGCGCACCAGCACGCTGGTCAGGAAGCGATCGCGGTTCTCGAAGTTGAGCCCCACGGGGATGATCCGCACCCCGGCCCCGTAGTCGGCCAGCGCCTCGGCCCCGAGCGCGATCCGCGCCGTGCCGGTCTTGATCTCGTTGACGGCGCGCTCCTCGGAGTTGTGCCCCTCCGGGAAGATCCCGATGCAGCCGCCGCCCAGCAGCGTGTCGTAGGCCCGCCGGAAGCTGTCCTCGTTGCGGCCGGTCTGGGTCGGATCGTCCTGGGCCCTGTAGACCGGGATCACCCCGCACTGATCAAAGAGCGCGGCCACGAGGGGGTTCTTGAAGAGGCCGCTGCGCGCCATGTAGCAGACCGTCCGCTCGGTCTGCGTCCCGAGCACCACCGTGTCCATGATCGAGTTGGGGTGGTTGGCCGCGAAGATCAGCGGCCCGGCGTGCGGCACGTTCTCGCGCCCCGAGGACTGGATGTCGACGTAATAAAGCCCCAGCGCCGCGCGCAACATCTGCCGCAAGGCTCGGTACAACACCGGCATGGCGATCCTCGCCTGAAGGCCCCAGGGCACGCCGGACGACCCGCCGCCCCCCTCAAGAGCTCCAATGCCCTCAGGATGCGCGCTTTGTGACCCAAAGGCCAGCCCGCGCCCTGAGGGCCTCCCTCATGGGCAGCTCGCCCTCAGGCGCCCCCACAGAGGGGCCGACGAGGCCATCGTCTGGCCCTCGGGCGCCCTCAGGCGGCCGTCGGGGCCTGAGGTTCAACCGCGCGTCGCGGCGAAGAGCTCCATGAAGCGCGCCGACGCCACGATCCCGCCAAAGAAGCAGTCCAGGTCGATCTTCTCGTTGGGCGAGTGCAGCCGGTCGTCGGGCAGCCCGAAGCCCATCAAGACCACCGGGATCCCGAGGATGGCGCTGAAGTCCGACACCACCGGGATCGACCCGCCGCTGCGGATCAGGACCGCGTCGGACCCGAAGGCCTCCGCCAACGCCGCCCGCGCCGCGCCGACCGCCACGCCCTCGGCGTTGACGATGACCGGATTGCCCCCGTGCAGCTCGCGGACCTCGACCTTGACGCCCTCGGGCGCGTGAGCCTCGAAGTGGGCTTTTATCTTGGCTCCGATGTCCTCCGAGCCCTGATCCGGCACCAGCCGGCACGAGAACTTCGCCATCGCCTTGCTCGGCAGCACCGTCTTGGCCCCCTGGCCAACAAAGCCGCCGAGAATCCCGTTGCAGTCCAGCGTCGGCCTCCCCCAGCTCCGCTCCAGCGTCGTAAAGCCCTCCTCGCCGACCATCTTCGGCGCCCCGCAGCTGTCGCGGAACTTCTCCTCGTCGAAGGGCAGGGCCGCCCACGCCGCGCGCTCCTGCTCGGTCAAGGCCCGCACGTCGTCGTAGAAGCCCTCGACCCTCACCCGCCCCGCCTCGTCCTTGAGCGAGGCGATCAGCGAACACAGGGTGTTGATCGGGTTGGCCACCGCCCCGCCGAAGAGCCCCGAGTGCAGATCGTGCCCAGGCCCCTGCACCTCCACCTCAAAGTAGGCCAGCCCCCGCAAGCCGTAGACGATCGCCGGCATCCCCGGCGCGAACATCGACGTGTCCGAGATCACCACCGCGTCGGCCGCCAGCGCCTCTCGCCGCGCCTCGACGTAGGGCGCCAGGTTCGGGCTGCCGATCTCCTCCTCACCCTCGACCAAAAACTTGAGGTTTAGCGGTAGCTTACCGTTCAACGCGAGGTGCGCCTCGGCCGCCAGGACGTGCGCGATCATCTGGCCCTTGTCGTCGGTCGCGCCGCGGGCATGCAGCCTTCCGTCGCGCACCGTCGGCTCAAAGGGCCCCGTCACCCACAGCTCCAGCGGATCGGGCGGCTGGACGTCGTAATGCCCGTAGACCAGCACGGTCGGCGCCTGCGGCCCCGCGCCCATGTGCTCGGCGTAGACGATGGGGTGGCGGGCCGTCTCGTGGATCGCCACGTCGAAGCCCATCGCCGCGAAGCGCTCCTTGAGCCAGCCCGCGGCAGCCCGCACGTCGCCGCCGTGGGCCGGATCGGTCGAGACGCTCGGGATGCGCAGCAGCGCCTTGAGGTCTTCGAGGTGCCGCTCCCGGTGTTGCTCAAGGTACGCCTTCATCTCTCCCATCGCGCCGTCCTCCGTGGTCGTGGTTGCCACCGCCCCCATATCTTTTTTGCCCCCCCAGTGTCCATAGCCGCCGCACACGACCCCGGGGCGGACGACTCCCGAGCATCGCGGGCCATCACCAGTCCCGGGGAGCGATCACATCCTCGATGTCGACGCCCGCGAAGCCATAAGCCTGGACGATGAATCCGAAGTCGGCCGCCATGACCTCGCGCGCGACGGTCTCAAGCTCGCTGTCGTGCTCTCCGAACTCATCCTCCAGGTCGTTGATCCTCTCCGTGGCGGCGTGGGTGATCTGGAGCAAGGCCGGGACGTCGGCGGGCGTGGTGTGCTCGATCTCGTGGCACATCTCCAGGAGGATCAGCTTGATCTTGTCCACGAGAAAATCAGGGTAGTAGGCGTCGTCGTACATCTCCTTGAGCATGGGGTGATTTTTGATCTGTAAGTTTTTGATTTCCATTGTTTTTATAGGTGTTGGTGTCGATCGGGCCTTCCCGGCACGGCAGCGTGGCATCCTTTCAAGTTGCCCTCATGTGCGCTCTTCGTCCTGCGACTGTGCCGCTGAGGAGCGAGGTAGTCAACCCGGCCAGGGCTCTTGTGGCGTTGTCTGGGCCATGGGGAGCAAGGGCGGTTCGATCGCCGCACTTCAGACGGCGCTTGCGTTTGAGGTCAGGGCTCCCAACACTAATGATCGCGCTCACGATCCCCTGGACACGTCTGGAATTGTCGAGGTCTGCCCATGTCATCGTCGATTGGCGCTTACCGGCTTGATCGCAAGATCCTGGAACAATCCTCCGCCGAGCTCTGGCTGGGGCAGGCCGATCAGGGGCCGACGCGCCTCCTGTGGGTCTTGCCCCCGACGTCGAAGGAGGCCAGCGCCGAGGGGATCGCGCGCGTGGAGGCGCTCAGGCCCCTGGCCGCGCGCTGCTGGCCTCGGATCGTGGATGTGCAGGCGCGGCTGCTGGTCATGGAGGTCCCCGCGTGGCTGCCCCACGACGTGCTGATCCTGGATCCGTCGCGGACGCCGCGCGTGGCCCTGCGGCGGGTGCTGGCGATGTGTCGAGATCTGGAGGCCGCGCGCGCGGCTCTGGTGCGTGCGCGGCTGGCGGGCGGCGCGAAGGCCCCGCGCTGCTTTGACATGGGCGATCATCACCAGGGCAATGGAGATCCCTTGCTGCTGGGGTTCTTGCGGAGGTTATGGGCGGGCCGGGACATGGTCGTGAGCGTGCAGACGCCCTGGCTTGGGTCGGCGCCCTTCCTGATCGGGATGGAACTGTTCTCGCAAGCCACGGGACAGATGGCCTTTCCGCCCAGCGCGCTGGTCCACGGGCGCTTCGGCGACGCGCTCTCCGAGGCCTGGGGCGACCTGGAGCCCGACATGGCGCACCTGTGCCGTCGGCTCATGGACATCGACGACCCGCTGGCGGAGGCGCGGCGCGACGGTGGGGTGGAGGATCGGGAGCCTCCCGAGCTGGTCGATGCGGTGCGCTGGCTGGAGGTGTACCTCGTCGAGCACCCGGGGGATCACCCGGAGATCGACGGGCTGTTGCTGGACACGGCGCTGGAGTGGGCGCGGGAGAAGGCCTATGAGGGCGACCTGGGCGCGATCCGGGTCTTGCTGACGCGGCGCCCCGAGTATGGGCAAGTGCCCGCGATCGCTGAGTATATCTGGGCGCACTTCGAGGGGGCGCTGCTCGGGCCGCTGCGCGAGGGCTGGCCGATGCCGGCCTGCTATGCAGAGATCATCGAGCGGCTCGGCCCGGCCAGCGGCGCGCTCGTCGAGGTGCTGGAGGAGGAGGGCCGGGGGGTCGGGGCGAGGGTGTCGGCGGCGTTGTTGCTGGGATCGATGGGGGCCGAGGGGGCGTCCAGGGCGTTGGTGCGGGCGCTCAACGCGCCGCAGCCCGGCGTCGCCCGCGCGGCGAAGGAGGCGCTGGACAGGATCGGCGCGGCGCCGCCGCTCGGGCTGGACGCGCGGAGGACCCGGATCGTGCCCTGCTCCCAGGCCTGGGCCGACATGGCGGCGATGGACGGGGGCGAGCAGGTGCGCTTCTGCGACAAGTGCGCCACCCCCGTCGTGCGGGTGCAGGATCTGGAGGCGCTCGGGGCGATGGCCGGCGTGGGCTGCGCCTTCTTCGATCCGCCGGCGCTGACGGCGCAGGGCGCCTTGATGGTGCGCGCGACGACGGGGATGTCGTGGTCGCTGGCGCCGGGAGATCGGATCCGCGTCGGCGCGCAGTGGCCCAGAGAGATCGGGCACGACGCGCTGGCCCCTCGCCATGCCGAGATCGAGCACCTCGGCGGCGGGCAGATGGCCGTGCGGGCGCTCGACGGCGAGGTGCACCACGGCGCCGTCCGGGTGACGGAGGCGATCTTCGCCCTCGATGAGCGGGTGGATGTCTGGATCGGGCCGCTGCGCCTGACCCGATCGGGCGCCGATCAGGCCGTCGTGGTGTCGGGTCAGGAGCCCGTCCGGCCGATGATGGCGGGGCGAGTCGCGGCGCCCTGGGAGCGCGGCGAGCCTCCTCTCCTGCCGCCTGGGATGCCCGCCTTCGAGCCGCCGAGGCTGGCCGGCGCGCCCATGCCCCTGACCCTGCCGCCTGTGGATCCCACGCCTGAGTCGCCTGAGGATCGCAAGGAGAAGAGCCTGTGGGCGCGCTTCAAGGAGCTCCTGTGATCGCGGCACTCCCCCTGCTGTCCTCCCCCTCGTCACTCCCCCTCCTGTCCTCTCCCTGGCTTGACTCCCCCTGCTGTCCTCCCCCTCGCTGCGCAAGGGGGAGGGACGCTCGCGGTTCGGGCAAGGGGGATCGGCACTCCACCCCCTGTCCCCCTCCTCGCTGCGCAAGGAGGGGGAACGCCCGTATTACGGACACGTCGGGATCGGGGAGTCGACTTCGATGGCAGGCAAGGGGAGAGCGGCGAGTCGACTTCGTTGACGGACACGTCGGGATCGGCGAGTCGACTTCGTTGACGGGCACGGAGAGATCGGCGAGTCGACTTCGGTGACGGGCAAGGGGAGATCATCGAGTCGACTTCGTTGGCGGACACGGAGAGATCGGGGAGTCGACTTCGTTGGTGAGCTCTGCACGTTGACGGTCCACCCGGGCTTGCGCCCGGGCCTTGGGTTTTGTCCTGGGTCGCCCCGCCCTCTGGCGGGGCTGGCGACGGGCTGGATGTGAACCGGGGGCTGGCGACGGGCCTGGGGGGAGTTCAGCGGGGGTCTTCCCAGTCGGGGTTGCAGGTCCCTTTGTCGTGGTGCTGCTTCTGGTTCTTGATGTACCGGGTGAGGTGCGGGACGTTTCCGGGGGCGACGCTCAGGCCGAAATAGCCGTTTTGCCAACGGAAAGGCATGGGCATGGGCGTGCTTCGGTTCAGACGCAGGCTGCTGACGGACTTGAGTTGCCTCATGAACGCCGCAATGCTCGTGGATGGGGCAGGGCACAGGCGAGGTGGACGTGGTTGTGGACGCCGCCGATCGCGATGAGGGCGCCTTCGAGCTCTTTGACCAGCCCCGTGATGATGGGGTAGAGCGCCAACTTGACCTCCGGGGTGATCAGCGGCGCGCGGGCCTTGGTGCCGAGGACGAAGTGATATTGGAGTTTGATCAAGGACATGTGCAACCTCACAGGGGGCGCGCCAGCCATCGAGGTTTTCGGCGCTCGCCCGCTCTTGTTGCGCCTTCGTGGACTTTTTCTTCCCTTATCGTGCCCTCACCCCAACATCACCCCGTCGCCAGCCCCGCCGAAGGGCGGGGCTTCCTGGGACAAAACCCAAGGCCCAGGCGCAAGCCCGGGTGGACCGTCAACGTGCAGATCGCATCAACGAAGCCGACTCGCCGATCTCCCCTTGTGCGTCAACGAAGTCGACTCGCCGATCCCGACGTGTCCGTCAACGAAGTCGACTCGATGCTCTCCCCTTGTCCACCAACGAAGTCGACTCCCCGATCTCTCCGTGACCATCAACGAAGTCGACTCGCTGATCTCCCCGTGCCCATCAACGAAGTCGACTCCCCGATCCGCCGTGCCCGTAATACAAGCGTTCCCCCTCCTTGCGCAGCGAGGAGGGGGACAGAGGGTGGAGTTCGCCGATCTCTCCGTGCCCGTCAACGAAGTCGACTCGCCGATATCGTCGGGATCGTGGCGTTGGCGCTGGCCGTGGGGTTGCTGGGAGGGTGCGGGGAGGCGCCTGTCGAGAGGGGGACGGCGGCGCTGGGGGGTTTTGCGGAGGATCCCAGGATCGCGCCGGAGGACATCCTGGATGAGGGCGAGGCGCTGCTGTCGCGGATCGACGTGGAGATGGAGGAGGCCCAGTGGGCGGCGCTGCGCGCGGATCCGGGGTCGAGGGAGGAGCGCCCGTGCGCGGTGACGCTGGGGGGCAGGCGCTACGAGGGGGTGGAGATCGAGCTGCACGGCGGCTTCGCGCGCACGGCGCCGAAGAAGTCCTTTCGGATCAAGTTCGCGGGGGAGAGGCCATTTTACGACGCGTTCGGGGAGGGGCCGGAGCGTCTGCATCGGCTGGTGTTGCAGGCCTCGTGGATCGATCGGACCTTCATGCGCAACAAGCTGACGATGGATCTGATCCGGGCGCAGGGGGGGCTGTCGCCGCGCGTGTCGTACGCCGAGCTGGTGGTCAACGGGCGTTACGAGGGCTTGTACACGGTCATCGAGCGGATCGACGAGGACTTCGTGGCGAGGCAGGGCTGGAGCCCGGCGGGGAACCTGTACAAGGCCGAGAACCACAACGCGAACTGGGGGCAGAAGGCCGATCCGCTCAACGGCTTCAAGAAGATGCTCGGTGAGGGGCAGCCGAGCGGCGATCTGGGCGAGCTGCTCAGGGTGATCCACGCGACGCCCCTGGAGTTTGAGCGCTTCGAGGCGGAGGTGGGGGCCTTGCTGTCGCTGGAGGACTTCATGGTGTTCAGCGCGGCGCACATCTTCGCGATGAACACGGACACGTTCACGAAGAACTACTACCTGTACCACGACCCGCTGGCCGGGGGGGGCGCGGGGGGTCGCTTCAGGCTCGTGAGCTGGGACGCGGACGCGACCTTCGCGAACAACTGGGACGGGGCGGCGATCGAGGCGGGGGAGGGGCGGCTGATCGGGCACGACAGGCTCTCGCCGCGCCTCTTCGGGATTCCTGAGTACGAGGCGATGCACCTGGAGCGGCTGCGGGGCGCGCTGGAGGGCGGCGATTTCTCGCCGGAGGCGATGCGAGAGCGGACGGCGGCGCTGCGGGAGCAGTTCAGGTCGGCGGCCGGTCGAGACGCGATCCGGTGGCGTGAGCGCGACACCTTCGAGGGGGAGGTTGACCGGCTCGACGGGGTCTTCGAGGTCCGGCGGCGGGCGCTGCTGGAGGCGATGGATCGCTGAGGCGGTTGCGCGACGGGTGCTTCGCGCAATGCTCGTGGAGGCGACGGATCGCGGGCTCGCCGCTGCGGTGAACGTGGCCTAAGTATTCTATATGGATTGGTTTTCAGGGGGTCAGCGCTCGAAGTTGGTCAGGCCGCTGGGCGGCGGGCCGAGTCGGAACTGGCCGCGTCGGCGGCTGAAGAAGCGGACCCAGTGCCAGGTGGCGTCGGATCGTCGCCACAGGAGGCTCTGCGTGGGGTGGTTGGCGATGGCCATGAGGGCGCGCTGGGCGTTGAAGGAGAGGTGGTCGTCGTCGGTGATGGCGCGGACGAGCTCCCAGATGTGTCGGCGGTCGATGGCGGGGATGTCGTAGCCGGCGTTGAGGAAGCCGGCGGCGAGCCACGCGTTGCGGTCCTGGTTGCCATGTCGCTCGATCCAGCGGTGCCAGGGTTCGACGGCGGCCTCGAGGGCCTCGGGGGTCAGGGAGGGGTCGTCCCAGGCGAAGCCGATGGTGTGGTTGGTCAGGCGCGAGAGGGCGCGGGCGGCGCGGCCGCGGACGACGGGGTCTTCGTGGAGGAGGGCGCCGATGAGGGGTCGGACGGGTTCGGGGCGGTCGCTGTCGGCGGCGGCCTCGATGGCGGCGAGCCGGACGCTGAGGCCGCGGGAGATGGCGCTCAGTTCGAAGCCTGAGAACTTGGGCTCCTTGACGGAGAGGAGCAGGGCGGGGGCGATGCCGACCTCCTCTTCGGGGATCTCCTCGGGGGCGAGCACGACCTTGGGGGGTGGTCGGGTGTAGCTGGCGACGATGGAGGCTGGCAGGGGTCCGGAGTACATGTGGTCGTAGGCGGGGTCGGCGATGACGCGGGCGAGGAAGTCGCCGGTCTGGCCGCCGCCGATGGTCTGGAGGGCGTCGAGGAAGGCGACCTTGGCGCTGGGGTCGGCCTCGTGGTCGAAGCGGGCCATGAGATCGTGGGCGTGGCTGGCGTTGCCGATCTGGCCGATGGCGGTCGAGGCGGCGGCGCGGACGCGGGGTTCGTCGTCGTTGAGTCGGGCGAGGATGTCGGGGAGGCGGTTGTTGGCGCCGAGCAGGACGAGGCGCTCGATGGAGCGCGCGCGGATCTCGGGGGTGGGAGAGCGAAGCTTGTTGTTGGCGACGAGCTGGATGCGCTCGGCCAGGGCGGCCTTGTGGAGGTTGGTGCCGTTGTGGACGGTGCCGCCGTTGACGCAGCCGCCCAGGACGTCCTTGAGGCTGCAGAAGATGCGCAGGTGGAGGTGGTCGTCGTGCGGGGAGGCGTGGCTGGGCTGGACGAGGATCTTGTCGGCCCTGGCGACGAGGTGTCCGGGTTCGCCTTTCTTGCGGGCGTGATCCAGGAGCATCTTCTTGAGGGGAGAGGCGATGAAGAGGTACTGGATCTGGGCCTTGTTGACGGTCAGGAGGGCGCGCACGAGGGTCCAGGTGCGGGCGGGGTCGAAGCGGTAGTAGCCGTTGTGGCTGGTCGAGCGGCCGTTCTTGTCCACCTGGAGGAGATCGGGCGGATCGACGGGGTGGCCCTGGGGGTTGGTGTAGCAGAAGGCGATGTCGGCGTCGCGGCCGGTGTTGTGGCTGACGGACCAGGGGATGTCGCCGCCGCCGCGGCGGCCGATGTTGCCGAGCCAGAGGCGGCGGCCGTGGAGGCGCCACAGGACGCCGGAGGCGTGGACGAGGAGGTCGATCATCTCGTCGGTGCCGTAGTTCAGGCCGCGCTCGCGCTGTCGGGGGAGGATGTCGTAGGTCTTGCCGGGCAGGGGGAGGATGCGGGCGTTGACGAGGTAGCCCTCGGTGGTGGTGCCGATGGAGACGGACACGTCGTGGGGCTCGTCGTCGAGGAAGGGGTGGTAGGGTTCGATCCAGACGGGCTCGATCACGGAGGGAAGGGATCCTTCGAAGGGCGGCGCGTCCCCGTCGAGGGTGTTCGAGGTGGTGTCGGAGGGCTGATCCGGGCGGACGGTCAGCGCCGGGCGCACCCGCAGCGGCGTCTCGGGCGTGCTCCCGGGCGGCGCGGAGGGCGGCTGGGCGTAGAGGGCCTCGGGCATGAAGACGCCCCGGTGGACCGTGCAGTAGCCCGCCATCACCCCCATTGCCACGACGGCTGCGGTCAGCAGCAGTTTTTGAAGACCTTCGGGCTTGGACATCGGCAATATCGCGGCCCCGGCGTGGACTCCTTCGCCACGCCCGTCTGAGTCAACACAACGCGTCGCGTCTATTGTCCCACCGCATCGGTTGTTTCACCACCTTTTTAGGCAGAAGGGGCACGGGGTAGATCGGATGTTCAGGTGTTGGGCTCTCTGAAGCCCTGCGGGAACTCCGGCCACACCGCCCCAGCGAGAGTCGCCCTGGCGCTCATTGGAGGCAGCCTGACCTGAAGCCGACCTTTATCTATAATTCTCCGTGGCTGATCGCGCGCTCGGCGGGGTTGTTCGACAACTCCACCCCCTCATGCTCAAGCCACGTCCACATCAAGGGTTCTTCTTTGAGCAGCGTTCTCGACCACGACGGCGCTCGTGGCATCCTGATCCCCTTATCGAGGCCTCCTGAACAGGCACCTCGCCGCCATCGGCCAGTAACGCCTGCTTGACTTGCGTCGGGCGCTGGTAAAGGATTCGTTCCTTGCGGCTGCACTTGGGCACGCTGCCTTTACCAGCGAGAGGGCCATGTCGAAGCGAGAGACGGGGCGGTACGAGCGCACCTCGGCGGGCGGCGAGCAAGTCCAGGCCTTCGTGCCCCACCCGTTGCCCCCAGCCGAGCCTTCGCTCCTCATCCAGGGGGAGCTGGCCGAGCGCGTGCGGGCGGCCGAGCAGGCGCTCGTGCGCCTTGATCTGGCCGGAGAGATGGTGCCTTCGCTCGACTGGTTCATCTACGCCTTCGTGCGCAAGGAGGCGGTGCTCTCGTCCCAGATCGAGGGGACGCAGGCCACGCTCATGGACCTGCTCAACTACGAGGCCAAGACAGACGCGCCCCCGCCCAACGCGGACGTCGAGGAGGTCTGCAACTACCTCAACGCGCTGACCTTCGCCCGCGCCCAGCTCGCTGCCCCATCCGGCCTGCCGCTCTCGATCCGGCTGCTCAACGAGATGCACCGGCTCTTGCTCCGAGGCGTGCGCGGCCAGAACAAGCAGCCCGGCGAGGTCCGGCGCAGCCAGAACTGGATCGGAGGGAGCCGCCCAGGCCATGCGGTCTACGTGCCCTCGCCCCCGAACGCGCTGCCCGAGGTGCTCTCCGCGTTCGAGCGCTACATCCACACCGACGACGCGCTGCCGGCGGTGGTCCGTGCCGGTCTGCTCCACGTGCAGTTCGAGACCATCCACCCGTACCTCGATGGCAACGGGCGCATCGGCCGCCTGCTCGTCACCCTGCTGCTTGAGCACTGGCGCCTGCTGACGCGCCCGCTGCTCTACCTGAGCCTCTTCTTCAAACGCCATCGGCAGGAGTATTACCGGCGCCTGAACGCCGTGCGGGTCGACGGCGACTGGGAGGCGTGGCTGGACTTCTTCCTCGACGGGGTGGCGACCATCGCCGACGAAGCCGTCGCCACCTCGCGCGACCTCTTCGCCCTGGTGACCGCCGACCGCCAGCGCGTCATCCACCACACCGGCGTCAACCTGCTCGCCGTGCAGCTCTTCGAGCGGCTGCCGAGCCAGCCCATCGTCACCGCGCCGTGGGTCGTGGAGGCGCTGTCCACGACAAAGCCCACCGCGGGCCGCGCCATCGAGGCGCTCGAAGGCGCCGGCGTGCTGGTGGAGACCACCGGCAGGAAGCGCGATCGTGTCTACGCGTACCGGGCCTACCTCGATCGGCTGCGCGCGGGGACGGAGCTCGGAGACGAAGGAGATGATCGCTCATCAAGAGGCTCGGCTCACAGCCCTGGAGGCTGAGATGGCCGAGCTGCGGGCCAGGCGGTCGAAGGACTCCACCAACAGCCACAAGCCCCCTCCAGCGACAACCCCAACGCCACAAAGCGCAGACGCACAAAGGCCCGCTTCGCGTCCACGTTCACGGGAGGAAAGCATGTTCAGATCTGCTGTTCGAGACCGTTGTGGCCGGGCTCGGACCCCCAAGAGACAGGCCGGAATGCACCATCAGGGCCTTTTGAAAGGCCATCTCGGGCACAAAATGTCCTCCGACCACCAAGGACGATCCCGTCACCATCGACCTCCGTGACCCCGTGAACGCATACCACCGCTGTAAGGCGCGCTCGGCACTTCGAACAAATCTTGGGGCGCATAACGGTCAGCATCAGCTGCGGCGCGCAGCGCCGTCAGCTGCATGCTGTTGTTAGGCGCCCTACGTGCTCGTGCGCCAGTCCGGGGCAGTCCAAGACCCTGCCACGTGGCTGGTTCCCAAACACGCCGTTGACGCGCGCAATCGCCCGCGTCATCCCATGGCCGCGCATCGGCCGATATGCGTCGATCGCAGCCTCGGGGCTTCGAAGCCGGTGAGCGCCCTGTCGCGCAAGGGCTCAGCTGTCCGCCTTCGCGGCTTTCGTCATGGCAACATCCAACTCGGACCGGAAACCAACGACACCGCCATCCCTGAGCCTCTGGTAGAACACGTTGTAGCTCTTCGGTGACATCATGTTGAACTGATAGCGCGTTGGAATCTTGGCCTGCTCAAGCCACTGGTTGAGCCGCTTGAAGTGGTCCGTCGCGTATTCGTGCTTCTTGATGTTGTCGGCGGATGGGTCAGCGATTTCCTCGTCGCCCTTGACCTCGACAACGAAGATTTGGTCGCCCTGCTTGATGAAGAAGTCGGGGCTGAACTCACCGCGCTTTGGCTTGTTCCCCTTCTTCCACGCATACTCGATCCAGTAGAAGCCAACGGGCGTGCTCTTCAGCCAAGCATCTATCTTTTGCGCGTTATCAGAGTTCGTGAGCTCACGGACGAACGTTCGTTCGGGCTTTGCGTCCACGATGACTAGATTCGCGGGCGTCTTGAACAAGCTGCTCTTCGTGATCGGAACACGGCCCGTCACGAAATCCCCATCCTCATCCATCACCTCGTGGAAGAATTCCTTCTGCTCGTCCACCAGCGTGCTCTCGCATCCGGGCACGTAGAACACCGTCTTCGATCCGCGCCGTAGCTCGGCAGCGCTGCAACTCTCGACCTGCCGGGTGGAGGTGTTTACCGGCGCGAGCGCCTTGGGCGACAGCTTGTAAACCACCCGCTTCGCCGCTTTGCGCCGGAGCGTTCCCAGCGACTGCAAAAACTTCTGCCGGTTGTCGTCCGTGATCTTGCCGGACTTGATCTTCGCGTGCTTGAGCGATGCCGCGACGATCTCTTCGCACTTCGAGCGTGGGAACTTCTTGGCGTAGCTCGTGCGATCCTTCGGGTCTTTGGCATCCTTCGATTCGTCGTCAATCGACTTGAGCCGCTGATACATCTGCTCGGCGACTTCCTCGACCGTCCATGTCTTGTGGTGGATCGTGGTCTTGAATTTGATGTGCTCGCCAGTGACGGCGCGCTCAAACCCTACCGTCACATCCTCCGCTTCGACTTGCGTCGGGAGATCCACGTAGCCGTCCTCGAACAGCTTGTATTCGCCCTTCTTGGCGTAGGTCGTAACGTCCTCGTCTCGCGTGTAGTCGAGATTGTGCAGCTCGAAGTTGTGAGGCGATGCCGGGTCAACGGTGGATGTCAGCCGCCGCTCGATCTCCAGAATCTCGTTCACCAGATGCTTGATCCGGTTGGACCACGAGTCGTGGTTGAACACCGTGACGACCGGCTCCTCACCCTTCCAGCCATCGGGACGACGCAAGCCGCGCCCGAGAACCTGAGCGATGAGCAGCTTGCTATTGAAGGCGCGTTCTTCGTGCGGGACGATTTGGAACACGTTCTTCACGTCCCAGCCTTCGC
This sequence comes from Pseudomonadota bacterium, assembly GCA_005804885.1. Lineage (GTDB taxonomy): Bacteria > Myxococcota_A > Bradymonadia > Bradymonadales > SYOX01. The sequence continues at coordinate 50,648 of SYOX01000038.1, forward strand.
TGAGCATCGACACGGACACGATCCATTCGACCTTGCTGGCGGGGCTGTCCACCACCCGCAGCTTGGCGACGTTCGGCTGGTGCTTCGCCGCCGAAGTCACGCACAGAACCTTCGCCGCCGCCTGGTCAGACTTGAGACCTTCCCACTCCTTCAGGAAGTCCTGCAACTCTTCGGCCACCTGCTCCGCGCCTTTGATGTTCTGCGTGACGACAATCGTCAGCGGTCGGATGCCGCGCGCCTTGAGCTTCTTCTTCCAGTCGATGTGCCGGTTGTAAACCAGTTGCCACTTCTCCTCCGGCTTCTCCGCCGCCGGAGGGAGCTCGTCCACATACTCCACCGTTTTGACGAACTTCTCCTCAATGGCCTGCCGCAGAGAATAGCGGTGAACCACGTCCGCAAAATAGTCGTCCGCCACGTAGCATGTGCCGGAAGCGCCAACAACCATTCGGAATCCGTATTCCGGGTTGTCGAGAAATTCTTTCCACCGTTTGGACGTCGTCCCCGATTCGTTGGCGACGTGATGCGCCTCATCGTTGAGCACGGCCACGCGCGCGCCCTTGCCCTTCAAGTTCTCGCGGATGGATGACCTCGTGTTCTCCAGAATCGCGTGGTAGTTCTCCACGCAGATCGAACCATCCACGATGCTTTCCGAGGCGTTGATAATCTTTGGCGTCTTGAACTTCGCACCCTCGGGCAGCGCATCGCGGAGATCGCTGTTGCCCGCCAGTTCTTTGAACTTTGCCAGCAGTCCGGCTTCGATGGTGTTCGACGGACAAAGCACCAGCACGCGGTCAACCGCGCCCTCGGCCAGCAAAATCAGCCCGATCCCGTAGAGCACATAGCTCTTCCCCGTTCCCGTGGCCTGATCCACCGAGCAGGCGAGCTGGTCGGGCAGTTGAAGCTGCTTTTCCATCCCGGCCCACGACCCGTAGCGTTCCTGCAGCTCCGTGTTGTCGTCAAAATTCTCTTTCGCCAGCGCCCGGAGGTTGTCGTATTTGCCGCCGAGCAGGAAGCGCAGCGTCGCACGGATCGCCTCCTTCTGATATTCCCGATAGCCGCAAAGCTCATCCAGGAATGCCTCATACTTTCCCTCGTCCCATGTCTTCGGGTCGATGTTCTCCGTGACCTTCAGGATCAGGTCTTCGTTCCGAAATGTGCGTTTGTCGCCTTTGGTGCTCATGGTGGGTTACTTCTTTGCTTTCTTCGCTGCCTTCTTGGCCGCTTTTTTGACGGGCTTCGCCGCCGCCTTCGTGCCACCCACCCCGAACTTGCTGGCCGGGATGACTTCGCGCGCCTCGTTGCCGTAGATGTCCACAAACACCGCCATGAGCTGCTTGCCGACTGATTCGAGCGGGAAGCGCACTTCCCAATCCGCCTTCTGGATGGCCTCCGCGTAAAACACCGCATCGAGGTCGAACACGTCGGACTCCGTGTCGAAGTCATAATCGAGCATCACCATCGAAAGCGTCTCGCGATTGGCCTTCTTGGTGGCATCCCGGACCACCGCTTCGCTCTTGAAGGTTTTGATGCGGATCACGCCCTCGCTAAGCATTTCTCCCTTTCGCGTGTTTGCCGTGGCCACGTAATCCAACTCCGGCGAGCGGATGAAATCAAAGCCAACCGCATCCACCGTGTCATTGACCGCCATCTCGTCGGCGGGCTGTTTGAGCGCTGCGAATTCGCGCTGGTGCAGTTCGTGGATGATCGAATACGGGATGCGCAAGGCGTAGTAGCGGACGCCGTCCAGCGTCAGGTAGTCCTGCTGGAAATCGAAGACCAGCGCCGGTGCGATGATGAACATTCGGCTGCCGACCTTCGACCCCAAAGCCTCGTGCATGCTTTGGATTGTCTCTTCGTCAATGCGCACTCCCGGTTGCTTCTGATGGTTGAACACCAGAACGCTTGCACCCTTGAGATAGCCGTCGAGCTGAATGCCGCCGATCTTGTGTGGTTCGTCTCGGCATTGGAACAACTGGAGGGCGAAGAAGTGCCACGCGTCCCACGGCAATTCCTTCAGCTTCGAGAAGTCGTAGAGGCCCGCGTTGTAGAGACCGAACGCCTTGGGTCTCAGCACAGTGCCTTTGTTACCAATGGCGTTCCGCAAGTTAAGCATCCGCTTTTGGATCGTGTAAGCGGCAAGTTTGCCGCAATCGATTCCAACCCAGCGTCGGCCCAGTTTCTCTGCAACAGCGCACGTCGTTCCCGATCCCGCAAACGCATCAAGGATAATGTCACCCTCTTTACTTGATGACAGGATGACTCGCGCCAACAGCCCTTCCGGTTTCTGAGTCGGGTAGCCATTGGCCTCACTGTCCGAAAGAGCCCAGGTAACGTCTTGGTCAATTGCATCGTTCGAGCCCGCGTAGATCTTTTCTGTGTATGGCTGGTAAGTCCAAAGATCTTGAATGGGATTGCCTTCCCCAACTGACTCCCAACGCCTGATCTGTGGCTGGCCTCCCGCCTTGCTGGGCAGTTCGATGAGGTCCATTGCGAGGAGATGATCCAGCTTCTTCAAGAGGGGCAGCTTGGAGATGTCATCTTCGATGAATTCGTAAATGTAGCTTGGAATCGCCCAGTGGCGGTTTTTCGCAGTCGGATTGTAGCCTTGCCATTCTTTTCCTGAATCGCCGTCCCGAATCCCATCCCCCGTGAGGTCGGAGAGGCGGTAGCGGCCCTCGCCATCGGTGTGTCGGTAGTGGCTTTCGATATACTTTCTGAAACGTGGCCGGTGGGTTTTCCGGAAGTAGAAGCCACCAGCCTTTGAATACAGGAAAATTGACTGGTGAATCTGTCCGAACGTCTCCGCTTTATTGTGGGAGTTGGTGTTTCGCCAGATGATCTCATTCCTGAAATTGTGCTCTCCGAATACCTCATCGAGGACGATCTTTGCGTAATGCGCCTTCTTTTGATCCAGATGAAGATAAATGCCTCCATCGTCTGCCAGAAGCTCGCGAATGAATACAAGACGGCGTCGTAGAAATTCGACGAAGCGCGCACCAGCGATTTTATCTTGGTAAGCACGCTCCTCCTGTTTGCCCGAGAAGTCGCGTTTCGTTGCAAACGGAGGATCGATATAGACCAGCCGGACACCTTGCGATCCATCGGCGTTGCAAAGCTCACCCGCCCGCTTCAACTCCAGCAGACTTTTCATCACCTGAAGGTTGTCCCCAAAAATGAGCTTGTTGTGCCAACCGTCGCCGTTCTTACCGAACGTGCGCACCTTCTGAAGCGGCACGGCGAGCGTGTTGGCAATGATGTCCTCCTCGCGCTCCTTGCCGTGATAAACCAGTTCGTATTCCCGCTTCTCCGGCGGGAAAAGGATGCGCGCCCACTCGGGCGAAAGCTCTTCGCCTTGTTGCAGGCGGCGGATGAGTTCCTGACGTTGTTCGTCGTTCATGTCAGTCGTTCTTTTTTGAAAGTTTAGAGTGCCGTCCCGATTCGCCCGGTGCGAGGCAAAGCAATTCCAACTCGTCCAGCAATCCACTGTCGGCAAAGCTGAAAGTCGCCTCTTCGCCGACAATCACATGGTCGAGCACCTTCATCCCCAGCGGGCGGCAGGCGGCGATCAAATCCTGGGTCAGCATCCGATCCGACTCGCTCGGCTCTGCCGCGCCGGATGGATGATTGTGCGCCGCGATCAGCGCCGAGGCGTTCACCTGCAACGCCCGCGCCACGATATTCCGCAACGATGGCCGGACAGCGTCCACCGAACCTTGGGCGATGAGGGCATCCTCCAGCAGCGCGTTGCGCCGGTTCAGGTAAAGCACGCGGAACTGCTCCTCCGCCAGCCCGCGCAGCCGCTCCCGCAAATACTCCGCCGCCGCCGCCGTGCTCTTCATCACCAACTGCCCACGCTCCGCCGGCACGGAAACGCGCCGCGCAATCTCCATCGCCGCAATCAACTGCGCCGCCTTTGCGCCCTTCAGCCCCTTGACCTCCAGCAACGCGATGACCGGCGCTTCCACCATCGCCCGAAGCGAGCCGAACTGCTTCAACAACTGCCGCGCCATTTCGACCGCGTTCGTCCCCTTGAACCCAACCCGAATCAAAATCGCGACCAAGTCCGCATCCGTCAGCGCCTGCGCGCCCTTCGACAACAGCCGTTCGCGTGGCCGCTCGTCCTGCGGCCACGATGCGATCCCAGTTGTCCTTGTTTTCGACGCGGGCATTCAGTTAGTTCCAGAGAACGCGGTGGAGATTGGCACCCAAGGGTTGGTTGCAGAGGGTGATCCTGCCCCTTGTGTGATGGTGCGCCTAACATCCTTCTTATGCCGCCCGCAAGCGGGATATCTCCCCGGGACTATACCGCTGGTGGGCGGGATAAGCAACCCATTGGCCTGTGCTATGCCGCCGACAGGAGCACTGCCTCAAAGGTGATATCCCGCCCGCAGACAACCACAGGCCCAGCGGCATAGCACGACGTCCCGATCCCCATCGATCCCGTGACAGTCGGGCTCGCCGAACAAGGCACCACGATCAAAACGCGCTCGCCAGCGCGGATAAGAGAGCGATCAGGCTGCAAAAGCCGCCTGAGGGGCGAGGATCTGAACAACAACAAGGAGGATGCGCCCGATCAAACGACCCTGACGCGGGCTGGAGCGGCGCGTTTTGTGGGGGACCGTGTTGGGCAGGTCGGACGCAGGGGCAAAACGCGCCTGGGGACAGGGCGAGGCGCTTTGGAGGCGACATGAGGTTGATGGAGAAGGTCAGGCACACCATGAAGGCCCGGCGTTACGCCCTGGCGACACAGAAGTCCTACGGGAGTTGGATCAAGCGTTATCTGTTCTTTCATGAGCTGCGCCACCCGATCGAGATGGGGGCCCAGGAGGTCATCGCCTTTCTGAACTTCCTCGCCGTGGAGAAGCGAGTGTCAGCGTCCACCCAGAACCAGGCGCTCAACGCGTTGGTGTTCCTCTATCGCGAGGTGCTTCAGGCGCCGCTGCCCACCGACATGAAGGGGCTCCAGGCGGCGCACAGGCGAAAGAGACCGCCTGTGGTGCTGACCCACGAAGAGGCGCTGGCGATCATCCAGGCGGTGGAGCCCGGCGTCAGGCTCGTGGTGCAGCTCATGTACGGATCCGGGCTGCGTGTGGGTGAGGCCGTTGGGCTGAGGATCAAGGATGTGGATCTTGGCAACCGGCGGCTTCTGGTCTTCGATGCCAAACAACGCGATCGCGAGACGATCCTGCCCCAGAGCTTGAGCGCGGCCCTGGAGGCTCAGATCGAGGCTGTCCTGGATCGATTTGAGCGCGATCGCAGGGATGGGGGCGGCAGCGTGGTCTTGCCCGAAGCCCTGCACAGGAAGCTCAAAGCCGATCACGATCCGAGGTGGCAGTTCCTCTTTCCGGCGTCCTGTCTGCTGCTCAACCCACAGACCGGCCTCAAGGGGCGCTGGCATCTGCACGAGAGCTCTGTGCAAAAGGCCGTCAAACGCGCGACCGTTCTGTATGGGGTGAACAAGCGCGTGACGTGCCACACCTTTCGCCACACGTTTGCCACCCAGCTCCTCAAAACAGGCACGGACATTCGAACCATTCAGAAGTTGCTCGGACACGCCAGCGTCGAGACGACGATGATCTATACCCATGTGCTCGATCTCGGTCCATACGGTGTCCGCAGCCCGATCGACGTGTAATCAGCGCCGCGTCGCTCACGCGCGTCAGGATCGCTCACCTCATCAACAAAGGCGATCGCTCGGAGGCTCTTTTCATTGCGTCCGTCGGGGTATAGTCTGCGCGGCGCCGTGGGGAGGCGCCGGATCTGGGCGTCCGGGTGGAGTGCGGCGCGGGGGTGATCGAGGAAGGGGCGATGACGCAGGCGAGCCCGAGGGTTGCGGATCTGGACATGGAGGCGGCCGAGGGGCTGCTGGCCGAGCTGGATCTGGAGGTCGAGAAGTACGTCGGGGAGCTGGACTACCGCTACGCGGCGGCCTACGCCTCGCGGGGGCACATGCGCTTCGCGGCGGGGGGGTCGGCCGAGTCGGTGCTGGACGACTTCTGGATGGCGTCGCGCTGTCTGGCGGCCAACCCGGGGATGCACCTGATCCGGCACGCGCCCGAGCAGCTCCTGACGCGCCGGATCATGCCGGTGGAGCTGGGGCTGCTCGGGGGGCAGATCGATCTGGCGAAGCGGCTGGCGGCGGTCTATGGTCTGCCGCTGGTCATCGGGCGGGCGGGGCTGGCGGACGCGCAGCTGGAGGCGGAACTGCGGACCCTGTCGCCGGGGCTGCTCGGCGAGCCGCTGAGGCACCCGCAGCACCTGCTTGGGCTGGCGGCGGCGGTCTACGCCGGGTGCCTGGGGTCGGCGGTGCGGGGCTTCGAGGACGAGGTGCGGATGGGCCTGGGCTTGCTCTCGGGGGCGATCTTTGACGGTGAGCTGACGGCGGCGCAGCACGGCACGATGGCGCGCTACGGCGGCCTGTGTACGGCGCTGCTGGAGCTGACCCAGCCCGGCGAGCGGCACCTGGAGGCGATCCTGGCCGATCAGATCGAGCGATACGCGGCGCAGACGAGGGCGGCGCACGGCCAGGGGTACGCGAGGCCGACGGCGCCGAGGCGGTATATGGATACGTCGTCGATGGCGATCCTGGCGCTGGCGAGGCTGGCGGGCTACCCGCTCGGGGCCTTCCCGCCGGATCCGTCGGCGACGCCCAACGCGGCGCGGTATCAAGACTTTTTGGACGCGATGGCGCAGCAGCGCGAACAACCGGCCGAGGGCGTGGCGGGCCAGGGGCTCGCCGTCGGAGGCGAAGAGGGAGAGGAGGAGCCATGAGCGAGCGCATCGAGACAGACAGCATGGGGGAGGTCCGCGTGCCGGCGGATCGCCTTTGGGGGGCGCAGACCCAGCGCTCGCTGGAGAACTTCCGGATCGGGGACGGGGAGCTGATGCCGGCGCCGCTGATCCAGGCCTTTGCGGTGGTCAAGCAGGCCGCGGCCGAGGTCAACGCGGGGCTTGGGGGGATCAGCGCCGAGGTGTGCGCGGCGATCGTCGAGGCGGCCGGCGAGGTCAGCGAGGGGCGGTGGGACGAGGAGTTCCCGCTGAAGGTCTGGCAGACGGGCAGCGGGACCCAGACGAACATGAACGTCAACGAGGTGCTCGCCAAC
>SYOX01000281.1 GCA_005804885.1 Pseudomonadota bacterium
AAGCGTTTTGACATCGAGAGCATCCTTGATCCTCCGTGATTGTTGCGTTCACGGAGCTTGCACTGCTGGACCCTGCTGAGTCACCCTCTACCCGTCAGAGTTTCCGGAACTGAGCCCGTCAGACTTATTGGAACCTACAGGGCGGTTGCCGCCTGAAACAAAGGATAGACGAGTGGTGCTGTGTGGGCGAGCAGGGAGTCCCACATCAGGTCCCACATTGCAGCCTCAGTGCAGGACACCAGGGGCCCGTGTGGGACTTGCGGTGTCGGGCTGCGATGCGTTGACCACGGGATCGACGGCGCCGAAGCGTCGGTCAGGGTAGCCTGGCAGTCAAGAGGTCTGCGGTTCGATCCCGCATGGCTCCATCCCCTCAAGGGCGGTCTTCACAGACCGCCCTTGGTGTTTCTTGCGGATCACTTTCTGCCAGATCCCACACCCAGCTCCCCCGTCCGATCCGCCGACTCCACCCAAGTCTCGTCTCGAACCCCCAGAGGCTGCCACGACATCGCGTCGTCCGCGTCCCCCATCTGAGCCTGAACCAGCACCCTGTCGATCACCTCCAGCGCCGCGCCTTCTTCGTCCTCAACGAGCTGCCGGCTCCAGAACAATGACCGGGATCAGGCGCGATGTCTTGAGCTGGTAGCCCGCGAAGAACTTCCCGGCCTCGACCATCTTGTCCCACAGCAAGGCGCGCTCGTCCCCCTCCGTGACGCGCGCCACGGCCTCGTATTGGTCTTCGCCGAGCTCGACGGTGACCGCCGGGTTGGCCTCCATGTTCAAGAACCAGGCAGGGTGGTTCGGCGCGCCGCCGACCGAGGCCGCGATCACCCGCTTTCCCTCGTGCTCGATACAGACCAGCGGCACCGTCCGCGCCTCGCCGCTCTTGCGACCCACCGTCGTAATCAGCAGCACCTGCATCCCCTGAATCTGGCCGCCCCTGCGGCCCTTCGTCGAGCGATAGAGCTTCACATGCCCCGCGACCCCCAACTTCATCAACGGATTCATCCCGCCCCCCCTCACATCGCGTGTTCTGCTTGCCGCCGCTCGATCCTGATCAACCCAGGGCTCACAGGCTCTCTCGTCGAGCGCGATCGGCCGGGCTGTCAGGATTCAGGCGAGATCAGAGCGCAGCAACTCTCTGCATGCGCTCCTCGAACCCGGCCTCGCCGAGCTGCGGGAGGTTCAGGTACGACATATAGATGCCGCTGAAGTCCACCTTGGCTCGCAGTTGGATCAAATTCTGGTGGTGCCCGGTCTGCACGCGGTCCGTGAACGCGACGGCGCTCGACGGCTGGACCTTGTGCGCTTGCTTGAGGCTCGACAGCAGCACGCCCGTGTAATCCTGGTGCGCCGTGGACTGCGCAAAGTCCATGGGACCGTACCCGGGCCACAAGAACTTCAGGCTGGCGCGCAACTCCTTGTAGAGGGAATCCGGCGGTGGCTGTGTCCCCGGCACCCGCAACCCCAATCGGGCCATCTTCGCGTCCACCTCTCGGTAGTCCTCGCGCATCAGCGCGACCATGAGGTTCTTGTAGTCGGCGCCGATCTGCGGCTGGACCCGCTTCACGCATCCAAAGTCGTACACGACCAGATCGCCGTTCTTCCGGCACGCGAAGTTCGCCGGGTTCGGGTCCGCGTGGACCGTGAGCAGCTCGAAGATCTGCCGGTACATCAGGTGGACGAGCCGCTCGCCGAGCAGGTTGCGCGTCGCCTGGTCGTAGCCGGCGGCCTCCAGATCGCCCAGCGCGTCCCCAGGTTCGTAGGTCATCGTGAGCACCCGACCGGAGCTGCGCTCGCCGACGACGTCGGGCAGGATCAGGTGTTTGTCCGCCGCGTGCAGACGGCGGAAGAGGCGCACGTTCTCCGCCTCGTTGGTGTAGTCGAGCTCTTCGTGCAGGCGGTCGCGGAGCTCGGCGAACAAGCTGTCGATGGCCTGCTTGCGAAAGCTGAGCATCCCACTTGCACGCAGGGCGAGCTTGAGGTGGGCGATGTCGGAGTCGACGCTGCTGTCCACGCCGGGATACTGAACCTTGCACACGACCTCTCGCCCGTCGTCCGTCCGCGCCCGGTGCACCTGTCCGATGGAGGCGGCGGCGAAGGGCTTGGGGTCGAACCAGTCGAAGAGGCGCTCCGGCGGGCTGCCCAGCTCGGCCTCGATCTGCCGCCGGATGACCTCGAAGGCCATGGGGGGCGCGCTGCCCTGGAGCGTCGTCAGCGCCGACAGGACCTCGCCTGGGAGGATGTCGTGGAGGGTGGAGGCCAGCTGGCCGACCTTCATGGCCGCGCCCTTGAGCTCCCCCAGGGTGCGGGCGATGCGGGCGCCATTGCGCGCGTTCTCGGCCTGCGCGTCGGCGGCGCGCGCGTCGCTGCCCTGAAACAGACCCTTGACCCGCCCCTTGGCGTAATTGCCGGCCACCGCGGCGGTCATGCTCGCGAGCTTCGTGAACCTGCTCCGCTTGCTCGTCGGCCCGTGCTGATCGTCATTCATGGGGTTGTGCTCCTGATGGCACCAGCGGTGTAGCGTGTCTTGCGGCGCCGCACCTCACATTCGGGGCATTCGTACCGGTGTCAAGCCCCTTAAAGTAGATCCACCTCGAAGGCTGGTCGAAGGACGAGGGCTGTCCTGGAGGATCCAGGACAGGCCAGCAGCCCGAGGGCCTATCGCCTTGAGCCGAGCCCTGCGGTCGACCCGATCATTTCTCAAGAAGGCCTGAGTCGAATCAGCCGCAGCGGCTCCTTCGGCAACCCCCCCACCGTGACACGGGCAGCCTACAGGGTCAGCACTGAGGCCAACACCTCAGACAACAACCGCGGCTTCCGGCTCGTCAGAACCCTTCAGCCTGATCCATGACCACAAGCGACAGTCCCGATGGCGGCCTCGTCCGCGGATTGGTCAGTGAGCAAGGCTCAACATGACCTGGGCCGAGCGCCTGATACGGAACCACGCTCAAGCCACTTCCATGTTGGGCCACCAGGAAGCCCAAGATGAAAGTGCTTCAAACGTGGTTCCGTATGACCCATTCTAACAGCCTCCCCTGTCGAGCAAATACTCGAACAAATCCGCATGTTTGTGTCCGAAGAAGCGCTCGGTGGCGGTCGTCTTGTCAGGCCGCCGGATGAAACAGTCGTGAAGCACCGTCTGAGGGCTCAGACGACGCGCTGAGAGCCGTCACAGCCCGTGGTGGGCCAGCGACAGAGAGCCGTTGCGCCCTTCCAGGCCCGTCAGCAGCACCGCTGCGATCCGCCGCCAGGGCGAGCGCTCGGCGTTGTGCGGGCCGACGGTCGGTGGCCCGCTCGGGGGGCTTCGTGGTGCGCGGTGGGGATCAAGGCGAGCAGTCGGTGCAGTTGGTGCAAGTGGAGGTACGCGAGGGGCACCAAGGCAGGCCGTTGGGGCAGGTGGTCGTCGTGTCGGCCACCGCACCGCAGATCAGCGAGCCGAACTCGGGGTTGACGACGTTGCTGAAGTTGGCGCCTCGGATGTTGGCGCCGGTGAAGTCCGAGCCCTGGACGTCGGCGCCGGTGAAGGTGGCCCCGCGCAGATCCAGGCCGCTGAAGTCGAGGTTGCGCAAGGTGGCGTTGATGAGGTTGGCGTTGCGGAAGTCGGTCGTGGACAAGAACCGGGCGCCGGTGAGGTTGGCCCGCGACAGGTTGGCGCCGCTGAAGCTGACGCGGCTGCCGACGGTGAAATTGGTGAAGTTGGCGCCCGAGCAGGAGGCGCCGTTGAAGGTGGTGTTGAGCGACGTGGTGCGGGCGCCGGTGAAGTCGGCATTGGTCAGCACTGCGTCTGTGAAGTCGGCGCCGGCGAGGGTGGTCCCTCGGAAGGTCGCCCCGGTGAGGTTGACCCCGTCGAGGAAGCCCACGACGTTGAGGGTGGCGCTGTTGAAGTTGGCGTCCGCCAGGACCGTGAGGGCGTTGCAGGTTGTGCCCTCGGAGATGTCGAAGGTGACGAAGCTCAGCGTGCGGCTGCTGAAGTCGGCGTCGGTCAGATCGACGCCCGAGAAGAAGCACAGGCCCACATTGCCGGGTCGAAGGCCGGCGAGATTGACGTTGACGAAGGTCTCGCCATCGAGCGTGTCGTTGCTGAAGTTGGCGGGCGAGAAGTTGCCCAGGCTGTCGAGCCCCAGCGCGAACCAGTCGGGGAGCCCCGGGCGCAGGGTGCGGCTGAAGCGCGCGCGCAGGAAGTTGGGGCGGCACAGGATCGCGTCGGTGAAGTCGGCGTTGGTCAAGATCGTCCGCTCAAACCGGGTGCGGTCGAGCAAGGCCCCCACGAAGGTGCTCGACGTGAGGTTGACGCCGCCGTCGGCGGTCCCGAAGGTCGCCTGGGTGAGGTTGGCGCCGTCGAGCCGCATCGCGTCGGCGGTGGCGGCGTTCTTGAAGTCTGCGCTGGCGAGGTTGGCGCCGGAGAGGTTGGCGCGGGCGACGTGGCACCCGTCGAAGCGCTTGGTACCGGAGCGCTCTTTGTTGAAGACGCCGTTGACGCCAAAGCGGTCGATCCAGTCCAGGGCCTGGAGGCTCGACAGGCTCGAGTCGAAGTGCACGCCCTGGAGGTGGACGTAATCGAGATCGAAGCCGCTCAGGTTCACCCCTCGCATGTCGCTGTCTGCAAAATCGGCCTCGGTCAGATCGCGCACGGCGACGGTGAAGTTGACGTTGCGCAGATCGATCCCCAGCAAGGACGCCTCGATGAGCGTGGCGTTGGTCAGATCGGCGCCATCGAGCAGGTTGCAGTCCGAGCGGGTGCTGCACTGGACGACGAGGCTCGGGGCTCTGGCATTGCGCAGGTCGGCATTGCGAAGCGCGATGTCGATGAAGCGCGTGCTGTTGAGGGTGGCCCCGCGCAGGTAGAAGGGGTCGAACTGCTCGGTGATGGTCTGCTGGCTCAGGTCCAGGGGCAGATCGCAATGGTCGCCGATCTGGTCGTTGTCGAGATCCTGCTGGGTGTTGTTGGGCAGCAGGGGACAGTTGTCGGCCTCGTCAATGAGCCGGTCGTTGTCGTCGTTGTCGTCGCAGGCGTCGCCCTGGCCGTCGCCGTCGGTGTTGCGCTGGTTGGTGTTGGGGTCCAGGGGGCAGCTGTCGTCGCTGTCGGGGACGCGGTCGTTGTCGTCGTCCTCATCGCAAACGTCGCCGATCCCATCGCCTTCGGCATCGGCCTGCGCCGCGTTGGGCTCGTCCGGGCAGTTGTCGTCATCGTCGGGCACCCCATCGGTGTCCGCGTCGCCCTCGCATTCATCGCCGACGCCGTCGTTGTCCGAGTCGCGCTGGTTGGCGTTGGGGGACTGGCGGCAGTTGTCGTCGCCGTCGGCCACGCCGTCGTTGTCGTCATCGGGGTCGCAAAGGTCGCCTATCCTGTCATTCTCGTGGTCGGCCTGATCGGGGTTGGGGTCCTCGGGGCAGTTGTCGTTGGTGTCCCCGACGCCATCGGAGTCGCCGTCGGCCTGGAAGCCCGGGTCGCACGCATTCCCGAGGTCATTCAGGTCCTGATCGGCCTGATCGGCATTGCCCACCAGGGGGCAGTTGTCCGCGCCGTCGTCGACGCCGTCGCCGTCGTCATCGCCGTCGCAGGCGTCCCCCTGGCCGTCCAGATCGGCGTCCTCTTGATCGGGGTTGGGGTCTTCGGGGCAGTTGTCGTTGGTGTCGCCCACGCTGTCGGAGTCGCCGTCGGCCAGGAAGTCTGGATCGCACGCGTCTCCGATGCTGTCCCCGTCTTGATCGGCCTGATCGGCCTGGCTCACCAGAGGGCAGTTGTCCGCGCCGTCGTCGACGCCGTCGCCGTCGTCATCGCCGTCACAGGCGTCTCCCTGGCCGTCGAGGTCGGCGTCCTCCTGATCGGGGTTGTTGACCTGGGGGCAGTTGTCGACCGCGTCGGGGGTCTGATCCCGGTCCTGATCGTTGTCTCGATCGACCACACACTGCCCGCGCTCGCAGACAAAGCCCAGGGCGCAGTCGACGTCCTGGGCGCAGACATCCTCCACGCACGCGCCGCTGTTCGAATCGCAATGTTCTCCCGTCGGGCAGTCGGCGTCCTGGGTGCAGCGGCAGTCGATCTCGCACACCTCGGCGCTCACGCACTGCCCATCCTGACACACCTCGCCCGGCGGGCAGTCGCTGTTGAGCCGACACCCCGGCCCTTGCTCGCCCCCTTCCTCCTCGGCGCAGCCGCCTCCCAGGATCGCCCACACAAGGGCCAGACCCCAGCCCGTCCTGATCCTCATTCCGAGTCTGGCCCTTTTCATCCAGGAACCTCCTTCATCGCCGCGCCTCACCTGCCGGTCGCCCAGGGTCCCGCTCTTCCTTGACGCAGGGGCCTCCAGGTGCCGCTCTCACAGCCGCGCCGTGTCATGTTTGAGGTCTGTCGATGGACTGTCAAGCTCGACGGGAGCGACTTCCACAACCCAAAGTTCGCTTGCATGAGGTTGCCCCGGGACCGAGGCGCCAAGGAACCCCACCGGCGGTGATGCCTTCAGCGGCCTGGTCTTCCTCGACGGTCGCTTCGTGGGGCTCCCGAAGCCGTGGAAGTTCATCGACTTCAGATCGTGGTCGGGGACGACACCATCTCGTCGACGATGGGGACGCCGAGCCAGCTCGCGAGATCGCGGCCCAGGAAGGTGGCCCAGGCCGCGTCGATCGCCACGTTGTCCATGCCGTAGGTCGGGTCGAGCTGGGCTGCCGCGTCCTCTTCTTCGGCGATGAGGATGGGAGCGCCGCTCAGGGTCACCACCCGCACGCCGCGGTGACCGAGCGAGTCGTCGAGGAAGGTCCAGACCCGCGCCGCGTCGGCCTTGCGGATGCGCGCGCCGCCGGCGATCCTGAGCGTGTCGCCGCTCGAGGTCACGACGGTGTCGGTCAACGACCAGACCGTGAAGGCGCCGTCATTGCTCCACGTGAAGGGGCAGACCCCGGCGGTCGCGCCCTGGCGCACGCCGCGCGCACGCAGCGTCGCCGCCATGGCTTCGCGCTCGGCCTGGGTCATCTCGACCGAGGCCATGATGCCGAGCTTGCCGTCGACCACGGAGCAGACCAGCAACCGCTCTTCGCGCGCGCCCCAATCCCACACCGCGACCAGCTCGCCGGGGTGGCTCAGCGCCTGTTCGAGGGCCATCGCCATCCTCAGGCCTCCACGAAGGTCTTCTCGATCAGATCGAGCGTAATGCCGCCGACCGCGTCGGTGAGCCTGAACGCCAGCGTGTAGTAGGTCTCGAACACGTACTCGCTCTCGGCGAGGTTCCACGCGATCACGTAACGCGCGTCGTAGGTGGCGATCTGGTCGCGATCGGCGCGCTCGGCGCCATACTCCTCCGTGAACTCGACGGCCTCGTCGGCCACCACCTCCTCGGTCGACAGCCAGACCCAGAGCTCGGCCTCCTCGCCGTCGGCGGTGGGCACGGTCAGGACCAGCACCTCGCCGTCGAGCGCAGCCTTGGCCTCCCTCGGCATCTTGATCTTCTCAAGGACGTCCGCCATCGGAAGAGCCCGACTCGCAGGACACATCACCAGCCATTTGCCGCGTCGGCTCATGCTCTCTTCCCTCGGTTGCAGGTGATCTTCTCGACCACGGTGCGCAGACCACCCGGCCGCTCGACTCGCTTCATGACAGCCTCGCCCGGATCTCTGCCACCGATTGATCGAACCCGGCCTCGCTGACCTCGTCGAACTCGGTGTCGCCGTGAATCATACGCGAGATCAAGCAGCTCGGACGGGCGGTCGTCGCCGAAGACCGCTCGCCCATCGTGACCTGCGCCTCGTCGGGCGCTCTCGCAAGGAGCATGAGGCGATCAATCCTCGTAGCGCACGGCGCGGGCGTGGAAGCGATCGGGACGCCGGCCGGCGGGCAGGTGAAACCAGTTGATGCGGCCGTACCTGGCCTCGGCCTCCTGGCCCTCGGGCGGCAGGTACAGATCCATCACGCTGCCGTCGTAGTCGAGGTTGTACTGAACGGCTGGATCGGACGGATTGCCGTCGAGCATCACCATGGGGATGGCCCGGATGAGGGGCGAAGCGACGAGCGCCGCGACCCCGACCGGGCCGATCATGTTGCCGCGCAGGTCGAGCCACTCGCAGCGGGTGAGCTGACCCTCGGCCGCGAGCACGCGCGCGTCGTCGTCGTTGAGCCCGAGGCCGCCGAGGTCGAGCGAGCGCAGGCGCGCGAGGTTGGGCGACCTGAGCAGCGCCCGCACTGGGCCGTCGGAGGTGACGTCGACGTGCTCGATGGGGGCCAGCTCGAACAGGCGCGACTTGCGATCGATCACGATGTCCGGATCGGTGCGGATCTGCGCGACGAAGCCGCGCTCGAACTCCCAGCCGCGGTACCTGCCGTCGGAGGTGATGGGGCGGCCGTACGCAGACACCGCTCCCGCCCACTCCTTGCCGAAGCGCTGGCGCAGCTCGCTCTCACGCGAGCTGGGCGCCCCGATGAAGGCTCCGTTCGCCCGCTCGGCGGCGGAGCGCGCGACCTGCAGGCGGATGAACTCGGCGCGCTCGCTCCGGTAGGGCGCCATCTGGTCGGCGTAGACCAGGCGAGGCCCGTCGTCCTGGGGCGCGGCGATGACCGGCCGGATGTCCGGCGCCTTGGCGTCGGGATCGAGCGGCTCGTTGTCCTCGTCCTCGCCTTCGTCCTCGTCCTCGGCGACCGACGCCGCAGCAGCCGCGGTCGTCGCCGCCGGGGCAGCCGCGGTCGTCGCTGTCGCCGAGGCCTGCCAGCGGCGGTACCAGTCGCCGAAGTCGGGATCCGTCGACTTCTTATATTCAAATAAATCGCAGTGCTTGCACAAAAACTCGTACAGCGTGACGTCGCCGAAGCCGAACTTCTTGCCAGTGATGTCCGAGTTGCTGCAGCGGGGGCAGGCCAACGGAGACTCCTTTGCGAAGGACCCAACGGATGATGTTGATGGTGGTGTGGTGGTCGTTTCAAGGGCGACCGGCCTTGCCTGTACGCTGGGTGGGCAACAGGTCCTCGATCATCTCAAACTGCTCGTTCGTCAGGTCCCCGCGCGCCATCATGACCTCCAGCGGCTTCCAACGGAGACTATCACACTCGATCTGTTGTCAGACACGGCCTGCTGCGAGGAGTGACGCACGAGCAGGCACGACCCCCGCAAGGGGAACGTCGTGCGCCCGCCACGCGTCTTGAAGATAGGAAGTCTAAAGAGGGTCTGGTTGGTATATCAAAATCAGGAATGGATGACGGACACAAGGGGGTAGAGCGGGGATCAATGCAGGGGGGGTGACAAGGATCAAGGAGTACTCATCAGGAGCCTGAGGATCATCAGGCGCCCTGCGACGCGGGGCTTCAGCGTCCGGGACGGAACAGGGACACGTCGAGGGCGACGAGCAAGTGCAGCAGGAACCTTCCATGAGCAAGCGCGACCACCCGATGAGCACCCCTTCAGGCTCGTCACCCCACCCGCGCGTCGACACCCGCCCTACCCCCCTTGTGTCCGTCATCCATTCCTGATTTTGATATACCAACCAGACCCTCTTTAGACTTCCTATCGTCCTGGGCCTCCTGGGCACGCGTCGGGCAGATCCGCGAGTAGATCACGCGGGGCTCGGCGTGCACCGTGTATCTTCAACGATGGCCGCGAGCCTGCTCGCGCCAGAATGTGAGCGTGCCCGGCGATGAACCCGACCTTACGATCCTCGTGTGTCGTCCTGATGGTGTCTTGCGCTCTCGGCGCTTGCGGCGGGCCCGCGCCCGAGCCCCCGCACGCCGTATCGCGCGCCGGCGCTGCACCAGCCGACGAGCGGGCGCTCTCGTTCGTGACGTCCGTCGATCCGACGCAGAACGTCCCCACGTTCCTCTGGGCGGCCCGACCCCCGACGCATGACAAGGTCCTCGCCGGCATCGACGCCGAAGCGGCAGCGCACATCCACCTTCAGCGCTTCGCCGCGAAGTACAGGCTGCCTCCGGCGGCCCTCGCCACCGCCTTCGTGGCCCATGTTCACGACGTCGGGCGAGGGGGGGTCGTCGTCACCCTGCGCCAACGAGTCGGCTCCGTGGAGCTCCTGCGCTCCGATGTCCATGTGCTCCTCGACCGCGACCACGAACTCATCGCCATCGGCGGAAACCTCCGCGCCGACGCCGTGGAGCCTGCGACGAGCCTCCCTTTTCGCGTCTCAGCTTCCGATGCGGTCGCGCTCGCCATTCGGGACCTTCGTGTGACATCCCTGACCGGCGGCGACCTCGTGGAGCGCGCGGTTCTGAAGGGCGACTACCGAATCTACGACCTCGCAGACACGCAGCGTGTACGGACCTCGGGCCTTCGATTCGATAGGCCGGCGCGTGCTCGGCGGGTGCTCTTCCCGCAGGTCGACCGCGTCGTCCCCGCATACTATGTCGAGGCCTTCGTTCGGAAGGCGTCGGCGGCCGACTCCGACGCGCATGCCCACGTCGTAGCGGCGGACGACGGTCGCGTCCTCCACCGAACCAGCCTCAGCAGCTCCGACGTGTTCTCCTACCGTGTCTGGGCAGACGAGGGGGGGGATCACCGGCCCGCCGACGGCCCCCGCGCCGATTTCACGCCGCACCCGACGGGGCAGCCCGACAGGAGCGCGCCGTCGTTCGTATCGCCAGCGTTGGTTTCCCTGGACGGTTTCAACGCGCCGCGCGATCCGTGGTTGCCCACCGGCGCCAACGAGACGAGGGGCAACAACGTCGATGCCTACACGGACGACGACGCGCCCGACGGCTTCTCTCCGGGCGACGTGCGCGCGGCGGTGACCTCACCCGGAGCCTTCGACCGGACCTTCGACGTGGACGCGGAGCCGCAAGCGAGCGATGACCAGCGGATGGCGGCCGTCGCCCAGCTCTTCTACACCACGAACTGGCTGCACGACTGGTGGTACGACTCGGGCTTCGACGAGGCGGCCGGCAACGCGCAGGAGAGCAACTTCGAGCGCGGCGGTCTCGAGGGGGATCCCCTGCTCGCACAGGCGCAGGATGGCGCGCCGGGCTTCCGCAACAACTCCAACATGGCGACGCCCGCAGACGGCATGTCGCCGCGCATGCAGATGTACGTCTGGGACGGGGTCTCGCAGGCCGATCTGGTGGTCGACGGACAGACGCTCTCGACGAACATCGCCGCCTTCGGGCCGAAGACCTTCGCCATATCAGGCGGCGTGGCGCTTGTGGACGACGGCGTCGCGCCCACGGCGGATGGTTGCCAGGCGATCACCACCGACCTGACGGGCGTGATCGCGCTCATCGATCGCGGCGCCTGCTCGCCCAGGCAGAAGATCCTCAACGCCGAGGCCGCCGGCGCGATCGGCGCCTTGATCGCCGCCAACGCCGTCGGCCCGCCTCAGCCGCTGATCGACGGAGGCCCGCCCACGCCCTTGAACATCCCGGCGCTCTCGATGACGCTCGCGGACGCCAACGCGGTCAAGGCGGCGCTTTCGTCCGGCCCGGTTGTCGCCTTGATGTCCCGTCTGAGCGACGCCTACCGAGACGGATCGATCGACAACACGATCATTGCGCACGAGTGGGGCCACTACCTGCACCAACGCCTGGTCTCGGTCGACCACCCGATCGGCAGCGCCGAGAGCGAGGGCTTTGCCGACTTCATTGCGTTGCAGATGGTGGTTCGCGAAGGGGACGACCTCGACGGCTCCTTCGGCCTCACCGGCTACGCCGCCGAAGGGCGGCTGGACGATCCGGCCTATTTCGGGATTCGCCGCTACCCCTACTCGGTGGACTTCTCCCGAAATCCGCTGACATTCCGGCACATTACGGCGGGGACTCCGCTGCCCGTGGGCGTGCCGATCGCGGCCACGCCCACCGCGCTTGGGAACGATGAGGCGCACAACGCCGGCGAGGTCTGGGCCATGATGCTCTTCGAGGGCTACGTCGCGATGCTGAAGCAGACGGCAGAGCCTGGGGCGCCGTACGCGTTCGACGAGGCGCGTCGGCGCATGTCCGACTACCTCGTGGCGGGGATGAAGCTCGCGCCCTTCGCGCCCACGTACACGGAGCAGCGCGACGCGATCCTCGGGCAGCGCTGGCGAACGATCCTGACGATGCGCGCCTCCTCGCCGAGGCCTTCGCGCGTCGGGGCGCGGGCACGTGCGCTGTGTCGCCCCCCCGCGAGTCGACCGACTTCGCCGGGGTCGTCGAGAGCTTCGAGGCGACCCACGCCGGCGTGATCGACTCGGTCGACTTCGCCGACTCGGTGAGCTCGTGTGACGAGGATGGGTATCTCGACGACGGAGAGGTCGGGCGAGTCACGGTGGCCGTCATGAACGGCGGGTTCCTCCCGCTGGTGGGCGCGACCGTGACGCTCACGTCGGCGACGGCCGGGGTGACCTTCCCCAACGGTCCAGCCGTGGCCGTCCCCGACCTGAGCGCGCTGTCGGGCGTCACCGTCGCCATCGACGTCGCGCTCGACGCCTCGTTCACCGCACGGAGCCAGGTCGATCTTGCGGTAGACCTCGACGCACCGGGCGGCTGTCGGTCGAACAGCAAGGTGTCGCTCGTGCTCCCCGTGCTCGTCGACGAGGCCGACTCGACCGTCGACGACGTCGAGGCCGTGGGCAGCTCGTGGACGCTGGCTGGGGCCGGAGCCAGCACGACGTGGTCCCGGGCGGAGCCGACCGCGGGGGACCATGCGTGGCACGGGATCGACAGCGAGGGAGAGTCCGACACCTCGTTGGTCTCGCCGCCGATCGAAGTCGGGCCCGATGCCTTCGTCGTCACGTTCGACGAGCGTCACCACTTCGAGCAGAGCGACGGAACGAACTTTGACGGCGCGGTCATCGAGCTCTCGACGACCGCTGGCGAGACGTGGGTCGACATCGAGACCTTCGGGGAGGCGTCGTACGAGGGTGTCATCGGGCTCGCCAACGTCCCCAACGCCCTTCAAGGCCGATCGGGCTACGTGGGTAGCAACCCCTCCTGGCCTGAGCGCGACACCCGAACCATCGATCTCGGAAGGGAGCTCGCGGGGAAGACGGTGCAGCTCCGCTTCCGAATCGGCACCGACCAGGGGATCGGCGACTACGGCTGGGAAATCGACAACATTTCTCTGTCGGGGGTCGTGAACGCGCCATTTCGGGCGTTGGTCGACGACGCTTGCGACGCCACGGAAGGCCCCGACGATGAAGGCGACGACGACGGCGGCGACGACGGCGGCGACGACCCGGCGACGACCGACACGACCAACGGCCCCGCCGCGGACAGCGACGGCGGCTGTGACTGCCGGATGGGCGGAACGGGCGCCGACCCGGGCGGCGCCCTCCTGGCCGCGCTCGCGGCGCTCGGGTTGTCACGAAGGAGGCGGCGCGTCGTTGATCGGTGGCCGCCATCGCGCTCGAACGGACCATGACAGGCCAGCCCGGCGGCCACCGTCGGAGGCTCAGCACCTCGACGTGCCACCACCTCGCCGACCTCGTCTGAGGGACAGGCCAACACCGTCCCCGTCCCTGGCGACGTCATCAAGCCGGGAGAGCGCGACGTGACGAAGTTCGATGCGTGGGGTTTCTTGAAGATCCAGGGGGGACGATGCAGATCAGCACCCACCGGGTTGGGGTCGATGGAAACTCGCGCGTTGACGTGAAGCATTACCGACACGACCTTCGGCGGCCAGACGACTTCGCTTGAGGAAATTGGGCTTCATGCACTTGACTGAGCAACTGGGGTTTGGCGCGAGCGTAAAGTGGGGGATGGGTGAACTTCAAGATCGGCGATGTGAAAAATGACCTCTCGCTGCTCGACGCCGAGTCCCTCATACCCCTCCAACTCAGCCTCGACTTCGACATCACCGAAAAAGTCTTCGTCTCGCTGGCGGACAACCTCAACCTCTTCCCAGATCAAAGCGTTGGGGTTCTGGCGGGTACGCGTTCACCACGCTCTGATGACTTGATCGAGGGGTTGCGGCGAACCGCGTTCCCGAGCATGATAGGAGTATGAACGAGACGATGCCAGCGCCAACATGCCTGTCCTGCCAGCGTCAGGCCGCTGTCATTGCTGGGC